>NZ_JBVIIM010000037.1:44911-71703 GCF_055569765.1 Streptomyces sp. NPDC031365 | reverse complement strand
GAAACAGAGATGCGCCGACGGCGGTCCAGCGCCAAGCGCCGCGCCGCAAGCACGCCCCCCCCCCCCCCCCCCCCCCCCCCCCCCCCCCCCCGCCCCCGTTCACACGTTCCCGCGGTCCCCTCCGATTCGGTGTGATCCGTCATTCCGTCGGTGGCACACGGCGGATTCCGCACGGCGAGATGGTGTGGTTCGATGGCGTGAGGACGAGGGGGAACACAGGATCACCGCGACCCGTTCGGCGCACAACGCCGAGATCACCGCCGAAGACTCCAGGACGATCTGGTCCGTCTCGAGCTGCAGAAGCAGGCGCTGAAGCGGGAACTCGCCGCCACCGTGGCCCATCTGAGCTCCGTTCAGCGGACACTCGGCGCCCTTCGGGTACCCATGCGTGACCCGGCGCTACCGGATGCGCTCCCAGCCCCGGTGCGGGGCGCGGGAGCCGAGCTGGGTGTCACGGCTGCGGTAGACGATGTAGGGACGGGTGAGATACCCCAGGGGCGCCGTGAGCATGTGGACAAGCCGGGTGAAGGGCCAGGCCGCGAAGAGCAGCAGGGCGCTCAGGGCGTGCATCTGGAAGAGCACCGGGACGCCGGTCATCAGGTCCGGGTCGGGTTGCAGGTAGAAGATCGAGCGGAACCACGGGGAGATGGTCTCGCGGTAGTTGTAGCCCCCGCCGACGATGTTCGCCGCCACGGTCGCGGCCAGGCCCAGCCCGATGGTCACGGCCAGGGAAAGGTACATGGCCTTGTCGTTGCGCGTGGTGGCCGAGAAGACCGGGCCCACGGTGCGCCGCCGGTAGATCAGGATGGCCAGTCCGCCGATGGTGCAGACGCCTGCGATGGTGCCGACGACGACCGCGAGGACGTGGTAGGTGTGCTCGCTGATCCCGACGGCGTCCGTCCAGCTCTCAGGGATGAGCAGTCCGCCGATGTGGCCGAGCAGCACGAAGAGGATGCCGAAGTGGAACAGCGGGCTGCCGATGCGCAGCAGGCGCCGTTCGTAGAGCTGCGAGGAGCGGGTGGTCCAGCCGAACTTGTCGTAGCGGTAGCGCCAGACATGGCCGAGGACGAACACCGCGAGGCTGAGATAGGGCAGCACGATCCACAGCAGGATGCCGCCGGTGCCGGATTCCACCGCCAGGGTGAGGTGGGGCTGGGTCACGCTCATCGAGGGCCTCCGGCGGACGGGGCGGGCATGTACTGGGGTGGCGCGTAGGGGTCGAGGCCCACCTGTTCCTCGGGCGGTCCCTCGGCGGCGAGCCGGGCGACCGCGTCGCGTTCGTCGCCGGCGAGCGCGGGCAGGGTGGCGGAGACGGAGCTCAGCAGGTCCGCCCAGGGAGCCTGGTCGTCACGGAGGGCGAGGCGCAGCAGTTCCAGGCCGGCCCGGTGCTCGGTGAGCAGGCGCATGCCGGTCGCCGGGTCCGCGGCGGCGAACTCCAGGACGACGGCGAGGTGGTCGGGCAGCTCGTCCTCGCCGAGCCGCCAGCCGGCCCTGGCGTAGGCCTGCTTCAGACGCACCAGGGCGAGGCCCCGCTTACGGGTGTCGCCGTGAGCGTAGTAGGTGAGATACGGGCAGCAGCGCTTGCGGAGGTCGAAGGTGGCCACGTAGGCGGCGGCCATCGCTTCGGTGCCCGCGTCCTCGGCATGCTCGATGAAACGGAGCAGGGGTTCGCCCACCCCGGCGGGCAGCGCGGGCGCCGTCCGCCGGGCCAGGGACAGATCTCCGGGCTGGTCCTCGCCGGGGTAGCCGAGGAGCAGGGACTGGATCTGCCAGGCATAGGTGTGCCAGGGCTGGACCCGGTTCGCGGGCCTGAGTTTGAGTTTGTTCCTCATGGCTTCGGTTCGACCTCTCCGCCGCTGTCCGGGCTGCTTGGACTGTCACCGTTCCCGGGCGGGAAGAGGCCCGGCGGACTGCCCTTGCCGTCCCAGTTGAGGAGGTTGACGCGGGTCTCCTTGCCGGTGGGGGCCGCGGAAGTGTCGGAGGTCTGACGGTCGCGCAGGGCGTGGAAGCTCTCCACCGCGATCGGGGCGGCTCCGCCGGAGGTCTCGCCGAAGGGGCCGGAGCCTCCCATGCCGGGACCGCCCTCGTAGTCGAGGCTGCACTCGGTGGCCAGTTCCTCGAGGCTGTGGGCCTGTTCGGCGTGGGCGGTCGGGATGACGTACCGCTCGTCGTACTTGGCGAGGGCCAGCAGCCGGTACATGTCGTACATCTGCTCCTCGCCCATGCCGACGGACTCCGGGATGGAGGCGTCCGGTTCGCGGCCGAGGTTGATGTCCCGCATGTAGGCACGCATGGCGGCCAGCCGGCGCAGCACCGCGTCCACCGGCGCCGGGTCACCGGCGGTGAACAGCTGGGCCAGGTAGTCGACGGGAATGCGCAGGGCGTCCACGGCGGCGAAGAGGTTGCCGTGGTCCTCGGCGTCCCGGCCGGTGTCCCGTACGGCGTCGACCACCGGGGACAGCGGCGGGATGTACCAGACCATGGGCATGGTGCGGTACTCCGGATGCAGCGGCAGCGCCACCTTGAAGGTGTTGATCAGGGCATGGATCGGGGAGCGCTGCGCGGCCTCGATCCAGTCCCGCGGAATGTCCGCCTTCTCCGCCTCGGCGATCACCTGTGGGTCGTTGGGGTCGAGGAAGACCCCCCGCTGGGCCTCGTAGAGGTCCTTGTCGTCGGGGGTGGACGCGGCTTCCAGGACCTTGTCCGCGTCGTAGAGGACGAGCCCGATGTAGCGCAGCCGGCCGACGCAGGTCTCGGAGCAGACGGTGGGCAGACCGACCTCGACGCGCGGGAAGCAGAACGTGCACTTCTCGGCCTTGCCGGTGCGGTGGTTGAAGTACACCTTCTTGTACGGGCATCCGGTCACGCACATCCGCCAGCCGCGGCACTTGTCCTGGTCGACCAGGACGATGCCGTCCTCCTCGCGCTTGTAGATCGCGCCGGAGGGGCAGGACGCCGCGCAGGACGGGTTGAGGCAGTGCTCGCAGATCCGCGGCAGGTAGAACATGAAGGTCTGCTCGAACTCGAGCTTGATCTTCTCCGAGACCTGGTTGAGCAGCACGTCCTTCTCGCCGTGCTCGGACGATCCACCGAGGTCGTCGTCCCAGTTCGCCGACCACGAGATCTTCATGTCCTTGCCGGTGATCAGGGACTTGGGGCGGGCGACCGGGGTGTGCTCCTGCAGCGGCGCGTTGGTCAGGGTCTCGTAGTCGTACGTCCAGGGCTCGTAGTAGTCGTCCAGGGACGGCAGGACCGGGTTGGCGAAGATGGTGATCAGCTTCTTGAACCGGCCGCCCGCCTTGAGCGCGAGCCGGCCCTTCTTGTTGAGCTCCCAGCCACCGCGCCACCGCTCCTGGTCCTCGTAGCGGCGTGGATAGCCCTGACCGGGCCGGGTCTCGACGTTGTTGAACCACACGTACTCGACACCGGTGCGGTTGGTCCACGCCTGCTTGCAGGTGACCGAGCAGGTGTGGCAGCCGATGCACTTGTCGAGGTTCATCACCATCGCCATCTGTGCCATGACGCGCATCAGTACGTCACCTCCTGGTTGGTGCGGCGGCGGATGACGGTGACCTCGTCGCGCTGGTTGCCGGTCGGGCCGAGATAGTTGAAGGCGTAGGAGAGCTGGGCGTAGCCGCCGATGAGATGGCTGGGCTTGATCAGCAGGCGGGTGAGGGAGTTGTGGATGCCGCCGCGCCGGCCGGTGGTCTCGGTGCGGGGCACGTCGATCAGCCGGTCCTGTGCGTGGTACATGTACACGGTGCCCTCGGGCATGCGGTGCGAGACGACCGCACGGGCTGCGACCACGCCGTTGCGGTTCACGGCCTCGATCCAGTCGTTGTCCCTCACCCCCACCTTCGCCGCGTCCTGGGTGCTCATCCAGATGTGCGGACCGCCCCGGGACAGGGACAGCATGAAGAGGTTGTCCTGGTACTCGGAGTGGATGGACCACTTGTTGTGCGGGGTCAGGTAGCGCACGGTCACGCCGAGTTCGCCCGTCTCGCCGAGGCGTGGCTCGTCGAAGAGCGCGTGCATGTTCAACGGGGGCCGGTACACGGGTAGTTGCTCGCCGAGGGCGGCCATCCAGTCGTGGTCGAGGTAGAAGTGCTGGCGGCCGGTCAGCGTATGCCAGGGCTTGGACCGCTCGACGTTGACGGTGAACGGCGAGTAGCGCCGCCCGCCGGTCTCCGAGCCGGACCACTCGGGCGAGGTGATGACCGGGACGGGGGCGGCCTGGGTGTCGGCGAAGGTGATCTGCTTGCCCTCGTGCTCGGCGGCCAGATCGGCGAGCCGGGTGCCGGTACGGGCCTCCAGGGTGTGGAAGCCCTGGGTGGCGAGATGGCCGTTGGTGGTGCCGGACAGGGCGAGGATCGCCTCGCAGGCGTGGGAGTCGCGGGCGATCGAGGGGCGGCCGTCGGCGGCTCCGCCGCGCACGGTGCCGTTCTTGTGCCGCAGGTACTCCAGTTCGCGCTCCACCTTGAAGGTGACGCCCTTGGTCGTGGCGCCCAGGGAGTCCAGCAGGGGACCGAGGGCGCCCATCTTGTCGGCGACGGCGCCGTAGTCGCGTTCCACGGTGATCAGCTTCGGCATGGTGCGGCCGGGCACCGGCTCGCACTCCCCCGCCTTCCAGTCCCGCACCGTGCCGTGCGGGTTGGCCATCGCGTCGGGGGTGTCGTGCAGCAGCGGAGCGGCCACCAGGTCGTTGCGCACGCCGAGGTGGTCGGCGGCCTGGCGGCTGAACTCCTTGGCCAGGGTGTGGAAGATGTCGAAGTCGGTACGGGTCTGCCACGGCGGGGAGATCGCCGGGTTGAACGAGTGCACGAAGGGGTGCATGTCCGTGCTGGACAGGTCGTACTTCTCGTACCAGGTCGCCGCGGGCAGCACGATGTCGGAGAAGACGGTGGTGCTGGTCATCCGGAAGTCGAGGGTGAGCAGCAGGTCGAGCTTGCCCTCCGGGGCCTCGTCGTGCCACACCACGTCCCGGGGACGGGCCTCGGGCGGGGCCTCGGTGGCGCGCACCGAGTGGTCGGTGCCCAGCAGGTGTTTGAGGAAGTACTCGTTGCCCTTGGCCGACGACCCCAGCAGGTTGGCCCGCCAGACGGTGAGGACCCGCGGGTAGTTCTCCGGCGCGTCGGGGTCCTCGCCCGCGAATCCGAGCCGCCCCGCCTTCAGTTCACCGACCACGTGATCGGCGACCGGGACGCCCGACGCCTCGGCCTCGTCGGCCAGGTCGAGCGGATTGCGGTCGAAGGTCGGGTAGGAGGGCATCCAGCCCATCCGGGCCGAGGCCGCGATGACGTCCGCGGTGCTCTTCCCCGCGAACGGTCCGCCGCCGTCGCCCGCCGCGGCGAGGGTGTCGGCGGAGAAGGGGTCGTAGCGGAACTGGTCGCTGTGCAGATACCAGTAGGCGGTCTGGATCATCTGGCGGGCGGGACGGTTCCAGTCGGAGGCGGTGGCGATCGTGGAGTAGCCGGTGATCGGGCGGACCTTCTCCTGGCCGACGTAGTGCGCCCAGCCGCCGCCGTTGACGCCCTGGCATCCGGTGAGGGTGGTCAGGGTCAGAAACGCCCGGTAGATGGTGTCCGAGTGGAACCAGTGGTTGGTCCCCGCCCCCATGATGATCATCGAACGGCCGTGGGAGTCCTCGGCGTTGGCGGCGAACTCCCGGGCGATCCGTGCCGCCCGGTCCGCGTCCACACCGGTGATCCCGGCCTGCCACGCCGGGGTGTACGGCTCGTCGGCGTCGTCGTAGCCGGTGGGCCAGTTCCCGGGCAGTCCTTCGCGGGCCACGCCGTACTGGGCGAGCAGCAGGTCGTACACCGTGGTCACCAGCCGCCCCGCGACCCGGCGCACCGGCACTCCGCGCCGCAGCCGTGCGGCGGCGCCGTCCGGGGCGTCGAAGCGGGGCAGCTCGACAACGGCCGCCGCCTCGTCACCGCCCTCGGCGGACAACAGGGGCCGGATGTCGCCGAGATCGAGGTTCCACTTCCCTGCGCCGGCCTCACCGAAGCGGTCACCGAGGGTGCCGCCCGGCACCACGGGCAGGCCGGTGGCACCGTCCAGCAGCACGGTCTTGAACTCGGCGTTCTCGGCGCGGGCCTGGTCGCCGCCGAGGTCGGAGGCGGTGAGGAACTTCCCGGGCGCGTACGTGCCGGGCTCTTCCTCGCGCTCGTCGAGGGCGACCAGGAAGGGCAGATCGGTGAACCGCTGGACGTAGTCGGTGAAGTACGGCGTCTGCCGGTCGACGAAGAACTCCTTGAGGACCACGTGTCCCATGGCCATCGCCAGCGCGCCGTCCGTGCCGGGCTGGGCGGCCAGCCACTCGTCGGCGAACTTCACGTTGTCCGCGTAGTCCGGGGAGACCGCGACCACCTTCTGCCCGCGGTAGCGGGCCTCGGCCATCCAGTGGGCGTCCGGGGTCCGGGTCACCGGCACATTGGAGCCCCACATGATGAGATACCCGGCGTCCCACCAGTCGCCGGACTCCGGTACGTCGGTCTGGTCGCCGAACACCTGCGGCGAGGCCACGGGCAGATCGGCGTACCAGTCGTAGAAGGAGAGCATGACCCCGCCGAGCAGGGAGTAGAAGCGCGCCCCCGCGGCGTGGGAGACCATCGACATGGCGGGAATCGGGGAGAACCCGGCGAGCCGGTCCGGACCGTACTCCTTGATGGTGTGGACGTGCGCGGCGGCGGCCATCTCCGTGGCTTCGGCCCAGGTCGCCCGGACCAGCCCGCCCTTGCCCCGGGCCCGCTTGTAGCGGCGGGAGCGCTCGGGGTCGTTGACGATGTCCGCCCAGGCGGCCACCGGGTCGCCGAGCCGTGCCTTGGCCTCCCGGTACATCCCCAGCAGCACGCCGCGCACATACGGGTAGCGGACCCGGGTCGGCGAGTAGGTGTACCAGGAGAAGGCCGCGCCCCGGGGACAGCCGCGGGGTTCGTACTCGGGGCTGTCCGGGCCGACCGACGGATAGTCGGTCTGCTGGGACTCCCAGGTGATGATGCCGTCCTTGACGTACACCTTCCACGAGCAGGAGCCGGTGCAGTTCACTCCGTGGGTGGAGCGCACCACCTTGTCGTGCGACCACCGGTCCCGGTAGAACTCGTCCGCCTGACGGCCGCCCTTGCGGTGCATCGAGCGAAGGTCCCCGGACACCTCCGCCCGGGTGAAGAAGCGGCGTGAGCGGACCAGTGCCTGAGCCACCTCACCGTCCATGCCCGGGGAGTTGCTCCCCCGGCCCGTCCTTCCCGGTGTCGGGCTCGCCTCCGTGCTCACTCCATCGCTCCTTCCCGGACGCCTCGCGTCCGTGGCATGCCCGCTCGGGACCCAGCGGTTGTACGCACTGGCTCGTCTTACCTGACCACCGGACAGATATTCGGAATCAGTGCGTCTTTTTGATCGCCAGTCCCTTTGTACCCTCCTTTCACTCCGAGCGGGGGCGGACCGGGCCGGTCGGCCCGGTCCACGCCTCAGCCTGTCGGCTGCTCCATGCGGGTGCCGGCGCGGGCCCGCACCGCCTCGACCGCCTCCCACTGCTCGGTGGACAGCGCCGCCAGCGCGGCGGGGAAGACACCGTCCTGTTCCTTGAGGATGTGCAGACGCAGCAGATCGAGCATCCGGATGAGCCGGTCGGGCCAGCCGGCGTCCTGCGGCGTGCCGGCCGCGGCCTCCGCCAGCACGGATTCGACCTGCCGGTGTTCCTCCTGGAGGGCGGCCAGCTGCTCCGGGAAGTCGTCGGCCAGCGCGGGGAACAGCCCGTGCTCCTCGACCTCGGTGTGGGGTTCGAGTACGTCGCCGATCCGGCGGGCCAGCTCCGCCATCCGGTCGATGTCGCCGTCGCGGCGGGCGTCCCGGACGTGGCTGATCAGTTGCACCACCTCGTCGTGCTCACGGGTGAGTTCGTCGATCGTCGTGAGGGACTGGCAGCCGCAGTACTCGCACATGGTGTTACCTCCTTCTGGGGTTTCGGGCGGGTCAGTGCGACTGGGCGGCGGGGACCCGGCGTTCGGTTTCGCGGCGGACACCGGTTGCGGTGTAGACCAGGGCGGCGACAGCCACCAGGGCCAGCAGGACCAGGCCCAGGGCGTAGGAGCCGTACGCGCCGTACAGGGCGCCCATCACCAGCGGGGGCAGGAAGCCGCCCAGGCCGCCCGCCGCGCCGACGATGCCGGTGACCGATCCGACCTTGTTCGCCGGGGCCAGCAGGGCCACCAGGGCGAAGACGGCGCCGCTTCCCGCGCCGAGTGCCGCGGCCATGGCCAGGAACGCGATGGTGCCGACGGGCGCCAGGGCCGGGGTGAACGCCTGGACGAGCGCTCCGACGGTCACCAGACCCAGGGAGCCGCTCAGTACCCGCACCGGGCCGATGCGGTCCGACAGCCAGCCACCGACCGGCCGCATGGCCACGGCCAGGAGTACGAACCCGGCCATGCGGTTGGCCGCGTCCGCCTGGGTGAGGCTGTAGCCGGTCTTGAGGTAGGTGGGCAGGTACACCGAGAAGGCGACGTAGCCGCCGAAGGCCACCGCGTACAGGGCGGACGCCTGCCAGGTGACACTCAGCTTGAAGGTGTCGCCCATCCGGCGGGCCAGCGGCTCGGTGGGCACGGTGCGTCCGGGTGCGTCGCGCAGCACGAAGGCCGCGAGCGCCGCGTACGCGGCCAGCACGACGGCGGTGATCACGAAGGGGTTGGCCATGCCGTTCGCGTCGACCAGCTTCACCGTGGTGAGGGCACTGATCGCGGTGCCGCCCATGCCGGCTCCGAAGACGCCGATGGCCAGGCCCCGGCGTTCGGGCGGGAACCAGGCACTCACGAAGGGCACGCCGATGGCGAAGGCGGTGCCGCCGATCCCCAGGAAGAAGCCGCCGATCAGCAGCGCGGCGAACGAGGAGTGCCCGGCCAGGCCCAGGTAGAGCACGGGCACGGTGGTGGCCAAGGAGACGAGCGGGAACATCACCCGTCCGCCGAAGCGGTCGGTGAGGGCGCCGACCGGGATGCGGCCCAGTGAGCCCACGATCACCGGGACGGCCACCAGCAGCGACTGCTGGAACGAGGACAGGCCCAAGGAGTCCTGCAGCCGGGGGGCGAGAGGGCTGAGCAGGGCCCATGCCCAGAAGTTCACGGCGAAGCCGACGGTGGCCAGGGCCAGCATCAGCCAGGCGCGGCCGGTCACGGCGGGGCCGGGTCCCGGTGCTCGATTCGACTTGCTCGACGGCTGGAGCATGCCGTCCGTCCTCCCTGTTCGCGGTGCGGCCCGTTTCAGTCGGCGCCGCGGGTACCGGGCTGTGCGCCGGCCTCCCACGACCACTATCGGCTGCGGAACGCGGCGGTGCGTGGGCCGTCAGTCCTCACCACCCGGGACCGGCGGTCCCGGGTGCAGAGGTCCGAACGGCGGGCCCGACCTGCCGTTCGGCCGGATGTGCCGCGGCCCGCGGGGTGAGAGTTCCCCGGGCCTCGGGGCCGTAACCGAAACGGATCAGCACGTGGGGGCTGCACCATTTGACGGAGGGAGGCCTCATCGCCCCCCGCAGGTCCGGCCATTCCATGGCCTGGTGGAGCAGCGAGGTCCGCACCCCGTGCGCGGTGGCCACCAGCAGAGCGCGTTCGAGTGCCTGGCCCGCCAGCAGCCAGTCACGCGGCCGGTCGCCGACGGTCCACAGCAGGGCCACCTGGGCGTGCCGCTCGAACGGTAGCCGCGGCCGTCCGGGCGCGGGCGGCCGGCCGGTGAAGTCGCGCATCGGCATGCGCCCGGAAGCGTCCAGCGGGCGGGAGGTGGTGAACGGGATCCCGTAGGGACTCGCTCCGGGCGGCGCTATCCAGGCGCGGCTCTCGGCCGTACGCGCCTTGTCCGCGGCGTTGCGCAGTTCGGCCGCCGAGGTGACCCGCAGCAGTCGGCGCGTCTGGACGATGTCCGGAACGTACAGGTGGGCCCCCTCGGCCCGCGCGGCGGTGACCAGCTCGGCGACGACCGGCTCGGGCACCGGACGGCCGGTGAACGGCATCCGGCTGGAGTGACGCCGGGCCACGGCCGCGTACAGCGTGCGGTGGTCCGGCGGAGCGGTGGCGGGGAGGGTCAGCTGCACGGTGGCGAGCAGGTCGGGATCGTAGGGGTCCGGCAGCAGGTGCGCGACGGGCTGCCAGCCGAGATGGGCGGCGGCGACCCGCAGGTTGAGCACCGCCGAGCCGGCGGACAGGTACAGGGCGCGCCCCGCCGGGTCGGCCAGTGCCAGGGAGCGGCTGCGGTCGGCGTGGACGGTGACCGACCGGGTGCTCAGGTCGAAGCCGAAGCGCCAGGGCTGGGTATTGTGGATCGACGGTGCCGCCACCGCCGCGGCCAGCAGCGTCTCCAACGCGCGGGCGTCGATCTTGTCGGTCTTCATGGTGGCTCCTCGCCGTCCGGGAACCTCCGGTGTGGAGGGGACTGCCTCTGAATCCCACCCTGCGCCGCCGCCGGGCGTGTGACGAGGGCCACCCGGCCCATCGCCCGCGGCCGAACGACACCCCTACGTCGCCGGGAGGGCTGTGGCGAGCAGGACGACGCCCAGCGAGCCGACGAGGGAGACGACGGCGAGGCCGCGGGCCAGGTCGGTGCGGTGGCGCGAGTGGGCGATGCCGTGTGCGGCCGCGGCGGCCATGACCACGAGGAACAGGGCCAGTTTGGCCGCGAGCGTGCGGCCGTAGCCGGGCTCGGCGAGGGACGCCCAGGTGACGCCCTTGTGCCAGGCCATGGCGACGCCCGTGCCGAGCTGCACCGGCAGGAACAGGGCACCCGTGAGCAGCCCGAAGCGTCGTCCCGCCTCGGCGGTGAAGCGGTCCTTGGCGTCGGCGGCGAGCAGGCGTCTGGCGAGCGGCAGGACCACCAGGGACAGGGCCAGCTGTCCGCCGACCCACAGTGCGGCGCCGGCCACGTGCGCGAAGCGCACCAGGGACCACAGTCCTACGGTGTCCACTACCGGCTCACCTCCACGGTGCCGTGTGCCCCGGCCTCGGCGTGCCGCATGTCGTGGTCGACGAAGGAGTAGTGCCCGGCCTCGGGGAACGTGGTCTCGACGAACCCGCCTTGCGCGGGCGCCAGGTCGAGGACCTGCGCCCCGCCGGGCCTGTCGGGTGTCAGAAGGTAGGCGCCTTCCTTGTACACCGTGTCGAAGACGGTGCCCACGATGTGGAAGGCGACCGGGTCGCTCGGACCGGCGTCGATCACCCAGAACCTGGCCCGTTCACCGGCCTTCACGGTCAGCGGCCGCTTCGCGTACTGGGCGGCGACTCCGTTGAAGACCCAGGCGTCGGGAGTGCCCTCACGCATCTTGGCCACCTGGGCGGCGCTGCCCGGGGTGCCCAGATAGAGCGCGGAGGAGACCAGGACGTATTCGTGGTCCACCTCCTTCAGGCCGGGCGGATCGATGACGACGGCGCCGTACATGCCGTTGCCGATGTGCTGGAGCATGGGGGCGGTACTGCAGTGGTACAGCCAGGCTCCGGCCTTCTCGGCACGGAACCGGTAGACCAGGCGTTCCCCGGACTGGAGGGTGCGCATGGGCCGGTCGGGGGCGAGGGCACCGGCGTGGAAGTCGATGCCGTGGCCCATGCCCTTGTCGTCGTTGATCAGGGTGATCTCGAAGACGTCGCCGACCTTGCCGCGCAAGGTGGGGCCCGGGGCGGTGCCGCCGAAGGTCCACATCTGCTGTTTCACACCGGGGGCGACCTCGACGGTGGTGTGGTCGGCGCGCAGTTCCACCTTGTGGAGCCGGCCGCCGGGGGCGGGGGCGAGGCCGGCGCCGCGCTCCTGCCAGCCCCGGGAGAAGTCGGCGCCGAGGTCGAGGCCGGTGCCGTTGTCGGGCGCGGAGTGGCCGCTGTGCGTGTCACCGGCGGACTCGTGGGCGGAATCGCCGTGCGGGTCACCGGCCGCCTGGTGGGTGGAGCCGTCGTCCGTGTCACGGACGACGATGTCCAGGGTCATACCGGCCGCGCGGTGTCCGGGCAGGGTGCACCAGGCCTCGCGGTCCTCGGTGACCGGCCCGAGGTCGAGGGTGCGGCTCTGGCCGTGGGCGAGCAGCGGGGTGGCGGGCCCGTCCTCCACCTTGAGGTCGTGCCGCTGGGCGTCGGTGTTGGTGACCTCCAGGCGCAGGGCGGTGCCCGCGGCGACGTCGATGCGGGCGGGACGGACGCGCATGTTCTCCAGGGTGACCTCGACGGTGCGCGTGGCGGCGGCGCCGGAGCCCGCCCCCGAGGCGACAGCCGGGCCGCCGGCCCCACCGCCGCTGTTGGCGGCGAGCACGGCCAGCACGGTCAGCGCGGCGCCGGCCGCCGTGCCCAGCAGGGCGGGCCGCCGGGAGGAGCCGCCGGAGCCGTCCGGCGCTCCGCGCCCGTCGCGCGCGCTCCGCAGCAGGACCGAGGCGGCAAGGGCGACGAACGCCGCGCCGGAGACCGCGGCCAGCACCACGCCCGCCGTGCCGGCCGGATCGGGCAGCGGAAGCGCCAGCAGCGCCACACCGGCGTTGAGTGTCACCAGACGGGTCACCCAGCCCCGCTCCAGCACCGCTCGCAGCGCGGCCCGCCGCTGTGCGCCGGAGGCGAGCACGATCGGCAGCAGATAGGTGAGGGCACCGATCAGGATTTGCGCGACGAAGCCGACGAGCCACACCAGGACCAGGGAGCCGATGGCCTCCTGGGCGTCGGCCGGTGTCCCGGCGGCGAGGACCGCGGCATCCGCCACGACGCCGGCGAGCAGCCACGCGGCGGCGGCCGCGAGCATCCCGGCCGCTCCGGCCGACACCGGGTTCGGACGGCGCGCCGTCCGGGCGAACAGTCCGACGGCGACGCCCACCCCGGCGGCGTACACGGCGACACCGGCCGCGGCGGCCCTCTGCGGGCCGGCCGCCAGTGCGGCGACCGTGGCCACGAGGCCGGTCCCGGTCAGGGCGAGCACCCACCGCGCGGCCCTGGTGGTGCGGTCGGCCATGCGCACGCCGAGCACGGTGGGCCAGAGCATGAACAGTGTGCCGAGGACGGGCAGGCCGATCCAGCCGAGCAGGGTGATGTGGACATGCGCCAGGCGTACACCGGCGAACCCCTGTGGTCCGGTACGGCCGGTGGCCAGCAGCCAGCCGAGGACCGCGCCCACGACCATGGCGGCCGCGGCGGCCCGGTAGAAGCCGACGACCGGGGCCAGCCGTCCGGCCGGCGCGCCCCGGCCCATGCGCACCAGCACGGCCAGGTGTGCGGCGATCACGGTGACCAGCAGGGCGCAGGCGGCCCCGACGAGCAGGGGAATCTCCGCCCACACGCCGGTCAGCACCCCGGCCACGGCGAGGTTCGCCGACGCCAGCCGGGCATCGCTCCACCGCTCGTCGAAGGCCCGCGCGTGCAGCAGGGCCACCGCGAAGTACTCGCTCCAGAGCAGGACCGCCGTGGTGGCGGCGCCGAGCAGGAACAGATGGATCGCCAGCCAGCGGGCGATCGGCAGGTTCTGCTGGGCGGTGGCCGCGAGCAGCGCCAGGGCGGCCCACGCCACGACCAGGATGTGGGCGCGCAGGTGGCGGGCCTTCAGCCCCGGCCGTTGCTCCCTTCCGCCGTACCGGGCGGCGGTGGGCCGGGGCTCGTCGTGCTTGCCGGTCACAGTGCTCCTTGGTGCCGGGTGCCGGGGTGTGGGACGTCGGGGCCTTCGGCGGCCGGGGCCCCGGACCCGTCCGGCCGGATCGCGCCGGCACCGGGCAGCAGCGCCGCCAGCTCCTGCTGGTAGGGGAAGGAACCGGGCTGGTAGCCGCACCAGGGTTCCTCGGCGTACGGGTCGCCGGTGACGCCGTACGCGCGGGACCGGGAGCCGCCGCAGACCCGGCGGAACTCGCACCGCCCGCACCGGCCGCCAAGGCTGTCGGCGTCGCGCAGGCCGGTGAACAGCTCCGAGGAGCGGTAGATCTCGGGCAGCGGCGTGGTGCGTACACTGCCCGCGCCCAGGGGCAGGAAGCCGCTGGGGTGCACGGTGCCGGTGTGCGACACGAAGACGAAGCCGCGGGCGGCGTTGACGTCCAGCGGCGGGCGCCGCACCCGCCGGCCTCCCTGGGCCAGGCCCAGTTCGGCGGAGCGCTCACTCAGTTCGCGGTAGAGCGGCCCGAGTCCCAGCACGGCCACATGGTCGTCACCGGTGTCCGCGAGGACCTTGCGCTGGAGCGCCACCCGGCGGAAGTGATGGGCCTCGGTGGTCTTGGCCGGCACGGTCAGGCCCACGTCGTACACGAAGTTCAGTACGTCCTCGGTCTCGGCGGGGGTGAGGACGCCGAGTTGTCTGCCGCGGCCGGTGGGCACCAGGAAGAAGGCGCTCCACAGCATCGCCCCGTGATCGCGCACGAGGCGGACGATGTCCGGCAAATCCTGCAGGTTGTGCCGGGCGACCGTGGTGTTGATCTGCACCTTCATGCCCATCGTGCGGGCGGTGTCCCAAGCGTCGAGCGTCCACCGGAACACGCCGGGCACGCCTCGGAAGCCGTCATGAGTCTCTGCGGTGGATCCGTCGAGGCTGAGGGAGAGTCCGACCGCGCCGGCCGCGTGCACCTCCCGCAGCCGCTCCGGGGTGAGCGTCGGGGTGCCGGACGGCGACACGGCGACGCGGACGCCCACTTCGGTGCCGTAGGCGATCAGTTCGTTCAGGTCGGGCCGCTGGAACGGGTCGCCGCCGGTGATGACGAACAGCGGGGAGGGCCGGCCGAACGCGGCGACCTGGCGCAGCAGGTCCTTGGCCGCCGCCGTGTCCAGCTCGCGCGGGTCGCGGTTGGGTACGGCCTCGGCACGGCAGTGCAAACAGGCCAGCGGGCAGGCCCGGGTCGATTCCCAGATGACGATGAACGGCCGCTCGGCGACGTCCTGGTGCTGCTGCCGGATCACCCGTGCCCCGCTCACCGGGCACCCCCGGTCCGGCTCGGGCGCTGCGTTCGCCCGGCCACCCGGGAATCAGGACAGACAGCCCGGGCGGCCGGACGGTGACCGGCCCGGACCGTGCGCAGCATCCGTGACGGGGGTCGGCGGGGGAAACAGCCGAGCGGATGCTGGTTACGGTGGAACACGGGACACCTCCGGGTCGGTCGATGTCAGCCTGTCGCACCGGGCGGGGCCGCGCCGCGGCCGACCAGTCCCGATCCGGTGGGCCAATGGTCCCTCGCTCCGGTGTCCGCGGCGGAGCCGGACGGCCTCTCGGCAGGCATGCGCCGCCCCGGACCACGGGGGGTGGTCCGGGGCGGCGCAGCGGATCGGCGGTCGCGGTCAGGAGGAGCGCCGGCCGGCTCCCAGGGCGTTCGCCGTGGCCACAAGGGCGACCCCGGTGCCGGTCAGCAGGGCACCGAGGCCGCTGACCAGGGTGGTGAGGTGCCACGCCTGGTACGCGGACAGCAGGGAGGCGCGCAGGGTCTCGCCCATGAAGGCGGTCTGACGCAGCTGTGCGAGCTTCTCGAGGTCGCCCTCGCCTCCGTGCAGTTCCTCGGTGATCTCCGCGTAGGTGCGGCCCGCGGTGGCCTTGGCGAGGTGGTCCTTGATGAGCTCGGCGTAGGCGTGGGCCTCGCCACCGGTCTCCACGGGGCGGCCCGCGAAGTGCGCGAGTCGGTCGGGCAGGCCCCGGTCCGGGAAGGTGATCCTCTGTGCGGCCAGTTCCGCGCGTATCTCCTTGCGGCCGCCGAGGCCGCGCAGCAGCATCACCGGCCCGGCTGCTCCCAGGGCGAGGCCGGCCAGGCCGATCAGGGTACCGGCCGTACGGGGTGCGGCGTTCATGTTGTGTCGTCCTTCGCGTCGGGGGCGGGCCGGTCGCCGCCGGCCGGCGGATGCGGGGTGAGGAGGTCGTGCAGACCTGCGAGCAGGGTGGCCAGGGAGACCCCGGGTGCCATGGCGAGGAGGGGCAGGACCAGGCCGTTCTCCTTGGCGGTGTGTTCCTCGAAGAAGACCTGCAGGGCCCGGGCGTGAGCCACGGCGTCCGCCGGGGCGACGGCTGTGCGCAGCGCGTCCACGAGTCCGGTGATGCAGCGGTGTTCGGCGGCCAGGCTCACGATGAGCAGACGGGCGTCGGGCATGGTCCGCGCGGCCGGGTAGAGAACGGCTTCCTGAGCGGCCGCGTGCGGCAGCAGTTCCCGGTCGCAGAAGGCCACGAGTCCCGTGCGGAACGTCTCGGCGGCGCTCGGATCGGTGCCCGCCGCCGTGGCCAGGAGTGCCACTCGGCCGGCCAGTTCCCCTGCCGTGCGCGCTTGTTGAGCCTCGGCCGCTTCGAGCGCCGTGGCGTCTTCGGGAGCCGACGCGAGGGTGAGAGCACTCATGAAGGTGTCTCCAGGGGTTGACGACCGGCCGGGCGGACCGGTGCGGGTGAGGGGCACGGTCCACCACGTCCCTGACGCGACCCAGTTCCCTGGGCGGCCGGCCCGGGTGGGTGCCGGCCGGGGACGTGGTGGACCGCACGTCCGGCCGTGACTGAGGAACGGCCGGACGGTGACCGGCTGGGTGCACGCCGCGCCTGCTGCCCGGCCCGTGGCACGCGAGAAGACGTGGCCGTGCAGGGTGACGTGGCGGTCCGTGGCGCTTTCCGGCCGGTCATGTGTCAGCCTCACCCGCTCCGTCACCGCGCCGCCTGGGCCGGGCGGGCCCGCGGCGGCGTCCACCGGTCCCGGCCTCCGCCCCGCAACAGGGCCGAACGGCCGGTTTCGGGTAGGCGCTTCGACCCATGCGGGCGGGGCCGAAGCCGCCTAGCGTCCGCTCTCATGGACCACCGAAGCCACTCCGACGGGACGTGTCCGCACGCCTGGCGAGCCCGCCCGGACTCCTTGCGCGGGGCACGGCGTCGATGTCCCACGGGCTGACACGCGATCCGCCCGGCGACGCCGGCCGGGGTCCGCGTCGCCGCCCCGCTCGTCGGACGGTCCGCCCCACGTGCTGGAACCGGATGCCCTCCCACGGCCGCTCCGGCGGCGCGCGGAGCACGGCCCGCCCCTCCTGGAGCGCCGGGTGCGGTCACCACGCCAGGTGCGCGTCACCACGCCGCCCCGGCAGCCTCCTCTCCTCCTCTCCGCCTCCCGCCCTCCTCTTCGCTCGTGCGCTGCCCCGCCGCCGTGGCCGCCCCTCGCCCGTCCGCCGGGACCGGCGGACCACGCCCGCACAAGGACCCTCATGATCCTGGAAGACCTACGGACGGCCTGCCGCAAGGACCCCGCCCTGCACGGCGTCCACGCCGTCGAGGTACTGCTGTACCCGGGGCTGTGGGCGATCTGGGCGCACCGTCTCGCCCACCGCCTGCACCGGCTGGGCCTGCCGCTGTTGCCCCGGGCCCTGTCCCAGCTCAGCCGTGCCCTGACCGGCATCGAGATCCATCCCGGCGCCGTCATCGGACGCCGCTGCTTCATCGACCACGGCATGGGCGTGGTGATCGGCGAGACCGCCGTCCTCGGCGACGACGTGATGCTCTACCACCGCGTCACCCTCGGCGGCACCGGCTGGTGGACCGACGTGCCGGCGGCCGGACGGCACCCCATGATCGGCGACCGGGTCGTCCTCGGCGTCGGCGCCAGTGTCCTCGGTCCCGTCCGCGTAGGCCACGACACGCTCGTCGGCGCGCACGCCCTCGTCCTGACCGACGTCCCCGCCCACTCGTGCGTCCGCGCCGCGAGCACGCACCACTCCACCCCGCCGGACTCCGCACCACCACCGGCACCGAGCACAAAGGACCAGCATGTCGGCGATACACCCCTCGATCACCGCGCTCATCGGCCGCACTCCCCTGGTGGCCCTGCACCGCTACGGTGAGGGCCTGCCGGCCCGCCTGGTGGCGAAACTGGAGTCCGCCAATCCGGGCGGCAGCGTCAAGGACCGCATCGCCCTGGCCATGATCGAGGACGCCCGGGCCACCGGCGCGCTCCGGCCCGGTGGCCACATCGTCGAACCGACCAGTGGCAACACCGGCATCGGCCTGGCCGTGGTGGCCGCCGCCCAGGGGCATCCGGTCACCTTCACCATGCCCGAGAGCATGAGCCTCGAACGGCGGGCCCTGCTGCGCGCCTACGGGGCCGAGCTGATCCTCACCCCCGCGGCCGACGGGATGCGCGGCGCCCTCTCCCGCGCCGCCGAACTGGCTGAACGGCACGGCTGGTTCATGCCGCAGCAGTTCACCAACCCGGCCAACCCCGATGTCCACCGCCGCACCACCGCCCAGGAGATCTGGCAGGACACCGCCGGGAAGGTCGACGTCCTGGTGGCCGGGGTCGGCACCGGTGGCACCGTCACGGGCGTGGGCCGGGTGCTGAAGGAGAAGAAGCCGGAGGTCACCGTGGTGGCCGTGGAGCCGGCCGAGTCGGCGGTGCTCTCCGGCGGCTCCCCCGGCCCGCACCGCATCCAGGGACTCGGCGCCGGCTTCGTTCCCGAGGTCCTGGACACCTCCGTCTACGACGAGGTCCACCGCGTCGCGCTGCCCGGGGCGCAGGAGGCGGCACGCCGTCTGGCGCGTACCGAGGGCATCCTCGCCGGTGTCTCCGGCGGCGCCGCCCTCCATGCCGCCACCGACCTCGCACGGGACCCGCGCCATCGGGACGCGCTGATCGTGGTCGTGCTGCCCGACACCGGGGAGCGGTACCTGAGCACGGACCTGTTCGCGTGACGCCGGTCCGCAGGGCCCCGGGGTTTCGTGCTCCCGGGGCCCTGCGGCCCGAAGGCTCTGCGGCCCCGGACCCCGCCCGTCACGTCCCGCACGGAGCCCCGCCGCCCGGCACCCCGCGGTCCTGGACCCCGCCGCCCGGCACGTCCCGCCCGGAGCCCCGGCGTCCGGCACCTCGCCCCCCAGCACCCCGCGATCCGGGACCCGGCCGCCTGGGCACACGGCCGAGGACGGGAGCAGGAACCGGGGCCGATAGGACGCGTGACCAGGGCCGTTCGGCCCAAGGCCGCCACCCCCGCGGAAACCTAGGTTCCTGACCATGGAGAACGATCAGAGCGCACGCCGGGGACAGAAGCCCGCTCCGGGGACCTGGCCGCTGGCCGCGCGCAGACTGCTGAACCGCCGTGAGGTCTCGTCGGACGGACGCGCGGTCTTCGGCGAGGGCGACCCGAAGTGGGAGGGCTTCTACCGGGACCGCTGGTCCCACGACAAGGTGGTGCGCTCCACCCACGGCGTCAACTGCACCGGTTCCTGTTCCTGGATGGTGTACGTCAAGGACGGCATCATCACCTGGGAGCACCAGGCCACCGACTACCCGTCGATCGGCACCGACTGCCCCGAGTACGAGCCGCGCGGCTGTCCGCGCGGTGCGTCGTTCTCCTGGTACACGTACTCACCCAGCCGGGTCCGTTACCCGTATGTGCGCGGTGCCCTGCTGAAGTTGTGGCGCGAGGCCCGCAAGCGGCTGGGCGACCCGGTCGCGGCCTGGGCGGAGATCACCGGTGATCCGGCGAAGGCCCGCGCCTACAAGCGGGCGCGCGGCAAGGGCGGGCTGGTACGGGCCGACTGGGACGAGGTGGCCGAGCTGGTCGCCGCCGCCCATGTGCACACCGTCAAGCAGTACGGCCCGGACCGCGTGGTCGGCTTCTCGCCGATCCCGGCGATGTCGATGGCCTCGTTCGCGGCCGGTTCCCGGTTCATGTCGCTGATCGGCGGCACCCTGCTGTCGTTCTACGACTGGTACGCCGACCTGCCGGTGGCGTCCCCGCAGGTCTTCGGCGACCAGACCGACGTGCCGGAGGCCGCGGACTGGTGGAACGCCGGCTACCTGATCATGTGGGGCTCCAACATCCCCGTCACCCGCACGCCCGACGCGCACTTCCTGACCGAGACCCGCTACAACGGCACCAAGGTCGTCGCCGTCAGCCCGGACTACGCCGACAACGTCAAGCACGCCGACGAGTGGGTGTCCCCGCATCCGGGCACCGACGGGGCGCTGGCGATGGCGATGGGCCATGTCATCCTGCGTGAGTTCCTGGTCGACCGCGAGGTGCCGTACTTCCAGGAATACCTGCGCACGTTCACCGACGCGCCGTTCCTGGTGACGCTTCGGGAGCACGGCGACGACCTCGTACCCGACGGCTTCCTGACCGCCGCCGACCTCGGGCAGGGGGACGCGAACGTCGAGAACGCGGACTCCAAGACGGTCCTGCTGGACTCGGTCACGGGCGAGCCCGTCGTCCCCAACGGGTCCCTGGGCTTCCGCTGGGCGGAGAGCGGCGCGGGCAGCTGGAACCTCGACCTCGGCGACGTCGTCCCCGAGCTCAGTCTGCTCCAGCGGGCCGAGAAGACCGCCACCGTGGCGCTGCCCCGCTTCGACGAGGGCCCCACCGAGGGCGGTTCGAGCATGGTGCGCGGAGTGCCGGTGCGCCACGTCGGCGGACGTCTGGTCACCACCGTCTTCGATCTGATGCTGGCGCAGTACGGCGTCGAGCGGCCGGGCCTGCCCGGCGACTGGCCGGCCTCCTACGACGACGCCTCGCAGCCCTACACCCCGGCCTGGCAGGAGACGGTCACCTCGGTCCCCGCCGAGCAGGCGGCCCGTATCGCCCGGGAGTTCGCCCGCAACGCGGAGCGCACGAACGGCCGCTCCATGATCGCGCTGGGAGCCGGCACCAACCACTGGTTCCACTCCGACACGATCTACCGCGCGTTCCTGGCACTCACCACGATGACCGGCTGCCAGGGCGTCAACGGCGGCGGCTGGGCCCACTACGTCGGCCAGGAGAAGGTCCGTCCCCTCACCGGTTTCCAGCACCTGGCCTTCGCCTTCGACTGGCAGCGGCCCACCCGGCACATGGCGGGCACGTCGTACTGGTACCTCAACTCCGACCAGTGGCGCTACGAGGCGTTCGGGGCGGACGAGCTGGCCTCTCCCCTGGGCACCGGCAAACTCGAGGGCAAGACCTTCGCCGACTGCCTGGCGCAGGCCGTGCGGCTGGGCTGGACGCCGGGTCACCCCGCCTTCAACCGCAACCCGCTCGACCTGGCGGACGAGGCGGCGGCGCAGGGCCGCCCCGTGGCCGAGCACATCGTGGACGAACTGAAGTCGGGGCGGCTGCGGTTCGCCGCCGAGGACCCGGACGCCCCCGAGAACTTCCCGCGCGTACTGACGGTGTGGCGGGCCAACCTGCTGGGGTCCTCCGGCAAGGGCAACGAGTACTTCCTGCGGCACCTGCTGGGCGCGGACGCGGCCGTCCGCTCCGAGGAGACACCGCCCGAGGGGCGTCCGCGGGAGGTGGTCTGGCACGACGAGGCGCCCGAGGGCAAGCTCGACCTGCTGGTCACCATGGACTTCCGGATGACCTCCACCGGTCTGCTCTCCGACGTCGTCCTGCCGGCCGCGACCTGGTACGAGAAGGACGACCTGTCCAGCACGGACATGCACCCCTTCGTGCACGCCTTCACCCCGGCCATCGCCCCGCCCTGGCAGGCCCGCACCGACTACGACACCTTCCTCACCATCGCCGACAAATTCAGCGACCTGGCCGCCGAGCACCTGGGCACGCGGACCGACGTGCTGGCGGTGCCGCTGACACACGACACGCCCGACGAACTCGCCCAGCCCGGCGGGGTGGTACGGGACTGGAAGACCGGCGAGTGCGAGCCGGTACCCGGACGCACCATGCCCAAACTGGTCGTCGTCGAGCGGGACTACGCCGCCACCGCACAGAAGATGCGGGCCATCGGTCCGCTGCTGGACACCCTCGGCACCACGACCAAGGGCGTCACCGTCCACCCCGACCGGGAGATCGAGGACCTGCGCCACCGCTGCGGAACCGTCCGCGACGGCGTGGCCGCCGGCCGGCCGTCGCTGGCCACCGCCTCCAACATGTGCGAGGCGATCCTGGCCCTGTCCGGCACCACCAACGGCCGCCTGGCCACCGAGGGCTTCCGCGAGCTGGAGCGGCAGACCGGCAGCGAGGGTCTGGTGGAACTCGCCTCCGAACGCGAGGCCGAGCGGATCACCTTCGCCGACACTCGCACCCAGCCTCGCTCGGTGATGACCTCCTACGAGTGGTCGGGCTCGGAGACCGGCGGGCGCCGCTACTCCCCCTTCGTCATCAACACCGAGCACAAGAAGCCCTGGCACACCCTCACCGGTCGGCAGCACTTCTTCGTCCAGCACGACTGGATGACCGAGCTGGGCGAGCAACTGCCCGTCTACCGGCCTCCGCTGAACACCCCGAGGCATTACGGCGACGAGCATCTGCACGACGGCCGGGCCGAGGTCACCGTCCGTTACCTGACCCCGCACTCGAAGTGGTCCATCCACTCCAACTACCAGGACAACAAGTACATGCTCGACCTGTCCCGCGGCGGACCGGTCATCTGGATGTCCCTCCAGGACGCGGAGAAGATCGGCGTCAAGGACAACGAGTGGATCGAGGCGTACAACCGCAACGGCGTCGTCGCCTGCCGGGCCGTGGTCACCCACCGGATGCCGGAGGGAACGGTGTACATGTACCACGCCCAGGACCGCAATGTGAACGTGCCGAAGACCGAGGTCAGCGGCAAGCGCGGGGGCATGCACAACTCGCTGACCCGCCTGCTGCTCAAGCCGACCCATCTCGCCGGCGGCTACGCACAGTTCACCTACGCCTTCAACTACTACGGCCCGACCGGCAACCAGCGTGACGAGGTCACCGTCATCCGCCGCCGCAGCCAGCAAGTGGAGTACTGAGATGCGCGTCATGGCCCAGATCGCGATGGTGATGAACCTCGACAAGTGCATCGGGTGCCACACCTGCTCGGTCACCTGCAAGCAGACGTGGACCAACCGCACCGGTGTGGAGTACGCCTGGTTCAACAACGTCGAGACCAAGCCCGGCGTCGGCTACCCCCGACGCTACGAGGACCAGGAGCAGTGGAAGGGCGGCTGGATGCTCGACAAGCGCGGGCGCCTGGTCCTGCGCTCCGGAGGGCGCGTCAAGCGGCTGCTGTCGCTGTTCTCCAACCCCGACCTGCCGTCCCTGGAGGACTACTACGAGCCGGTCACCTACGACTACGACAACCTCATCAGCGCCCCCGCCGGGCCCGACATGCCCGTCGCGCGGCCCCGCTCGGTCCTCACCGGCAAGCCCACCGAGATCACCTGGGGCGCCAACTGGGAGGACGGCCTCGGCGGCGCCCCGGAGAACGCCGGCGGCGACCCCAACCTCAGCGGTGAGTGGGCCGAGAAGGTCAAGTTCGAGTTCGAGCAGACCTTCCTCTTCCATCTCCCCCGGCTGTGCGAGCACTGCCTCAACCCGGCCTGCGTGTCGGCCTGTCCGTCCGGCGCGATGTACAAGCGGGTCGAGGACGGCATCGTCCTGGTCGACCAGGACAAGTGCCGCGGCTGGCGGATGTGCGTGACGGCGTGCCCGTACAAGAAGGTGTACGTCAACCACGCCACCGGCAAGGCCGAGAAGTGCACCTTCTGCTTCCCGCGCATCGAGGCCGGTCAGCCGACCGTCTGTTCCGAGACCTGCGTCGGCCGGCTGCGCTACCTCGGCCTGGTGCTGTACGACGCCGACCGGGTCGGTGAGGCCGCGGCCACGCCCGACGAGAAGGACCTGCTGGACGCCCAGCGGGGCGTCTTCCTCGACCCGTTCGACCCCGAAGTCATCGCCGCCGCCCGGGAGTCGGGCATGCCGGAGGACTGGCTGGACGCCGCCCGCCGCTCCCCGATCCACGCCCTGGTGTCGAAGTACAAGGTGGCTCTGCCTCTGCACCCGGAGTACCGCACGCTGCCGATGGTCTGGTATGTGCCCCCGCTCTCTCCCGTGCTCGACGCGGTCGACGCGGCCGGCGGCAACCAGGACGATCCCGACCATGTCTTCGCCGCCGTCACCCGGCTGCGCATCCCCCTGGAGTATCTGGCGGAGCTGTTCAGCGCCGGGGACACGGATGTCGTCGGCGGGGTGCTGATGAAGCTCACCGCGCTGCGCTCGTACATGCGCGAGCGCACGCTCGGCGAGGAGGGCGACGAGGCCGTGCTCAAGGCCGTCGGCCTCACCGCCCAGGAGGCCGAGGATCTGCACCGGCTGCTCGCCATCGCCAAGTACGAGGACCGCTACGTCGTTCCCGCCGCGCACAAGGAGGACGCGGCCGCGATCTCCGCCATGGAGGACCGCTGCCCCGTGGAGACCTCGGGCGAGGCGGAAGCCGGTGACGGCCGCCGCGTGATGCTCGGCATCCCCACCTTGCGCCGCCGCTCACCCGAGACCCCCGCCGGAGGCCGACCGTGACCCCGCTGTCCCCGCCCAGTGCCCAGCGCCCCGGAGGATTCCCCTCCGTCCCCGGTATCGTCCGCACCAAGGTCCGGGCCGCGCTGCGGCGCCCGGACCGGGCCACCCGCACCGACTCGCTCACCCCCGAGGAGACGGAGCAGCGGGCGCTGCTGCTGCGGCTGATGTCACTGCTGCTGCAGTACCCCGACGCCGAACTCGCCGCCGCCCGGCCGGTGATCACCAGCACGGTCGCAGCGCTGCCGTCGTCGCCCGCGGCCGGGCATCTGGCCGAGTTCGCCACCTGGTTCACCGGCCAGGAGACGGACGCCCTGGAGCGGCACTACGTCGAGACCTTCGACCTGCGCCGACGCAGCGGCCTCTACCTCACCTACTACCTGCACGGCGACACCCGCCGCCGCGGCATGGCCCTGCTCACCCTCGCCCAGCGCTACCGCGCGGCCGGCTGGGACACCGACGGCGGCGAACTTCCCGACCACCTCCCGGTCGTGCTCGAGTTCGCCGCGCTGACCGGCACCGGCAAGGGCGAGGCCCCGCTGCGCCAGCACCGGCGCGGCATCGAACTGATCCACCACGCCCTCACCGACGCGGACTCCCCCTACCGGCACGTCCTCGCCGCGCTGATCGAACTGCTCCCCCCGGCGACCGGGGCCGATCTGCGGGCGGTGGCCGAGCTGGCCGCCCAGGGCCCGCCGAACGAGGACGTCGGGCTCGACCCGTACGGAGCGGGCGACTTCGCGCCGCCGGGCGCCTTCGTCCCGCCCGGGCAGGCCCCGCCCACCCTGGTTCCGCCGTCCGCCGCGTACCGTCAGGAAGACCGCTGATGAACACCTCCGGAGCCGACCTCCTCCTCTGGGTCGCCGTCCCCTACGTCTGCCTCGCGGTGTTCGCCGTCGGGCATGTCTGGCGGTACCGGCAGGACCAGTTCGGCTGGACCTCCCGCACCAGCCAGCTTCTGGAGCACCGCTGGCTGCGCTGGGGCAGCCCGCTGTTCCACCTCGGCGCGTTCATGGTGATCGGCGGGCATGTCGTCGGTCTCGCGGTGCCGGCGTCCTGGACCGAAGCGGTGGGCATCGACGAGCACGCCTATCACACCACCGCCGTATGGGCGGGCTCGGTCGCCGGGATCGCCATGGTCGTCGGTCTCGGGATGCTGTGCGCCCGCCGGCTGCTGAGCCGGCGGATCCGGCTGCGCACCGACCGCAGTGACAAGGTCCTCTTCCCCCTGCTGTCGGCGACCGTGCTGGTGGGCATCACCGCCACCGCCGCGCACAACGTCTTCGGAGCCGGTTACGACTACCGCTCCACCGTCTCCGTGTGGTTCCGCGGCCTGTTCACCCTCGCCCCGAAGCCCGAAGCGATCGCCGACGCCCCGCTGCTGTTCCAGCTCCACGCACTGACCGCCTGTCTGCTCTTCGCGATCTGGCCGTTCACCCGCCTGGTACATGTGTGGAGCGCGCCGGTCGGCTACCTCGTCCGCCCGTACGTGGTCTACCGTCGCCGCACCGGCGGGCCGGGAGCCGCGGCGCCGGGCGGCAGGCGGTCCCGTACCCGCGCCTCCGGACGTGCCGCGTGAGCCGTGAACCGGACACCGCCTCCCCGGCGGTGTCCGTCAGCCCGGCCGGCGCGGGCCGGCGGGCCGGCTGGGCCATGCTGGTCACCGGACTCATCGGCTGGCTCGCCTCGTTCCAGCTCACCCTGGACGACTGGCGGACGCTTCAGGACCCGTCCTACATTCCGGCATGCAACATCAGTCCGGTCGTCAGCTGCGGCAGCGTCATGTCCAGCCCGCAGGGCAGCCTGTTCGGCTTTCCCAACATGCTGGTCGGGCTCGGGGCGTTCGCCGCCGTGGCGGCCCTGGGCATCGCCGTGCTCTCGGGCGCGCGGCTGCACCGGCGGCTGTGGCTCGCACTGGAGGCCGGAGCGTTCACCGGGGTGGTGTTCGTCCACTGGCTGATCGTGCAGTCACTGTACGAACTCAACAAGCTCTGCCCGTACTGCGTCGTCGTCTGGATCGTGACCATCGCCCTGTTCTGGTTCGTGACCCTGCACTGCCTCGAACAGGGTTTCCTGCGGCTGCCCCGCGGCGTCAGCGACGTCGTCCAGGACACCCACTGGATGCTGCTCGGCGCCTGGTACGCGGTGATCGCGCTGCTCGTGCTCACCCGTTTCTGGGACTACTGGAGCAGCCTGCTGTGAGGGAACGCGGAGGGATGACGTACTGGCCGAGTGGACGACCGCGGTGCGGGCCGAGCCGGGTGTCGGCCGCGAAGTCGACCGTGCCCTCCTCGTCGTCCTCGTCGTCCTCGTCGTCCTCGCCGACCACGCCGACCACGCCGACCACGCCGACCACGCCGACCACGGTGTCGCCCGGCACGCGGCCCCGCTGACCACGTTCCCGGCACGCCGGTGAACTCGCCGCCCGGGGAGGCGGTGGGCCGAGGGCGGTTCCGTGGCGGGCTGGTTCGCCGCGCGCCCGGCACCACGTCACGCGTGCTCCGTCTCCCCGTCCGGGCGAGGGGGGGGGGGGGGGGGGGGGGGGGGGGGGGGGGGGGGGGGGGGAGGGGGGGGGGGGGGGGGGGGGGGGGGGGGGGGGGGGGGGGGGTGGGAGGA
>NZ_JBVIIM010000037.1:0-44901 GCF_055569765.1 Streptomyces sp. NPDC031365 | reverse complement strand
GGCGCGCTGATCCCCCTCTGCGCCGCCCGTGTCCCGTTAGGCCCACCCCCCCCCCCCCCCCTCCTCCTCCCCCCCCCCCCCCCCCCCCCCCCCCCCCCCCCCCCCCCCCCTCGGCCGTGGTCCGGCGCACTCAGCGGAAGGCCGCCGACGAGGTGACGTTGCGCACCTCCCTCAGACCCGGGTGGCGTCGGCGCAGATGGTGCTCCAGGCGTCGGTGCAGCGTGAACCAGGAGGCGGGGCAGCCGTGGCAGGCACCGCCGAGGCGGACGGTGACGATGCCGTCCGTCACGTCGACGAGGTCGATCGTGCCGCCGTGCGAGCGGGCGAAGCCGCCCACCTCCCCGTCGAGGACTTCTCGGGCCGCGGCGTACAGCAGCGCGTCCTCGCCGGAGCCGCCGGGGTCCGGGGCGGGGATCCAGGCGGCCGGGTCCTCCAGCGCGGCGAGCAGCGCGGTGCGGACCCTGGCGCCCTCCGCGGCCCAGGTACGGTCCGGGGCGAGTCGGGTGACGACGGCCGTGGGCTCCAGCGTGATCCGCGTGAGGGTGCCGTCGGCCAGCAGGGTGGCCAGCGGAGCGGGCACGTCCACGAGTGGGCCGGTGCCGGTGAAGGTCCCGGCGGGGATGATCCAGCGCAGCCGGTCGGGCCGGCCGGGGACCGCCTGGGGGTGTGTGGGGATCATTTCTGCCGTCACCCGCTCAGCAGGGTGGTGACCGTCCGGGCCAGGTAGGCCATCAGCCAGGCCAGCGCGGTCAGGTAGGTGAGGGCGATCGCCGGCCACCGCCAGGTGCCGGTCTCGCGGCGCAGGACCGCGACGGTGGCCATGCACTGCAGCGCGTAGACGAAGTAGACCAGCAGCGCGGCGACGGTGGGCGGGGTGAACACCGGCTCGCCGGCGCGCGGGCCGTCGGAGTGGGTCATGTCCCGCAGGGCCTGGGCCGGTTGTTCGGGGTCCTCGGCGGAGGCGACCTGTCCGAGGGTCGCGACGAAGGTCTCGCGGGCACCCTGCGCCGACAGCACCCCGACGTTGATCCGCCAGTCGAAACCCAGCGGGTCGAAGACGGGGGCGACCGCGCGGCCCAGGTCGGCGGCGTAGCTGTGATCGACCGTGTAGGCGGACACGGCGACGGAGTCGGTGGGTTCGACGCCGGCCGCGCGCAGGTCCGTGTCCGTGTGCAGCGGCAGGTTCAGCAGCATCCACAGGACGACGCTGGTGGCGACGATGACGGTCGAGCACTTGCGCAGGAAGGCACGCGCGGAGGACCACATCGCCACCAGCACCGCGCGCGGGGCGGGCAGCCGGTAGGGCGGCATCTCCATGAAGAAGGGCATCGCCGGGCCGCGGCGGTCGCCGAAGGTCTTGAAGGCCCAGGCGGCCGCCATCGCGGAGACCGCGCCGAGGAGATACAGGCCGAACATGATCAGGCCCTGTGCGCCGAACGGGCCGATCCGGTCGGACGGGTCCACCAGCAGGCCGATGAGGAGCACGTAGACGGGCAGCCGGGCCGAGCAGGTCATCAGCGGGGCGGCCATCATGGTGGCCAGCCGGTCCCTGGCCGAGGGCAGCGTCCTGGTGGCCATGATGCCGGGGATGGCGCACGCGAAAGCGGACAACAGGGCCACGAAGGCCCGGCCCTCCAGTCCGGCGCGGGCCATCACACGGTCCATCAGGAAGGCCGCGCGCGCCATGTATCCCACCCCCTCCAGCAGGGCGAGGAGCAGGAACAGCAGCACGATCTGCGGGACGAACACCAGCACCCCGCCGACCCCGCCGATGAGGGCGTCCCCGAGCAGCCCGGACAGCCACCGGTTGCCGACATGGGCGTCCACCAGGCCCGACAGCCATCCGAACAGCGCCTCCACGGCACCCTGCAGGGGTGCGGCCAGGGTGAAGACCGTCTGGAAGAACAGCACCATCACCGCGAAGAACACCGCCGTGCCCCACAGCGGGTGCAGCAGCACCGCGTCCACGCGTTGGGTGGCCCGGTGACGGGTCGGGGGCCGGTATCCGGCGAAGTCGAGGACCGACTCCACCCAGGCGTCGCGTTCGCCCGGCACGGTGGGCGGTGCCACGGCCGGAACGGGCCAGGACCGCCAGTCGGCGAGCCGTTCACGCAGGGCCGCGATGCCGTGTCCGCGGTGGCCGACCACGGACAGCACCGGTACGCCGAGCGCCCGGGCCAGCGCCTCGGTGTCCAGGCGGCCCTGCCGGCGGGCCAGTTCGTCGGCGAAGGTGACCACGACGCAGGCCGGCAGTCCGCGGGCCAGGACCTGGGCGACGAAGCCGAGGGACCGCCGCAGTGTGGTGGCGTCCGCGGTGATCAGCAGCGCGTCCGGCCGGTCGGCGCCGGGGAGCCGGCCGTCCAGCACGTCGACCGTGATCCGTTCGTCCGGGCTGACCGGCTCCAGGCTGTAGGTGCCCGGCAGGTCCTCGACGGTGTGCCGGTGCCGGCCCGTGTGCACGGTCCCGACGAACCGGGACACCGTCACGCCCGGATAGTTCCCGGTCCTGGCGCGCAGGCCCGTGAGGCCGTTGAAGACGCTGGTCTTCCCCGAGTTGGGGGCGCCGACCAGGGCGATCCGGGACGTCCCGGCCGGAGGCGTCCCGACGGTGCCGCTGTCGTGGCATCCGGTGCTCACCGCTCCGCCTCGGCGACGTGCACACACTGCGCCTGGGCCCGGCGCAGGCACACCTCGTAGTCCATGACCCGGTACAGGACCGGGTCGCGCAGGGGCGCCCGGCGGACCACTTCGACCACGGTACCGGGGCTGAATCCCAGGTCGTGCAGGCGGCGGACCACGGCGGGCGTGCCGTCGGCGGCGATCCGGGTCACCGCGGCGCGGGTTCCGGGAGCCAGGTCCGCCAGGGTGCGCGGTGGGGCGTCGACGGCGGCGGGCGCCCGGACGGCTGCCGCTGTTTCGGACGAATGACCATTCAGACCGTTCACGAGATGAGGCTAGGCTCACCTATCTAGTGACGGGCGGAGGCGAGTGGCCCTCGTACGGGGCCGTTCGGCCCTCTCGGAGGGGTCCGCCCGGCCCTTCGTGCGGACCCGGTGGTGCGTGCCGCCGTCATGCCGTGCCGCCGTCGTGCCGTGCCGCCGTACGCGCGCCGGAGGGACGTCCGGCCGCCCGTGCCCGCGTGACCGCGGCCGGACGATGACCGGGCCGGGAGGAACCGCGCCCGGCGACAGCCTGTGAGCAGGGGGAGCGTCCGGGCGGGAGCCGGTGGTGGCGGAGTTCCTTGGCCGGGTCCGGTTCGGTCCGGGCACGCAGCCCCACCGGACACCGAGGACGCCGCTGAGGCCGAACGGCCCCTTCGCCACTGCTGCGGAGTCGTCGTACGGCGTCGTCGTCCTGCTCGTCCTGAACCGCTGCCGGACGTACCGGAGCGGACCGCCGGGAGGAGGGCCGGGGTCGCGGCCAGGGTCAGCGACCCTCCTGCCGCAGGCGGTCGCGGGCCTCGGTGGCGATCACGGCGGCCTGGATGCGGCGTTCCACGCCGAGCTTGGCCAGCAGCCGGGAAATGTGGTTCTTCACCGTCTTCTCGGCCAGGTACAGACGCTGGCCGATCTGCCGGTTGGTCAGTCCCTCGCCGATCAGTGCGAGGATCTCCCGCTCCCGGTCGGTCAGCCCCGGCAGCGCGTCCGGCTGCTCCTGTTCCTTCGGCTGTCCGCCGCGCAGCCGGGCCATCAGCTTGGTGGTCGCGCTCGGGTCGAGCAGCGACTGGCCCCGGGCCACCGTACGGACAGCCGTCACCAGGTCGGAGCCGCGGATCTGCTTGAGGACGTACCCGGCGGCGCCTGCCATGATCGAGTCCAGCAGGGCCTCCTCGTCGTCGAACGAGGTCAGCATCAGACAGGCCAGGTCGGGCATCTGCGAGCGCAGTTCACGGCATACGCTGACGCCGTCCCCGTCGGGCAGCCGGACGTCGAGGACGGCGACCTGGGGGCGCAGGGCGGGGACGCGTACGAGGGCCTGCTCGACGGTGGCGGCCTCGCCGACCACGCTGATGTCCGGTTCGTCGTTCAGCAGGTCGTGCACCCCGCGCCGGACCACCTCGTGGTCGTCCAGCAGAAAGACCCGGATCGGATTGTCGGGTCCGGGCTGCTCACCGTCCGCCATCGCATGCTCCTCGTTGTCCGCGTGCAGTGTTCCAGGACGATCCTCGCCGGTCCAGGGCCTGATGGCCAGGGCCTGTCGGCCCTGATCCCCCGGTGCCGCCCCTGCGACTACCCGCTCGGGTGCCCCCGGCCACCCGCTCGTGGGCGCCGGCGTGCTGTCCATGAGTGACCGCCCGTCGTCGAGGCATGCCTTCCCGTTTCCCGTACAGCACGCGGTAGCGCACTCCCCGGGCCGGGGGCGGCACGGGCCCGGCGCGCCCCGGAGGCGCTCCTTCGCGGGTCACCCGAGGGGAATGCGCGGCGCGGTGTGTGGGTCTCGTGAGGGATGTCAAGTGGCTACCGGGGCAGGCGTGTTGCGGCCGCCCAACTGATAAGATCATCTCACTTTCAGTAGGCTGGTGGTGCGTCATGAACGCGCACGGGGGACAGTCTCTAAGGCCCCGTCGCTGAGGAGTTGGCTTGGTCCGCCCCGAGGATCCGCGCCGCACGGCCGGAGCCGTCCCACGGACGCGCGGGCTTCCCGCACTCCCGGCGCGATGCGACTTGAAGAGAGTCTCATGACGTCATTGATCGAGGATCCACTGCTGTGGATCCTGCTTGTGGTGCTCCTCGCTGCGCTTTTCGCAGTGCAGCGGGCGCGGAGAACCAATCTGGCGCTCCGAAGAACAAGGAAGGACCTGGAGACGAATCTGGGCCAGGCCCAGGGCCGGATCGACCAGCTTCAGCAGCACATCGCCGCTCAGGACGGCCGGCACCGCGGTGACCTCGCGGATGTCCGGGCGGACGCGGAGTCGGCGACCAAGGCCGTACTGAAGTCGGCGATGGGCACGCTGCAGTCACTCGCCGAGGAGCAGCAGCTCCTGCTCGACGACCTGTTGAAGAAGTACGGCAACGACACCGAGGTGCTCGCCGATCTGATGTCCGTGGACCACACCGGCAGCCAGTTCGGCCGCCGGGCCAAGGGCATCTCGGTGCTGTGCGGCGGGTGGCTGGGCCGACGCGAGGGCGTGGCGACCGTCTACGACGTGGCCCGCAGCGCGCAGGGTCGCATCAAGGACTTCAACCGGGTGAGCATCCACGCCCAGGTCAGTGTCGCCGTCGCCAGCAGGGCGGTGGAGCCGGTGGCGGTGGTGCTGGCCGAACTGCTGGACAACGCGACCACCTACAGCGCTCCGGGCACCCCGGTCGAGGTCAACATCCAGGCGGTGCCGACGGGCGTGTGCTTCATCGTCGACGACGCCGGTCTGGGCATGGACCAGGAGACCAAGGACCGTGCGGCGGTCCTGCTGTCCGCCGACGGTTCGGTCGACATCACCGGTCTCGGCGACCCGCCACGGTTCGGGTTCGCGGTGTGCGGCATGCTCGCCGCACGGTACGGCTTCGCCGTCTCCGTCGGTTCGGTTTCCCCCTACGGCGGAGTGCGTGCAGTGATCCGAGTGCCGGAGAGTCTCCTGGCGGCCGAGGCCGTCACCCCCGCAGAAGTGGTGCGGGAGCCCGCGGCCGAGAACCAGGAGAGCGCGCCGCAGCGGCTGGCCCCGGTCCCGGTGGGCCCGTCGCACGTGGTGGGCACGACATCAGGCGGGCTGCCCAAGCGGCGCCGGCGTCAGGGGTCCATCTCTGTGGTGCCGTCCCCGGAGCCCGCGATCGACGAGCAGACGTCCGAGTCGGCCGGTGAGGTGACCGCGTCGCGCCTGGGGGCGTTCGCGCGCGGCACCCAGCTCGGACGGACCACGAACACCATGGAAGGACCTGACCACCAGTGAACACCGACCTGTCGTGGGTGCTGAACGACGTGCTCGAGGTGCGTGGGGCCCGCCACGCGGTCCTCGTCTCGGGCGACGGCCTGCTGCTGCAGCGTTCGGACGACATCTCACGTGACGACGCGGAGACCAACGCCGCCGCGATGAGTTCCATGCAGTCCCTCAGCCGGGCGGTCGCCGGCTTCGTCGGGGCGGGACACGGCATCTGGAAGCAGACGCTGCTGGAGTACGACGGCGGCTGGATCTTCCTGATCGCCGCGGGCCAGGGTGCCTACCTCGCCGTCTCGGCGGCGCTGGACGTCGACATGGAGGCCATGTCGTTCCGTATGCAGAAGACGGTGACGGCGCTGAGCAAGGCGATGAGTGTGGCGCCGCGCTCCGACAACGGTGCCGGCACATGACCACGCCCGGCGAGGAAGCATCCGTCACCAGCGACTTCGTCCGCTCCTACGTCATCACCGGCGGGCGGAGCCTGCCGTCGTCCGACGAACTGGCGCTGCACACCCTGGTCACCCTGGCCCCCGGGCGGACGCTTCCGCTGGGGGCCGGTCCGGAGGTCAGGGCGATCTGGGAGCTGTGCGCGGGCGGCTACCTGTCGGTCGCCGAGGTGGCGGGCCACCTCGGCCTGCCCGTCGGGGTGGCCCGGCTGCTCCTCACCGATTTATCGGAACAGGGGCACCTGCTGCGCCGGGCCGAGCCGCCCCGGGCCCAGAACGTTGACAGAGCGACCCTCGAGAAGGTTCTGAATGGACTCCAATCCCTCATCGGCTGAGACGGCGCAGAGGTCCATCTACGTCTCCAGCGCGGTGACCAACGCCGCCAAGATCCTGGTCGTCGGGCACTTCGCCGTGGGCAAGACGACCTTCATCGGCTCGCTGTCGGAGATCACTCCGCTGCGCACCGAGGAGAAGATGACCCAGGCGTCCGTCCACATCGACGACCTCAGGGGTGTGGCGGACAAGACCACCACCACGGTCGCCCTGGACTTCGGCCGTCTCACACTCAGCGACGATCTGGTGCTGTACCTGTTCGGCACCCCCGGCCAGCAGCGCTTCATGCAGCTGTGGGAGGACATGGCGCGCGGCGCGCTCGGCGCGCTGCTCCTGGTCGACCCGTTGCGGCTGGAGGAGACCTTCCCCGTCATCGACCTCGTCGAGCGCTACGGCCTGGAGTACGCCATCGCCGTCAACTGCTTCGACCCCTCCGCCACGTACAGCGAGGCCGAGGTGCGCGAGGCGCTCGACCTGCTCCCGGACACTCCGGTCGTCTACTGCGACGCCCGCGACCAGCAGTCGTCCGCCAAGGCGCTGATCGCGCTGGTGCGGCACCTGCTCGAGCGCGCGGCCTGACCTCCTCGCGTCCGCCCGGCCCGGGGACGCCGGTCCCCGGATCACTAAGGAAGACTTCATGGATCCTGACTCCACATCTGCGGCGACCGCCGGCAGATGCCCCATGCACGACACCGCGTTCGCCACCGATCCCCACCGGGTCTATGACCGGTTGCGCGAGTCCGCCCCGGCCGGTCCGGTCGAACTCGCCCCCGGTGTGGACGCCACCCTGGTCGTCGAGCACGAGATGGCGCTACGGGTGCTGCAGAACACGGAACTGTTCGCCCGCGACGCCCGCCGCTGGAAAGCCCTGAATGAGGGCCGCATCGGCATGGACAGTCCGGTGCTGCCGATGATGGCGTACCGGCCCAGCTGTCTGTTCACCGACGGCGCCGTGCACCTGCGGCTGCGCAAGGCCGTGGTGGACAGCCTGGCCCGGCTCAACACCGCGCGGATCCGGCGTGACGTCGAGCCGATCGCCGACTACCTGATCGACCAGTTCAGCGAGCGGGGCCGGGCCGATCTGCTCAGCGACTACGCCAAGCTGCTGCCGCTGCTGCTGTTCAACAAGCTGTTCGGCTGCCCGGCGGACATCGGTGACACCATCACCACCTCCGTGTCGGCGATCTTCGACGGCAAGGACGCGCTGCGCGCGAACGAGGAGCTCACCGCCTGTCTCATGGAGCTGATCGCACTCAAGCGGCGCCAGCCCGGTGACGACGTCACCTCCTGGCTGATCCATCACCCGGCCGGGCTGACCGACGAGGAGCTGAAGGATCAGCTGGTGCTGCTGATGGGCGCCGGCATCGAACCCGAGCGCAGCCTCATCAGCAGCTCCCTGATGCTGCTGCTGTCCGGGTCGGGCGGCGGGCAGAGCGGCATGCTGATCGAGGAGGCGCTCGATCACGTGCTGTGGAACCAGACGCCGATCGCCAATTACGCCACCCACTACCCGGTGCAGGACGTCGATCTCGGCGGTCACGTGGTGGAGGCGAACACTCCGGTCGTCATCTCCTTCGCGGGCGCCAACGGCGACCCCGCGCTGGACGAGGCCCGCCGCGCGCACAGCAAGGGCGCCCACCTGGCGTGGGGCGCGGGGCCGCACGCCTGCCCCGCGAAGGATCCGGCGCAGGTCATCGCGACCACCGCGATCGAGCGGGTGCTCAACGCGCTGCCCGACCTCACCCTGGCCGTGCCGGAGAAGGAACTCCAGTGGCGGCCCGGGCCGTTCCACCGCGCCCTCGACTCGCTGCCCGTGACGTTCAGTCCCACACCGGCCACCCGTACGGCGGCCGCGATCCGGGACCGGGCCCCGGCCCCGGGTGCGCAGCCCATGCCGACGGTCGCGTCCGAACCGGTCCGGCAGGACCCGTCACGAAGGAAGGGGTTCTGGAGCAGTTTCCTGGACATCTTCCGTGTCTGACGGCACGGCATGTGACGGGAACAACACACAACGGCACATGACGCGGGTAGGAGGAAGGGTAGGTTCCGGCGGTATCGGTAGCGTCCAGCCGAAGGAGCTTCACGTGACCGCCGTTGGCGACATGCGCGGGACCGTCCACGACCGCCGAGCCGTCATATCCCTTCTCCGCCGCCTGCGTTCGGCCGAAGGGCAGGCCGACCCCCTTCCCGTCTGGGAAGGGCTACGCGCCCTGGGGGACGTCGTACGCGCCCCCTGGGGCGCGTATTTCGTCACCTCGTTCGAGGCATGCAGCCAGGTTCTGCGCGGCAGGAACTGGCTCGTGCCGGACTTCGCCTGGCAGGAGCGGCAGCCCGACCCGAGACGCTGGCAGGAACTGGCCACCCAGGAGCTGACGGGCACCCTGTCCCGCATCAACGCCCCGACGCACACCTGCCAGCGCCGTGCCCTGGGCAACCCGTTCGACCGCGCCACCCTGGAGGGCATGCGTCCCCGGATCGCCACGCTCGTCTCCGGCCTCCTGGACGACCTGGAGGAGCGCCTGCGTGTCGACGGGGAGGCCGACTTCGTCCATACGGTCGCCGAACTCCTGCCTGTCCAGACGGTCGGTGAGTGGCTCCGCATCCCCGGGGAGCACTACGCGCGCATCCTGGACTTCACCCACCGGCAGGCCTATGCCCAGGAACTGCTGCCCACAAAGGAGGAACTGGCGCTGGCGGGCCAGGCCACGCTGGAGATGCGGGAGTTCTTCAACGACCTGATCCGCGACCGGCGGGCGCGCCCCGGCAACGATGTCCTCACCGGCTGGATCCGCCACTGGGACGCCCAGTACCCGCACGACCCGGCCGCCGCGGCGCGGGTGATCTACCACCTGACGATGTTCATCACCATCGCCTCGCTGGAGACCAGCGCGGTGCTGCTGACCAACGCGGTGCGGTTCGCCACCGAGGAACCCGCCCGTGCGGACTGGCTCCGGGCCCACCCGGATCACATCGAGGACCTGGTCGAGGAGACCCTGCGCTACGACCCCCCGGTCTGGCTCAACTCCCATGTGGCCGCCGACGACACCATCCTCGCCGGCACTCCCATCGCCAAGGACACCACCGTCCACATCCTGTACGGTTCGGCGGCCCACGACCCCCGTCGCAACCCGGACCCGCACGTCTTCAACATCCTGCGCGGAGGCGGCCACATCACGTTCGGCAGCGGCGCCCACTACTGCCTCGGCGCGGCCCTCGCGCGCCTGGAGGCGCGCGAGGTGATCGCCCAGGTGCTGGAGCGCTTCCCCACCCTCCGGCCCACCGGGCCCCCCTCCTACGACAATTCCCGGCTCGCCTTCCGCCGTATCACTTCACTGAAAGTAACGAAATGAACGCCCGTCCCCTCGCCGGACTCCCCGCCGACCGGATACTCAAGACCCTGCGCACCTACCGGCAGGGTCCTCACCTCACCATCGAAATGAACCTCCCGGAGGAAGGCAACGCCGTCGGCGACGCCATGCTGGACGACCTCCTCACCGTCCTCGACGAGCAGGACCCCGCGGTACGGGTCCTGGTGCTGGCCGCCGCCGGAGAGGAGTTCTGCCTCGGCGGCGACCGGCGCGAGTTCCCCCAGCACCTCGAGGACGATCCCACCGGCGGCGGCATCCGCGTCTCCGGTGCGAAAGCCCTGCGGGTGTGCGAGTCCCTCACCACCAACCCGGCCGTCACCATCGCCCGCATCCAGGGCAGGGCCGTCGGCGCCGGTGTCGGCCTCGCGCTCGCCTGCGATCTGCGCGTGGGCGTCGACACCGCCACCTTCCGCCTGCCCGAGCTCGCCCTGGGGGTGCCACCCGCCTGGGGCGGGCTGCTCCCCCGTCTCATCAGCGAGGTGGGGGTCGCCCGTGTGCGGGAGTTGATCCTCACCTCACGGGTCTTCGACGCCCAGGAGGCCCTCGAACTGTCGGTCCTGCACAAGGTCGTCCCGCGGGACGCACTCGACGCCGCCGTCATGGCCTGGGCCAAGCCCGTGCTGCGGAGGCCCGCCTCCGCCGTGCGGGTCACCAAGGCCATGCTCAACTCCCTCGCCGCCCCCACCCGTCTCGCCGACATCTCGGTGTTCGATCCCGAACTGCTGACGGCGATCCTCACCGAACAACGCCGCGCCGGCACGGCACGCTGAGCGCGGGCGCGCCACGCGACGGGGGAAGCGTGGTCCTCGCGGGAAAGCCGTTGCGCGGTGGGGTCCGTGCGCCGATCCTTGGTGCTCATGCCCCACTCGCTGCGTCCCGCCGCGCTCCTCGACGCACCCGCCATCACCGATCTGCTCAACAAGGTCGACGAGATCGGCCGTCCCGAGACGACCTGCACACCGTCCAGGCCGACCTGAAGCACCCGGGAACCGATCTGGAGCGCGACCCCTGGCTCGTGCTGGAGGAGGACCGTCTGGTGGCCTACGGGCTGCTGTGGGACGAGTCCGAGGGTGAACGCGTGAACATCGACCAGTACGTCCTGCCCGAACACACACCGGCACGGACTGACGGTCCACTACGCCGTCGACACGTGGGAGACGACTGTGTCCTGACGGCCGTGCGGCGTCAGGACGTGGACAGCCCTTCGACGGGGCCGGAGAGGACCGCCGTCGCGCTTCTCCCACAAGTGGTCCCTGGAGGACAGCCGTACCGACGGGACCTGGTCCGCCGAGGACCTGGAACGCCTCGTCCGTGCTCAGTCCGCGCCGTACCCGAGCGCCTTCACCTTTCACAGGAGCGGCGCCTCGAGGTCCTGTCGGCCGTGGTGTCGCAGGGGCGCTACGGGGCGGTGCACCCGGCCGTGTCTTCTACCGCGAGGGTGACGGGCGTGGTGATCGTCGCAAAGGCCCGGCGCCCGCACCGGCCGCGACCACCGGACGGCCATCACCCGGGTACGGACCGAGGACGGCCGGGAGCTGGGTGCGACCGAGCCCTTCACGTCGATGGGCGGACATCTCACCGGGCGCCCCCGAGGATCCGGACCGACCCCGGCACCGGGCACGCCCGGGCTCCGCGAGCCGTCTGCGAGGATGGAGGCGGATCCCGGAGCGTCGCGGTGTGCGGTGCTCGCCGCACAACTGGAGTACGCACGGTGTCGCCACAGCGCGGAGCGCCCCTCCCCTCCCATGAGGACCGCAAGGACCTGCAGGCCGACTGCGCCCATTGCTTCGGCCTGTGCTGTGTGGCCCTGCCCTTCGCCCGCTCCGCGGACTTCGCCGTCACCAAGCCCGCCGGTCAGCCCTGCTCGAACCTCCGGTCCGACTTCCGCTGCGGCATTCACGGGCGGCTGCGGGACCAGGGGTACGCCGGCTGTACCGTCTTCGACTGCTTCGGCGCCGGGCAGAAGGTGTCCCAGGTCACCTTCGGCGGCACCGACTGGCGTCGGGCGCCGGAGACGGCGCGCGCCATGTTCGAGGTCTTCCCCGTCATGCGGCAGCTGCAGGAGCTGCTCTGGTACATCTCCGAGGCCCTCGGCCTCGCACCGGCCCGCCCCGTCCACGAGGAGCTGCGGCGGGCGCGGGACCGGATCGACGGCCTGACCCGCGGCGACGCCGAGTCGGTCGTCGGGCTGGACGTGAACGCGCTGCGGGGCGAGGTCAACGAGCTGCTGCTACGGGCCGGCGAGCTCGCCCGGGCCCATGTCCCGGGCCGCAGGAAGAATCACCGCGGAGCCGATCTCATCGGCGCGCGGCTGTCCGGCGCCGGTCTGAGGGGGGCCAGCCTGCGCGGGGCCCTGCTCGTCGCAGCCGACCTCAGCGGGGCGGATCTGCGGGACACCGATCTGATCGGGGCCGATCTGCGCGACGCCGACCTCAGCGGCGCCGACCTCACCGGTGCCCTGTTCCTCACCCAGGCCCAGCTGAACGCCGCCCGGGGCGACGCGGCCACGGTGCTGCCTCCCGCGCTCGACCGCCCCGCCCACTGGTAGCAGGCGCGAGGGTCCGGGCCGGCACCCCGTCCGGGGTCACCCGACCCCTTTGTCTCCTCCACGTGCGCTGCGCTGCCCCTGGTGGAAACGCCCCGTCCGCGGCGACGGTCAGCCGGCCGCGGTGTCGACCCGCAGCCGTACCTGCTCCGCCAGGCGCCGCAGGCTCGTATCCAGGGCGTCGCTCACCTGCGTCTCACCGGGGTCGTGGCTGGCGTCGAAGAAGGAGAGGTGGACCGTGACCTCGCTCGCTCCGCTGTCGATGCCGGCGACCTGGAGCCAGCCACTGTAGCTGCCGCGGTCACGCGTGCCCCATTCGATCCGCATCTGATCCCGTTCGGCCCGCAGCAGGGCGGAGGTGTCCTCGTCGGTGCGGTCCTCGTGCACGGTGACGGCGGGCGGTTCCTCGGCGTGCACATGCAGCGCCTCGGGCAGCCAGTCACTCATCTGGTCGATGTTCGCCGCCTGGTCGAAGACCTGCTCGGGCTGTGCGGGCATCGTGCGGGAACGTTCGTACTCGGTCATCGCCGGTACCGCCTTTCGGTTCGGGTCGTGCGGCGGACGTGTGCGTGAGAGGCGGGGCAGCCCTCGCGGCCGTCACGGGCGACGGCAGCCCCGGGCCGTGGCGCTGGCTTGGCGTTGTCGAAAACCGCCTTCTGCGCCTCGTTGGGCCCGTCGAACCGCTTGTTCCCGCTCTGCGTCAGCTTCTGGAGCAAGGCGCTGTCCGCACCGTTGCTCTTCGCCAGCGCGACCAGGTCGTCACGGCCGGCGGGGTGGTCGGCGCCCTTCAGGGCCTTCTGCAGGTCGACCGGGTTGAACTCGGCCGCGTCGGCCTCCCGCGGGTTGCGGCGCGGCGGATCCGCGCGAGGGCGTGGCGGGTACCCAGGGCACCGGGGGGCGATTCGCCGCAGCGGCTCCCGGCGGTAGCCGAGTAGGCGGCACCGTCGGTCCGGGTACGCGTACTCAGGCGCCGGGGACGGGTCGTACCCGAAGCTGACGGGCAGGATTTCCGTCCGTCGAAAGGCACTGCCGTGCTCAGCCGCGCCGCCTCCGTCCTGCTGCCGATGTTCGGGCGGCTCACCGTAACCCGCGAAACCGACGGGCCCTTCGCCCCGGCCAGCGTCTTCGCCGCCAACCACGACTCGGTGGCCGATCCCGCCCTCGTGCTGGCCGCCCTGCGCCGGGTGGGTGTGACACCGGTCGTCCTGGCGACGGCGGGGCTGTGGCGCGTGCCGGTGCTGGGGAGCGCCCTGGCCAAGGGGGGCCATGTCCCGGTCCACCGGGGGACCGCCCGCGCGGCGGACGCGCTGGAGGCCGCGGCGGAGGCGGTGCGGTCGGGACGCCATGTGCTCATCTACGCGGAAGGTGGTCTGCCCCAGCGTGAGGACGCGGCGTGTACCGCGCCCCGGTTCTTCCGTACCGGTCTGGCCCGGCTATCGGCCGCCACGGGCGCGGCGGTCGTCCCCGTGGGCCAGGCGGGGGCCCGGAGGCTCGCCTCCGGGCCCGCCGCGAAGCAACTGGCCGGTGTTCTCACCGCCCCGGTACGCCGACCGCGGTTCCACGTGCACATCGGCCGGCCGGTGCGTCTGCCGTCCGGGGTGTCGGCCGGCACGGCAGTGGCACACCGGGCGGTCAGCGCGGCCTGGCGGCAGGCCGCCGGGGCCGTGGGCGAGCCGGCCCACCACGGCTTGCCCGACGGCTACTCGTCGTCGGGGTCGTTGTCGGTGCGGTCGGCCAGGCGTTCGTAGCGCTGTCTGGCGGCCTGCGGGCTGCGCAGGCCGAGGCCGAAGGCGATCTCCGGCCAGGTCATGCCGCGTCCCCGTGCCATCTGCAGCAGACCCGCCTCGAGCTCGTCCATCTCGGCGCGGGCGCGCGGCAGGAGGCTCAGCGCGGCGGTGATGTCCGCGCGGTCCACCTCGGGTTCGCCGTCCTCGGGCAGCGCCGCGCCGCTGAGCAGGAACGACACCAGCCTGACCGCCTCATGCGGGCTGATCACGCCGGGATGGGTCTGCCGGCGGCGCTGTCCGTCCGTGGCGGCGTGCCGTTCGGCGATGCGGAACAAGGACGCGTGCACCCGTTGCGCGCGTGCCGCGCCGGAACTCGGAGGGGTGAAGGGGTCGTTGGGCGGTTGTTCGGGGGTCGGAGGCATGGCACGATCATCATGGGTGAACAATTTGTTGTCAACGAAATACACCTCCGCCGTGGCGATGAGTTCGCGCGCCCAGGACCGTCCACCCTGCGACAGACCTCACCGGGACACGAGACAGGGAACGACACCATGAGCACCAAAACCGGCTTCTCCTACACCCTCACCCGCACCCTGGACGCCCCGGCGGACAAGGTGTGGCAGGCATGGACCACCCCCGGCCAGTACGCCCGATGGGCGTACTGCGCGCCCGGCTCGGTCGAGATGGACGTTCGGCCGGGCGGCGCCTGGAAGGCCACCGTGGTCACCCCGGACGGCGGGGAGTTCCCCATGACCGGTACCTACCTCGACGTCGACGAGAACCGCCTGCTGGTGGTGGGGATGGACGTCCCCGGGAAGCCCGCGCCCTCGGCGATGAGCGTGGGGCTGGACGAGGACGGCCCGCGAACGCGGATCGTGATCCGTCAGTCGTGCGACACGGCGGAGGAACGCGACACGGCCGAGCAGGGCAGCACCATGCTCCTCGACAGCCTGGCCGACTTCGTGGCCGGCGGTTCGAGCGGCTGAACGGCTTCGCGTGGTCCAACCCGCACGCCTCTGCGACGCTGGGGTGGACAGGTTCCGAGGACGAGCACCCTGGAGGGAGACCGATGGGACGCGACGTCCCGGCGCTCACCTTCACCCGCGAGGACCGCCGCCGCTACCGGATCAAGATGCAGGACTGCCTCGACGCGCTCGCGCAGATGCTGCGCGAGTCGCGCTTCGAGGCCGAGCGGCCCCAGGTGGGCCTGGAGATCGAGCTGAACCTGGTCGACGACCGGGCCGAGCCCGCGATGCGCAACACCGACGTGCTGGAGGCGATCGCGGACCCGGCGTGGGACACGGAGCTGGGACGGTTCAACCTCGAGATCAACGTCGCGCCCCGCCGGCTCACGGCGGGCGGCCCCGACGCCTGGGAGTCCGAGATCCGCGCGGCACTGAACCACGCGGATCAGCGCGCACGGTCCATCGGCGCACATCTGATCATGACGGGTATCCTGCCCACCCTGCGGCAGGGGGACGTCGGCGAGGGCGCGCTGTCGGAGAACCCGCGCTACCGGCTGCTCAACGACCAGATCTTCGCGGCGCGCGGCGAGGATCTGCAGATCGAGGTGACGGGTATCGACCGGCTGCGGACCTACGCGGACACCATCACTCCGGAGGCCGCGTGCACCAGTACGCAGTTCCATCTCCAGGTCTCCCCGGAGCAGTTCGCCGACTACTGGAACGCGGCGCAGGCGATCGCCGGCGTCCAGGTCGCGCTCGCGGCAAACTCCCCCTTCCTGTTCGGGAAGGAGCTGTGGCACGAGACGCGTGTGCCACTGTTCGAGCAGGCCACCGACACCCGCCCCGAGGAGATCAAGGCGCAGGGGGTGCGGCCCCGGGTGTGGTTCGGGGAGCGGTGGATCACCAGCGTCTTCGACCTCTTCGAGGAGAACCTGCGCTACTTCCCGGCCCTGCTCCCCCTGTGCGACGAGGAGGACCCCGCGGAAACGCTGACGCGCGGTGACATCCCCGAACTCGCCGAGCTGACCCTGCACAACGGCACCATCTACCGCTGGAACCGTCCGGTGTACGCCGTGGCCCACGACAAACCCCATGTGCGGGTGGAGAACCGGGTGCTGCCCGCCGGCCCGACCGTCGCGGACACGCTCGCCAACGGCGCCTTCTACTACGGGCTCACCCGTGCCCTGGTGGAGGAGGAGCGGCCGGTGTGGTCACGGATGTCCTTCTCGGCCGCCGAGGACAATCTGCGGACGGCGGCGCGGCACGGCATCGACGCCCGGCTGTACTGGCCCGGGATGGGTGAGGTACCGGCGGCCGAACTCGTGCTGCGGCGGCTGCTGCCGCTGGCGCACCGCGGGCTGGAGCGCTCCGGGATGGACGAGGCCTGGCGGGAGCCGCTGCTGGGGATCATCGAGCAGCGGTGTGTGGCGGGGCGCAACGGGGCGGTGTGGCAGAAGGAGATGTTCCATCACATCGACGCCACCGCGCACTGCGGCCGCCATGAGGCACTGCGGCGCATGACGCAGCAGTACATCGACTACATGCACCTCAACGCCCCGGTCCACACCTGGCCCGTGGAGTGACGCGGGGAGGGGTGAGGAGCCCGGCCACGCAGTGACGCAAGCCCGGCAGGGAACCCGGCCGTGTCACGATCCCGTGAGGGGCCCGGCTGCCGGGCTCCTCGCTCGGTTCGTTCGTCAGCCCGGCCGGCGTCCGGTCCCGGAGTCGTCGGGGTCGACGCCGGTGAAGGCGGATTCGTCCTTCGTGCCGCTGGGGCGCGCGGAGCGGCCCCTGCGTCCCGTGTCCCGCCTGCCTTCCTCGTCCCGGTCCGCGTACTCCTCGCCGCGCTTGGCGTCGCTGCGCACGACATCGCCCGGGACGGACGTGCGCTCCTCCTCGACGTGCTTGCGGCCCGCTCCGTGCGAGGGTGCGTGTTCCTCCGCGTGGAAGGAGCGGCGGGCGCTCGGGTTCTCCTCCTGCCGTGTCTCGTCGACGTCGGGCGACCAGCCGTGGTGTTGGGTCCCCTGGTGGCGACCGGGCCCGCGGCCCCGTGACGGTTTCGACGACTTGCGTTCCTCGGCCATGCGTCCGCCCACCTGTCCGCTCGTGTAGGGGGCGCTATTCCTCGACACCCCGGCAGTAAAAGCGTCCCACTCATCCCGATCCAGGGCATATCGGGTCACGTCGAGACCGCCGTGCCTGACCCTCGGTCCTGGTGGGCTCGCGTATTCCACTATCGCCAGTTGGCTCACCCGGCCTCGGAATCGCTACTGGATCAGCTACTCATCGTGACCAATGCCATGGAGTTCCGGCGAGTACACGACACATCAGCGTGCGAGCCCACCCGTCCCAAGGGCCAGCCCGGGCGACGGCTGCCATGGCCGTCACCGGCGTCCTGCCAAGTGGCCGGAACCGTCACTCGCGCGGGTGAGGAGGGGGATTCATGCCGAAGCTCCCGGCCCGGTATGACCGACCATCGCAGACAGCCGGGCCGCCTCTCGCCGACGGCCGCCACACCCCGGAAAGGCCGCCGTCATGCGCGTCCTGCTCATCGCCAGTGCCTACAACAGCCTCACGCAGCGGGTCCACGCGGAGTTGCGGGGCCGCGGGCACACCGTCGCCGTCGAGGTGACGCCCACAAGCCATGACGTGGTCCGCGCCGTGGACCGCCACGATCCCGAGCTGATCGTGGCCCCGATGCTCAAGACGGTCGTCCCCCGCGAGGTGTGGACGGTCCGGACGTGTCTGATCGTGCACCCGGGCCCCGTCGGCGACCGCGGTCCGTCCTCGCTGGACTGGGCGATCCACGAGGGCGCCACCGAGTGGGGAGTCACCGTTCTGCAGGCCGAGGAGGAGATGGACGCGGGGCCCGTGTGGGCCACGGCTGCGTTCCCCGTGCCACGGGCCGGCAAGAGCGATCTGTACCGGGGCGAGCTGGCCGACGCGGCCTGCGACGCCGTACTGGCCGCCGTCGAGCGGTTCGCCTCCGGCCGCCACTCCCCCGCCGGACAGAGCACCCTGCCGGCCGTGCCGGGCGCCCGGACCCGCCCACCGATGCGGCAGCAGACCCGCCGTATCGCGTGGACCGACGATTCCACCGCGACGGTGCTGCGCAAACTGCGCGCCGCCGACTCCCAGCCCGGCGTCCGGGACGAACTGCTCGGAGAGGAGTGGTTCCTGCACGGCGGCCATCCCGAGTTCCACCTGCGCGGACGCCCCGGCGAACTGCTGGCCACCCGGGCGGGGGCCATCTGCCGGGCCACCACCGACGGCGCGGTGTGGATTCCCGAGCTGCGGGCCCGTACCGGCCCCGGCGCCCCGCGCGCCTGCAAGCTGCCCGCCGTGCTCGCCCTCGGGGAACGGCTGCCGCAGGTCGCGCAGTTGTCGGCGCCGCCGCTGTGTCCCGCCGGCGACGACGCTCCCTGGTCGGACATCCGGTACCGGGAGCACGGCCCCGTGGGGATGCTGTCGTTCTCCTTCCCCGGCGGCGCGATGTCCACCGACCACTGCCGGCGGCTGCTGGACGCCTACCGGGCGGCCTGCGAGCGGCCGACGTCCGTCCTGGTCCTCGGTGGCACCCGCGACTTCTTCTCCAACGGCATCCACCTCGGCGTCATTGAGGCGGCACCGGACGCGGCGGCGGAGTCCTGGGCCAACATCAATGCCATGAACGACCTCGTCGAGGCCGTCCTGACCACCACCGACCGTCTCGTCGTCGCCGCGATCGGCGGCAACGCGGCAGCGGGCGGCGTCATGCTGGCCCTGGCCGCCGACGAGGTCTGGTGCCGCTCCGGCTCCCTACTCAACCCGCACTACCGCCTCATGGGCCTGTACGGCTCCGAGTACTGGACCTACAGCCTGCCGCGGCGGGTGGGCGCCGCGGCGGCGGAGCGGCTCACCCGGGAGGCGCTTGCCGTCGGTACCGGGCAGGCGCGGGACATCGGCCTGGCCGACCGGGTGATCGAGTGCGCTCCCGCCCGCTTCCGTGCCGAGGTCACCCGGCTGGCACAGCGCTGGGCGGAATCTTCCGGCGCACAGTCACAGCTCGTCGCGAAGAAGGCCGAGCACGAGCGCCGGGAGGCCGTCACACCGCTGGCGGCGGTGCGCGAGCGGGAACTCGCGCACATGCACACAATCTTCTTCGACCCGACCGCGCCCTACCACGCGCTCCGCCGGGCGTTCGTACGCAAGGAACCGCCGACGGTACCGCCTGCGGTACCGGCCGGTGTGGCCGACGCTTGAGCCACGCACACCGACCGAGACACCGGCTCCGCCGCATCCCTCCCCAGGAGGCCCTGATGAACGCAAGCCCCCCGGCCGCGAACGCCGAGCCGGAGACCTCCGGCGCCGTCGGCACGGACGACAAGCCGATCCACATCCTCTGGATCAACGCCGGGCTGAGCTGCGACGGCGACTCGGTCGCCCTGACGGCAGCCATGCAGCCCAGCATCGAGGAGATCGCGCTCGGCGGACTGCCGGGACTGCCCAAGATCGCCGTGCACTGGCCGCTCATCGACTTCGAGTGCGGGCCGGTCGGGGGCTCCGACACCTTCATCGAGTGGTTCTTCAAGGGTGAGCGCGGCGAGATCGATCCGTTCGTCCTGGTGATCGAGGGGTCCGTGCCGAACGAGGCGATCAAACGGGAGGGCTACTGGTCCGGCTTCGGGGACAACCCGGAGACCGGACAGCCCATCACCACCAGCGAGTGGATCGACCGGCTCGCCCCCAAGGCCCTCGCCGTCGTGGCCATCGGCACCTGCGCGACCTACGGCGGCATCCACGCCATGGCCGGCAACCCGACCGGCGCGATGGGTGTGCCGGACTACCTGGGCTGGGACTGGACGTCACAGGCCGGCATCCCGATCGTCTGTGTTCCGGGCTGCCCCATTCAACCCGACAACTTCGCCGAGACCCTCACCTATCTGCTCTACCAGGCAGCGGGCTCCGCGCCGATGATTCCGCTGGACGACAAGCTCCGCCCCACCTGGCTGTTCGGGGCCACCGTGCACGAGGGCTGCGACCGGGCCGGCTACTACGAGCAGGGCCAGTTCGCCACCTCGTACGACTCCCCGCAGTGCCTGGTGAAGATCGGCTGCTGGGGACCCGTGGTGAAGTGCAACGTGCCCAAGCGCGGCTGGATGAACGGCATCGGCGGCTGTCCGAACGTCGGCGGCATCTGCATCGCCTGCACCATGCCGGGCTTCCCCGACAAGTTCATGCCGTTCATGGACGAACCCCCCGGCGCTCGGCTCTCCAGCGCGGCCAGCGGCGCCTACGGAACGGTGGTGCGCAAGCTGCGGACCATCACCATGCAGACCGTGGACAAGGAGCCCAAGTGGCGCCGCACCGGCCGGGAACTCACCACCGGCTACCGGCCGCCCTGGTGACCGGCTCCCTCCTGCCCCGCTGATCCGCCGACCCGCTCACCGACCCGAACAACCGAAGGGCAGCACAGATACAATGGCGACCTCGACGACGACCGGTGACGGTACCGGCCTGGTGGAGATGGCATGGGACCCGATCACCCGGATCGTGGGCAGCCTCGGCATCCACACGAAGATCGACTTCAAGCAGAAGCGGGTCGCCGAGTGCTACAGCACCTCGTCGGTCTTCCGCGGCTACAGCCTCTTCATGCGGGGCAAGGACCCGCGCGACGCGCACTTCATCACCAGCCGCATCTGCGGCATCTGCGGTGACAACCACGCCACCTGCTCGGTGTACGCGCAGAACATGGCGTACGGCGTGAAGCCGCCCCATCTCGGCGAGTGGATCATCAACTGTGGTGAGTCCGCGGAGTTCATGTTCGACCACAACATCTTCCAGGAGAACCTGGTGGGGGTCGACTACTGCGAGAAGATGGTCCGCGAGACCAACCCGGGTGTCCTCGAACTCGCCGAACGCACCGAGGCCCCGCACGCCGCCGACCACGGCTACCGCACCATCGCCGACATCATGCGCTCGCTCAACCCGCTGGAGGGCGAGTTCTACCGGGAGGCGCTCCAGGTCAGCCGGTACACCCGGGAGATGTTCTGTCTGATGGAGGGCCGCCATGTGCACCCCTCCACCCTGTACCCGGGCGGCGTCGGCACCATCGGCTCGGTGCAGCTCTTCACGGACTACATGACCCGCCTCATGCGCTACTGCGAGTTCATGAAGCGGGTCGTGCCGCTCCACGACGACCTGTTCGACTTCTTCTACGAGGCCCTGCCCGGCTACGAGGAGGTCGGTCGCCGGCGCGTACTGCTGGGCTGCTGGGGCGCGTTCAACGACCCCGAGTACTGCGACTTCACCTACGCCAACATGACCGACTGGGGACGGCGCATGCTCGTCACCCCCGGTGTGATCGTGGACGGCAAGCTGGTCACCAACGACCTCACCGAGATCAACCTCGGCATCCGCATCCTGCTGGGCAGCTCCTACTACGAGGACTGGGAGGGCCAGGAGCAGTTCGTCACCCATGACCCGCTCGGCAACCCGGTCGACCCGCGTCATCCGTGGAACCAGCACACGATCCCCGCACCGCAGAAACGGAACTTCGACGACAAGTACAGCTGGGTGATGTCACCGCGCTGGTACGACGGCGAGGACCACTTGCCGCTCGACACCGGCGGTGGCCCCCTCGCCCGCCTGTGGTCCACCGCGCTGTCCGGGCTCGTGGACATCGGGTACGTCAAGGCGACCGGGCACAGCGTCGTCATCAACCTGCCGCGCACGCTCACCAAGCCCGAGACCACCTTCGAGTGGAGGATCCCGCAGTGGTCCAACGCGCTGGAACGCAACCGCGCCCGCACCTACTTCCAGGCGTACGCCGCGGCCGTGGCCCTGCACAGCGCGGAGAAGGGCCTCGAGGAGGTGCGCGCCGGACGTACCCAGACGTGGGAGAGGTTCGAGGTGCCGGACGAGTCCATCGGCGTGGGTTTCACCGAGGCGGTGCGCGGTGTCCTCTCACACCACATGGTCATCCGGGACGGCAAGATCGCCAACTACCACCCGTACCCGCCGACCCCGTGGAACGCCTCGACCCGCGACACCTACGGCACTCCGGGCCCCTACGAGGACGCGGTGCAGAACACGCCGATCTTCGAGGAGAACTCCCCGGAGAACTTCAAGGGCATCGACATCATGCGCGCCGTGCGCAGCTTCGACCCGTGTCTGCCGTGCGGCGTCCACATGTACGTCGGCGACGGCCGGACGGTGAAGTCGATGCACGTCCCCACCGGACTGAGCGGACTGGCCGGATGAGCCGCACGGACGCGTGTCCGGACGCGGAGACGGCGGGGCGGGTGGTGGAGGAGGTCCTCGACCGGCTCGCCTCCACCGGCGACCGCGCGGCCTGCGAGGCCGCCGAGGAACTCGTGCGCGGGCTCATGGAGTTCTACGGCGCCGGGTTCGCGCGGGCCATGGAACTGCTCGGCCGGAACCCGGAACGACCCGCCCACCAGGCCGTGGACGCCCTGCTCCGTGACGAACTCGTGGCGAGCCTGCTGGTGTTGCACGGACTGCATCCCGACGACGCGCCGACCCGGATCGGCAGGGCCCTCGGCGCTCTCCCGCACGCCGTGAAGAATGCCGGATTCGACCCGGCCACGGGCGAGTTGCGACTGCGGCTGACCGACTCGGGCGGCTGCGGCTGCGGTGGTTCCCGGGACGCCGTCGAGCAGGCGGCCCGGGACGCTCTCGCGTGTGCCGCGCCGGAGGTGACGGCGGTGACGCTGGAGCCGGACCCTGCGCCCGAGCCGGTGCTGCTCCAGATCGGCGCCGGACCGCCCGGCGCGTCCCCGTCCGGGCCGAGCGGCCGTCCACCGGCCACCACGGCGCCGTGAGCGCCTCTCCGCCCGGACCGGACACGCGGCGGCGCCGGGGCCTGTTCCGGTTCACCGGGCCACGACAGCCCCGCGAGGAACGCTGCGAGCTGTGCTCCGCCGCGCTGCCGGACCCCGGTCACCGGCACCTCGTCGACACCGAGAACCGGTCCCTGGCCTGCGCCTGCGACCCCTGCGCCCAGTTGCTGGACCGGCCCGGCACCTCCGAGAGCCGGTTCCGCACGGTTCCCGGCCGTTACCTGAGCGACCCGGGGCATGCTCTGGACGAGGGTGCCTGGGAGCGGCTGCGCATCCCCGTGGGCGTCGCCTTCTTCTTCCACAACTCCGCGCTCGACCGGCCGGTCGCTCTCTATCCGAGCCCCGCCGGGGCCACCGAGAGTGAACTGGAGCCCGAGGCCTGGCAGTCCGTCCTGGACGCCTCCGTCCTGGCCGGGCTCCTCGAAGCCGACGTGGAGGCGCTGCTGCTGCGCCGTCACCAGGGGCAGGTGGAGTGTCATCTGGTGCCGATCGACATCTGCTACGAACTGGTGGGCCGCATGCGGCTGCGGTGGCAGGGCTTCGACGGGGGCGCCGAGGCGCGTGCCGACCTCGAGGAGTTCTTCGGCCATGTGCGCGAACGGGCCCGTGTTCCCCGGGGGAGCGCGTCGTGACCGAATTCGGCTTCACGTGCACGGGGGTGCGCGCGGACCCGCACGCCGTGGGTCCGACGCTGGTCTTCCGTCTGCGGGTCACCGCCTCTCCCGGAACCCGGGTGCACGCGCTGGCGCTGCGCTGCCAGATCCGGATCGAGCCCGCACGCCGGGGCTACGACGACACCGAGGCCGCCGCCCTGGCCGATCTGTTCGGTGAGCGGTCCCGGTGGGGCAGCAGCCTCAACCCGCTGGAGTTCGCCCAGGTCCCGGTGATGGTCCAGGGGTTCGCCGGGGAGACGGAGACCAATGTGGTGGTGCCCTGCACCTACGACATGGACATCGCCTCCTCCCGCTACTTCCACGCCCTCGCGGACGGTGAGGTGCCGCTGCGCCTGCTGTTCTCCGGTACCGCCTTCACCGGAACCGGCGGCTTCCGGGTCGAGCCCGTTCCCTGGGACCGGGAGGCCGTGTTCCGGATGCCGGTGAAGACCTGGCGGGAGATGGTCGACCAGCACTTCCCGGGCTCGGGCTGGGTCAGGCTGCCCAGGGACACGATGGACGCGCTGCTCGCGTACAGGTCGCGGCAGGCCCTGCCCTCCTGGCAGGCGGCCGTCGAGGGACTGCTGGAAGCGGCGGGTGAGAGGACACCATGACCACGACGACGTTCACCCCGGCGGCCGAGGCGCGGCTGGCCGTGGCACGCCAGGTCGCCGACGCCGTGCTGTTCGAGGGCTACGTGCTCTACCCGTACCGTGCGTCGGCCGCCAAGAACCGGCTGCGCTGGCAGTTCGGGGTGCTGGTGCCCCCGTCCTGGACGGCGGCGGCCGCGGAGCACGATTTCCAGCACACCGAGCTGCTGATGGAGCCCCGCCGGGGTGCCGTCCTCTCGGTCGAGGTGCGCTTCCTGCACGCCCAGCGGCGCACGGTCCAGCGGGCCCTGCCGGACGGCCGTTTCGAGACCGTGGGCGAACTCCGCCTGGAGGACCGGGTGGTGGTCCCGTGGGACGAGGGCCGGGAGGAACGCGTCCGTGTCACCGTTCCCGTCGGGGACCTGGCGGGCGCGGGCATTGTGATCCCCTTCGACCGGCAGGCGGGCGAGGAGAGCGAACCGGTCACCGACGCGAACGGGGCGGTCGTGGGACGCCTCGTGCGGCGCCGTGAGGTGGTCGGCGGCGCCCTGCGGCTGTCGGCCGGCCCGCTGGACGGCCCGTACGCGGCCCAGCGGCTGCGTGTGGTCGTCGAGAACACCGGCGAGTGGCTGCCCGACGAGGGCGCCGGACGTGACGCGGCGCTGTCCCGCTCCCTGGTCGCCACTCACACACTGCTGCATCTGGACGCCGGGTACTTCCTGTCGCTGACGGATCCCCCGGAGTGGGCCAGGGGCGCGGCGGCGGCCTGCCGCAACCTGCACACCTGGCCCGTGCAGGCCGGTGAACCCGGCTCCCGCGACCTGGTGCTCTCCTCCCCGATCATCCTGGAGGACCACCCGGCCATCGCCCCGGAGAGCCCGGGCGCCCTGTACGACGCCACGGAGATCGACGAGATCCTCGCCCTGCGCACCGCGGCCCTCACCGACGAGGAGAAGCGCGAGGCCAGGGGTACGGACGATCGCGCGGCGGCGGTGATCGACCTCACCGAGTCGATGTCGGCGGAAGTGCTGGAGCGGCTGCACGGCGCGGTGCGCGGCCTGCGCGAGGTCACCGCTCCCACCCTGCGCACACCGGTGTTCGCCGACGCGGACGGCGGTATCGCCCGGCCGGACGTCCCCTGGTGGGATCCGGGCGCGGATGCCTCGGTGGACCCGGCTCACGACCACGTACAGGTCGACGGGCGGGAGGTGCGGGCGGGCAGCCGTGTCGTACTGCGCCCCCGGCTGCGGCACACCGACGCCCAGGACCTGTTCCTCGACGGGCGGTGCGCCGTGGTCGAGGCGGTTCTGCACGATGTCGACGGGGGCGTGCACATCGCGGTCACCGTCGAGGACGATCCGGGCGCCGACATCCGCCGCGAACAGGGCCGGTATCTGTACTTCCAGCCCGACGAGATCGACGTGGAGACGCCTTGACCAGCGGAAGCGCACATCCACGCATCCTGGTCGCCGGGGTCGGCAACATCTTCCTCGGCGACGACGGCTTCGGTGTCGAAGCCGCCCGGGTTCTGGCCGGCGGGCCGCTGCCGGAGGGCGTCGAGGTCGCCGACATCGGCATCCGCGGTATCCATCTGGCCTACCGGCTCCTCGACGGCTACGACACCCTGATCGTGCTCGACGCGACAGCGCGGGGCGGAGAGCCGGGAACCCTGTACGTGATCGACGCCGCGGATTCCGCCGGCCGGCAGGCACCGGAGGGTGTCGCCCCGGACGGCCACCACATGTCACCCGACACGGTGCTCGCGCTGCTCGACACCCTGTGCGCGGGCACCGGCGCGGTGCCACCGCGGCGCACGCTGGTGGTGGGGTGCGAGCCGGGCACCGTCGAGGAGGGCATCGGCCTCAGCCCGCACGTCGCCGCCGCGGTGCCCGAGGCCGTGCGCCTGGTCGTCGGGCTGGTCGGCGAGGAAGCCGGTGTCCGATCCGAGTACGCCCCCCTTCCACCCCTTCGGAGAGCACCATGAGCAAACGTCTCATCGGCGGTGTCGCAGCCGTCGTCACCGCGACCGCACTGGCGGCGATCACCGCGAGCCTCTGGCCGGACGTGCGTCGTTACCTCCGCATCCGCAGGATGTGACACCCGCCGAACGAGCTACGGTCCCGGCGCGCCGGGCCGCCGGCCGCGCCGGCCGTGCCTCTAATGGGCAGCGGTCCCCCACCCCCGGCGCAGGACGGAGCGGCGATGCACGAGATGTCCGTCGCCCTGTCGGTCGTGGACCAGATCGAGCAGGCGGCACGATCTGGGGGTGCGCACGGAGTGCGCCGTGTCGACGTCGAGATCGGCGAGCTGGCCGGAGTGGTCCCCGACGCGCTCGCCTTCTGCTTCGGGCTCGCCTGCGCCGGGACACGGCTGGAGGGTGCCGAGCTGGTCACCCGGTCCGTTCCGGGGCGGGCCTCCTGTGCCCCGTGCGGGCGCAGCTGGGACACGGGGATGCCGCCGGACATGATCTGCGCCGCCTGCCGCGCCGGCGCCACCGAACTGCTCTCGGGCCGCGAACTGAGGATCACCGAGGTGCACTGGTCCGCGGCTCCCACCCCAGCCGGTCTCGCACCGGCATCGCCATCAGAGGAGAGCTGACGATGTGCCGCACAGTCGACCTCCGGCAGGCCGTGCTCGCCAAGAACACGATGGCGGCACGCATCCTGCGTACCGAACTCACCGCCCGGGGCACGACGGTCGTCAACCTCCTGTCCAGCCCCGGCAGCGGCAAGACGGCCCTGCTGGAGCGCGAGCTGCTGCTGGCCCGGGAGCGCGGCATCAGGACCGCTGCCCTCACCGCTGACCTCGCCACCGAGAACGACGCCACCCGGCTGGCCCGTTCGGGCGTACCGGTCAAGCAGGTGCTCACCGACGGTCTGTGCCACCTGGAGGCGGACATGCTCGCCGGGCATCTGCACGACTGGCTGCCCGACGCCACCCGGCTGCTCTTCGTGGAGAACGTGGGCAACCTCGTGTGCCCCGCCTCCTACGACCTGGGCGAGTCCCTGCGGGTCGTCCTGGCGTCCGTCACCGAGGGCGAGGACAAGCCGCTCAAGTACCCCACCGCGTTCGGGCTGGCTCAGCTGGTGATCGTCACCAAGTCCGACCTGGCCGGTCCGGCCGCCTTCGACGAGGACGCCTTCCGCGCCCATGTGGAGCGGGTCAACCCGGGCGTCGGTGTGGTGCTCACCTCCGTACGGACCGGCGAGGGCGCCGGGGTCCTGGTGGACCGGGCGCTCGCGGCGGCCGACGGGGAGACAGTCCACGCGCCGGTGATGGCGCGGGCCCGGACGTGAGCACCGCTCCCGGAGTCCGCCCCGCACCCACGCCGGAGACCGGCCCCGTGCGGCGTGCCCGGGTCGTCGTACGGGGTGTCGTGCAGGGGGTGGGCTTCCGGCCGTTCGTGTACGGGCTCGCCACCGGCCTCCGGCTGGCGGGGCATGTGACGAACACCGGTGACGGCGTGGTGGTGGAGGTCGAGGGCGCGTCCCTCGCCGTCGACCACTTCTGTGCGCGGCTCGTGCCCGACGCGCCGCCGCTCGCGGTGGTGGAGTCGGTGGAGACGGCCGAGCTGCCGGTGACGGGGGCGAGCGGATTCGGCATCGTCGCGTCCCGGGCCGGCGGTCCCGTGCGCACGCTCGTGGCCCCCGACACCGCGACCTGCCGGGACTGTCTGAGGGAACTGCGCGACCCCGGCGACCGGCGCCACCGCCATCCCTTCATCACCTGTACGCACTGCGGGCCTCGCTTCACCATCATCACCGGACTGCCGTACGACCGTGAGCACACGACCATGGCGGGCTTCCCCCTGTGTCCCGACTGTGCCCGCGAGTACCACGACGCCCGCGACCGCCGCTTCCACGCGCAGCCCGTCGCCTGTCCCGCCTGTGGTCCACGGCTGCGGCTCGTCACCGGTCCCGGACACGGCAGCCGGTCGCCTGCCGCCGGCGGCGATCCCATCGGTGCGGCGGCCTCGCTGCTCGCCGCGGGCGCGGTGCTCGCCGTGAAGGGCATCGGCGGCTACCACCTCGCCTGTGACGCCACCCGTCCGGAGGCGGTGGACGAACTGCGCCGCCGCAAGGCCCGCGGGGACAAGCCGTTCGCACTCATGGCCCCGGACGCGCGGGACGTCGAGCATCTGGTGCGCATGGGCCCGGTGGAGCGTGAACTGCTCACGGGGCCGGTGCGGCCCGTGGTCCTGATGCGGCGGCGCACCGGCGTCCGGCCGTCCCCGGGGTTGCCGGTTCCCGCCGCTTCCGTCGCGCCGGGCAGCCCCGACCTCGGGGTGATGCTGCCGTACTCGCCGGTCCACCATCTCCTCCTGGCGGCCGAGGGGGCGCCCCGGCTGCTGGTGATGACGAGCGGCAATGTGTCCGGGGAACCCATCGTGACGGACGACGAAGAGGCCCTGGAGCGGCTGGCCGGGCTGGCCGACGCATGGCTGACGCACGACCGCCCCGTCCATGTGCCGTGCGACGACTCGGTCGTCCGTGTCTGTGACGGTGATCCGCTGGTGCTGCGCCGCTCACGCGGCTACGCGCCGCTGCCGGTCACCCTGCCGGTTCCGGTGGTCCCGGCGCTCGCGGTCGGCGGTGACCTGAAGAACGTCTTCTGTCTCGGGCAGGGCGACAAGGCCTGGCTGTCCGCCCATGTCGGTGACATGGACGACGTCGCCACGCAGGGGTCGTTCGGCCGGGCCGAGCGGCACCTGGAGTCGGTGACCGGTGTGCGGCCGACGCTGCTGGCCGCCGACACACATCCGGGATACCGGTCGGGGTCGTGGGCTCGGCGGCACGCCGGGGGCCGCCCCGTCGTCCGGGTCCAGCACCACCACGCGCACATCGCCTCCGTCCTGGCCGAGCACGGCGTCGCGGCGGGCAGCCGGGTGATCGGGGTCGCCTTCGACGGCACCGGACACGGGGACGACGGTGCCGTGTGGGGCGGTGAGTTCCTCCTCGCGGACTACGACGGATTCCACCGGTTCGCGCATCTGCCCTACGTGCCGCTGCCCGGTGGTGACGCGGCGGTGCGACGGCCCTACCGGATGGCGCTGGCGCATCTGCACGCCGCGGGCATCGCCGCCGGACCGGACCTGCCCTGCGCCGCAGCCTGCCCGCCGGAGGAACTCGACGTGCTGCGCACCCAGTTGGCGCGGGGGCTGAACTGCGTGCCGACCTCCAGCATGGGCCGGCTCTTCGACGCGGTCTCCTCCCTTGCGGGGGTGTGCCACCACGCGGGCTACGAGGCGCAGGCCGCGATCGAACTGGAAGCGGCGGCGGTGTCGGCCGGTGACGGCGGACCCCACGACCCGCGCTACGCGTTCCGTCTCACGGAAGGCCCGGGCCCGTTGACCGCCGCCCCTGGACCCCTGCTGACCGCCGTGGTGGAGGACGTACGGCGTCAGGTGCCCACGGCGGTGATCGCCGCACGATTTCATCGGGCCGTCGCCCGGCTGGTGCGGGACGTGTGCCTGACCGCCCGGCAGGCTGCCGGCCTGCGCACGGTGGCCCTGACCGGTGGCGTCTTCTCCAACACGCTGCTCTCTTCGGCCTGCGCCCGCGAGCTGCGCACGGCCGGTTTCACCGTACTGCGCCATCAAGGCGTCCCGCCGAACGACGGCGGGCTGGCACTCGGGCAGCTGATCGTGGCCGCCCGGAAGGGAGCCACGGCCCGATGACGGGCGCCGGCGCCTTCGCGTGAGACGTAGTGAGGAGATCCGCATGTGTCTGGCAGTACCCGGCAGAGTGCTGGGCGTCGAGGAACGGGACGGTACCCGTATGGCCACCGTCGATTTCGGCGGGGTGGTGAAGGAGGTGTGCCTGGAGTACCTGCCCGACCTGCGGGTCGGTGAGTACGCCATCGTCCATGTCGGCTTCGCCCTGCAGCGGCTGGACGAGGAGTCGGCCCGGCGGACCCTGGAGCTGTTCGAGAACCTCGGCATGCTCCAGGAGGAGTTCGGCGACCCATGGGAACAGGCCGCGCAGGCAGGCGGCGACGACCTCGCGCGGGAGGTACGGCGGTGAAGTACATCGATGAGTTCCAGGACCCCGCGCTTGCGGCACGCCTGCTCGACGACATCAGGGCCTCGGTGACCCGGCCGTGGGCGCTGATGGAGGTGTGCGGCGGCCAGACGCACAGCATCATCCGGCATGGAATCGATCAACTGTTGCCCGACGAGGTGGAGTTGATTCACGGACCGGGTTGTCCGGTCTGTGTCACGCCGCTGGAGGTGATCGACAAGGCGCTGGCGATCGCGTCACGGCCCGAGGTCATCTTCTGCTCCTTCGGCGACATGCTCCGGGTCCCGGGCACCGGGCGCGACCTGTTCCAGGTCCGCGGGGAGGGCGGCGACGTCCGCGTGGTGTACTCACCGCTCGACGCGCTGCGGATCGCGCAGGACAACCCGGACCGGGAGGTGGTGTTCTTCGGCATCGGTTTCGAGACCACGGCACCGCCCAACGCGATGACGGTGCATCAGGCCCGCAGGCTCGGCGTCCGCAACTTCAGTCTGCTGGTCTCGCACGTCCGGGTGCCTCCCGCGATCGAGGCGATCATGCAGTCACCGGACTGCCGGGTCCAGGGTTTCCTGGCGGCCGGGCACGTGTGCAGCGTGATGGGAACGCAGGAGTACCCGGCGCTCGCCGAGCGGTTCCGGGTGCCCATCGTGGTGACCGGGTTCGAGCCGCTGGACATCCTGGAAGGCGTACGGCGGACCGTGCGGCAGCTGGAGCGGGGTGAGCACACCGTCGACAACGCCTATCCGCGCGCCGTACGGGACGAGGGCAACCCCGCCGCGCGGGCGATGCTGGACGATGTCTTCGAGGTCGCCGACCGCGCATGGCGCGGTATCGGGGTGATTCCGGACAGCGGCTGGCGGCTGTCGGCGCGCTACCGGGACTACGACGCCGAACACCGTTTCCAGGTGGGGGACATCGCCACGCTGGAACCGGAGGAGTGCCGCAGTGGAGAGGTGCTTCAGGGGCTGCTGAAGCCGCACGAGTGCGAGGCCTTCGGGACGACCTGCACTCCGCGCAACCCGCTGGGGGCCACCATGGTGTCCAGTGAGGGTGCCTGCGCCGCCTACTACCTGTACCGGCGGCTGGACCTGCCGACGACGGACAGGGCCGTCACGGACCGGGAGGCGAGCTCCGTTGTCTGACACCACCGCAGCTCCCGACCTGCTCTCCTGGAGCTGTCCGGCGCCCCTGCGTGACCGGCCACGCGTGGTGATGGGCCACGGCGGGGGCGGCGCCCTGTCCGCCGAGCTCGTCGAGCAGGTCGTTCTTCCAGGGCTCGGCGGGACGGCTCCTGCCGCGCTGACCGACTCCGCCGTGGTCGAGCTCGGCGGTGCCCGGCTCGCGTTCTCCACCGACTCCTTCGTGGTCCGGCCGCTGTTCTTCCCCGGCGGCAGCATCGGCGACCTGGCGGTCAACGGCACGGTGAACGACCTCGCGATGAGCGGGGCCCGCGCGGCGTACCTCTCGTGTGGGCTGATCCTTGAAGAGGGCGTCGAGATCGATACCGTCGGCCGGGTCGCCGAGGCGCTCGGTGCCGCGGCCCGTGCTGCCGGGGTGCGGGTGGTGACGGGTGACACCAAGGTCGTGGAGGCCGGGCACGGTGACGGCGTGTACATCAACACGTCCGGCATCGGTGTGATCCCCGCCGGCGTCGACCTGCGTCCCGAGCGGGTGGTTCCCGGTGATGCCGTCCTGGTGAGCGGTGCCATCGGTGTGCACGGTGTGGCCATCATGAGCAGACGGGAGAACCTGCGGTTCGAGGTCGAGATCGAGAGCGACTGCGCGCCGCTCGGCGGACTCGTCGAGGCGATGCTGTCGGTCACGCCGGATCTGCATGTGCTGCGCGACCCGACCCGTGGCGGTCTGGCCGCCTCGCTGAACGAGATCGCCGCGGCCTCGGGGTGCGGGGTCGTCGTCCGGGAACGAGCCGTCCCGGTGCCGGCTCCGGTGGCCAGTGCCTGCGCCATGCTGGGGCTCGACCCGATGTACGTGGCCAACGAGGGCAAGCTCGTCGCCTTCGTGCCCCGGGAGCACGCCGACGCGGTCCTGGCCGCGATGCGGGCGCACCCTCTGGGCTCCGGCGCCGCCGTCATCGGTGAGGTGGTCACGGAGCATCCGGGGATGGTCGTCGCACGGACCGGGCTCGGGGGCACCCGGGTGGTGGATCTGCCGATGGGCGAGCAGCTCCCGCGCATCTGCTGACCTCGCCGACGGCGGGGCGCCGGGCCGGGCAGCGTGGAAGACACGGACAGCGACTGCTGAGTGAGGTAACCATGCAATCCACTGAACCGGCACCGCGGGTGGTCGTCGGTGTGGACGGATCACCCCCATCGTACGAGGCACTGCGCTGGGCCGTGCGGTATGCCCGCGCGGTCGGCGCGGTGGTGGAGGCCGTCCACGCGTGGGAGACTCCGTCGTCCGCCGGATGGGCGGGCCCCGCGATCGAACCGGCTTTCGACGCGGAGCAGGCACGACGGAGCTTCTCGGAGGCACTGAACACCGCGTTCCCCGGTGAGCGGCCCGACGGGCTGCGGGAGCGACTGGTCGAGGGCGACCCCTCGGAGGTGCTGATCCGCGCCTCGGAGGGGGCGGAGCTGCTGGTGTTGGGCCACCGAGGACGGGGCGGCTTCGCCCGGGCGATGCTGGGGTCGGTCAGTCAGCGCTGTGCCCAGCACGCCTCCTGCCCGGTCGTAGTGGTCCGCCTCCGTAAGGACTCGGACAGCTGACGCTGACGCGGGGGGTCCACCCGGGCGGCCGGGTGGACCCCCCGCGTCAGCGGTCCAGGATGCCGGCCACTTCCCGGCGTACCGCCTCTCGCGCCGGCGCGGGCAGCGCTCCCAGGCCGGTGCGATCGAGGGCCCGGAGCGTCCGGCCGGATCCGGCGTGGCAGTCAGTGGTCCCGCTGATCACGTCGTAGCCGTCCCGGACGGCGACGGAGAGGTGGTGCCGGCCGTCCTGACCGCGATGCACGGCGGTGGCGACGACGAGCGGCGGCGGGCCGCCCGCTTCGCCGGGCGCCTTGTAGTAGCCGCTCGTCACGGGGTCGTCCCAGCGGAGGTGGAGCAGCAGGTGACGCTTGGCCACCACTTCGCCCAGGTCGGTCTCGTACGTACTGTTCCCATCCAGGACGGTCGCCCGCGCGTTGAGGACCAGGGCCGCGGGAAGCAGACAACGCAGCGTGCTGCCGACGATATTGCCGCCGACGGTGGCCGTCCGGCGGACGGCGCCGGTCCCCACGGTGGCGGCGGCCCGGCGCAGCACTTCCGGCACCCGGTCGTCCACCTGGTGCAGCAGGACGGCCGCGCCCAGGGCCTGACTGCCTATCAGGTTCGCCTCGGACAGTTCGCGCAGGGACATCGCCTGCTCGGGAAAGCCGTCGCGCTGCCAGAGGGCCCACACGAGCGTGGCGCCGCCGACGGGAACCGCCCCTTCGGCCAGGTACTGCTGTGCTTCGGACAGGGACGTGGGCAGACGCAACAGCACGGCGATCGACCTGCTTTCCTCAACCGGGGTGGGGAAACACGGCACTTCGCGGGGTGATCAGGGGCACTGCATTGTCGGTACGGCCCCGGGGGCGCGTACAGGGCTCACGGGTTCGCCGTGTGCGCCCATCGGGGCGGGGCCTTGCGCCCGATCGGGTGCGTGCTCCATGGTTGACGCGCGTCACATGGCTCGGTCACTCAGCCGAACCCCACGTCGCGAAACGGAGATCTCATGTTCAGACGCGCTGTACGCCTTTTTCTCGCATTTGTCATGCTCATGGCCGGATTGGCCGTGGGTGCCGTCGCCACCGCGGGCACCGCGCACGCCGACGGGTGCTACAGCTGGACCCGCACCCTGTCCCAGGGCGCCTCGGGCGCCGATGTCAGCCAGCTCCAGATCCGGCTGGGCGGCTATCCGGGGTACGGATCCGTGCTGGCTGTCGACGGCAGCTTCGGGCCGGCCACGGCGGCCGCGCTCAAGCGTTTCCAGTCGGCCTACGGCCTGGCCGCCGACGGTGTGGCGGGCCCCAACACCTACAGCAAGCTCTACGCCCTCCAGGACGACGACTGCACGCCCATCCACTTCACCTACGCCGAACTGAACCAGTGCAACTCGACCTGGTCGGGCGGTGCGGTCGGCGCGGCGACGGCCAAGTCCAACGCACTGCGGACGATGTGGAAGCTGGAGGCCCTGCGGCACGCACTGGGTGACCAGCCGATCCGGGTCACCAGCGGCTTCCGCTCCTACGCCTGCAACAACGCCGTGGGCGGGGCAAGCAACAGTCGCCACCTGTACGGCGACGGGGCCGACCTCGGTGCCGGACCGCACTCCCTGTGCACCCTGGCCAAGCAGGCCCGCAACCACGGCTTCCGCGGCATCCTCGGACCCGGCTATCCGGGGCACAACGACCACACCCACGTCGACCACCGCGGCAGCCGCTACTGGTCCGCGCCGACCTGCGGCATCTGAACGGGCGACAGCCGCCGAGCAGGGTTCCCCGGCCCCACTCCGGGGAACCCCCGGCGCGCGAGCGTGCGGTGCGCCTCCCGGTCACAGCAGCCGCCGGATCTCACCCCGCACCCGGTAGAAGCCACCGGCCGCCGGGTGCAGCGCGTCCACGACATAGCGTGCGCCGGGGACCCGTATTGCCCGCGGGAACTGCACGTTCCACGACTCGTCGTAGCCGCCGGACACCACATGGACGCGCAGGCGCCCGTCATGCTGGACGCACTCCACGACCACGGCGCCGGACGGCGCCTGCGCGACGGTGGCCACCGCGGTCGCGGTCGTGGCCGGCGTGTACGTGGGCAGGGCGGCGGCGAGCTTGACGTCCCGCACGACCGGCACGCTGCCCTGCTGCGCCGCGGAGACCGCCGCCTCGCTCGCGTCCACGCACACCAGCGAACCGTCCGTGGTCACCAGGTACAGCCGCTCGTCCCGGTACTGCATCGACAGCGCCGATCCGCCGCCGGTGCCGAGCTTCCACAGCCGCGTGCCGTCCCGGTCGAAGCAGTAGACGGACGACGCCGCGTCCCCGGCGAAGACGAACCGTCCGCCCGGCGCGGTGGCGCACGAGTACACGGAGCTGTCGCAGGCGTAGGTGGCCTCGACGGCACCGGTCGCCTTCGACAGCCGCTGCACCACCCGGTGCGCCGTCCCCGCATAGACGGTGTCGTCCTCCTGCCAGCCGAACAGCACACCGCCGTGGGTGGGCGTGTGCCACAACTCGCCGCTGCCGTCGGGCGCGTAGGCCGTGACGCCCCGGTGGTGGCCGTGGTAGACGGCCCGGTCGTCGGCGCGGACCATCCACGCGTGGTCACCCTGGCTGCGGCGGGACCACTGGTGCTCGTCCTCGTGGTCGATGACGGTGAGCCGGCCCTCGCGGTCCGAGACGTCGAGAACGCCCTCGTGGATGTCCAGCCAGAAGATGTCGACGTCAGCCGCGATGTCGTAGGCGGCGAACGGCAGTTTCGACGACAGATCGTAGACCCGGCCGTCGTCACAGCCCGCATAGATCCAGAAGTCGTCGGCCACCAGGCACTTCACGCCGTCCGGCAGACTGAAACGGGCCAGTACGCCACCCTCGTGGTCCAGGGTGAAGACGTCTCCTGACTGGTTGCCGACCCAGCAGCGGTCGTCGTCGACATGGATACCGAACGCCGAGGAGCCCGTCCCGAACCGCCACAGCACGGGAGCCACGGCACGCGCGGTGGACGGCGCCGAGACCACCTGGCGCCGGGTCACCGCGCGCGGGGCCCGCTGACCGGGCACCGCCGGCGCATAGCCCTTGCGGACCTTCTCCCCCACCTTCTTCGCCGCGGCGGCCCGCGCCTTCGCCGCCGAGGCGAACGTCGTCGTCTGGGTCTGCCCTGCCGCACCGATCCGGCCGTACCGCACCGTCACCAGCTGGCCGTCGACCGACACTTCGTAGAACTTGTGCGCGCCACCGCCCTCCTGCGACAGCTCCAGATACGTCGTCGACTCCATGGAACCGGCAGACATGGCACACCCCTCCCCGGACGGGCCCGCTTCCGCTCCGGCGGGCCCACTGATCAAACCGTAGGGGGTGCCACTGACAACGGGGCGGCCGTCAGACGCCGAACTCCTGCGGCGAGAGACCGAGCACCCCGCAGGCCTCGCGGATGGCGTACTGCTCGGAGGGCTCGAAGCTGCCGTCGGCACCGGCGACGACCATGCCGGTCTGGACGACCGCCCGCGCCTCGACCGGCTTCTTGGCCGCCTTGGCGATGTCCTCCAGCGCCCGCGCCTTGCCCTGCTCGAAGTTCGCCGTGAGCCGGTCCACGTGCTCGTTGAACCGCTTGCGGAGCTGGTCCGGCGGGAAATTCTGCAGCACCTCGTTGGAGACGATCAGTTCCTCCACCCGCTGCCGCTCCACCGGGTCGACCCGGCCGTCGGCCGCCGCGACCAGCGCGCACATCGCCATGCTCGCGTCCCGGTAGGCGCCGCTCTTCAGCTCCGTCTTGGCCGAGGCCAGCTGGGACTTGAACAGTCCCATGAGCTTGGCCTTGGAGCCGCCGCCGGAGGAGGACGAGCCGTGCCCCTGCTGCCGGGCGCCTCCCGTCTGCGCGCCCTGGGACTGCTGGAGCGTCCTGGCCTGGTCCTTGAGCCGGTCCCACATCGCCATTCGGTGCCACCTCGGGTTGTCGCTGTCCGCCCGGTCCTGGTTGTCAGCCCGGGTCTGCACGGTCCGTCCGGTCAAACGGACGTGACCTCGGCCATGTTCCCGCACCGCAAAAGAAAGGCAAAAACCCGTAGAGGCATGTCGGGAGTTCCGGTTCCGTCATCCATGCACGATCGCCCCCCCATGCACGAGGCCAACAGCCCTCGGTCCGGCCGCGGAAGGCGGTTCGGCGGCACCGGCGCCGGCTACGGCCTCCCGTGCTGCCGCCCGGGCACGGCCCAAGCGAACACCGCGGTAGGCGCGAGTGCCGCCCCGGGCCCTGGGGGCGGGGCGGCGGTCGTTCACATCGGGTACCGGCTCCGGCTCAGCCCACCGTCCACTTCTGGTTCGCGCCGCCCGAGCAGGTCCAGATCTGCAGCCGGGTGCCGTTGGCGGACGTGTTGCCGGTCACGTCCAGGCACTTGTCCGCCTGCGGGTTGACGATGTCGCGCGCCGCGGTGACGACCCACTTCTGCGCCGCGGTGCCGTTGCAGTCCCACAGCTGGACGGGCGTGCCGTCCGCCGTGCCTCCCGAAGCGACGTCCAGACACTTGCCGAGCGCCCGGATCGTACCGTCGCCGCCCACCGACCACCGCTGGGCGGAGGTGCCGTTGCAGTCGTAGAGCTGCACGGGGGTGCCGTTGGCCGTGCCGGCCCCCGCGACATCGGCACACTTGCCGGCCAGACCGCGGATCGCGCCGCCGGCCGGCGAGTCGCCCGTCGTCACCGACACGTGGTCCACCAGGAGTTGCTGCGGGAAGACGGTGGAACCGTCCGGGTCACCGGGCCAGTAGCCGCCCACCGCCAGATTGAGGATCAGGAAGTACGGCTTGTTGAACACCCACTGTTTTCCACCCAGGTCGGCGGGGGTGCGCCGCTGGTAGACGTTTCCGTCGACGGACCAGGTGATCGAATCCGGTGCCCAGTCGACGGCGAAGGTGTGGAAGGTGTCCGCGAAGGCCTGGCCGCCGGGCAGGGTGTAGCCGGCGCCGATGCCACCGGAACCGTAGTAACCGGGGCCGTGGATCGTGCCATGCACCGTGGAGGGCTCGAAGCCGACGTTCTCCATGATGTCGATCTCACCGGAGTCCGGCCAGTTGACCGGCGTGCCCAGCATCCAGAAGGCGGGCCACATGCCCTGACCGCGCGGAATCTTCATCCGCGCCTCGACGTGCCCGTACTGGGCGGTGAACCTGCCCGCGGTGTTGAGGCGTGCCGAGGTGTACTGACAGGTGCCGTACCAGCACTGGTAGTTGGCCGGGTTCTCCTTGCGGGCCGTGATGACCAGATGGCCCTCGCCGTCCAGGGCGGCGTTCTTGTTGCCGGACGTGTAGTACTGCCGCTCGTGGTTGTTGACGTTGTCGCCGGTCTCCATCTGCCACTTCGAGGAGTCGACGGCCGCGCCGGCGGGCCCGTCGAAGGTGTCGGAGAACGTCACGGCCGCCGCGGCGGTGACGTCCGCCGGTTCGGCCCGTGCGGTCGTCCCGACCGCCCCGGAGGCGGCCAGCACGGCGGACATGGCGGCGATCAGCCATCTGCGGCGGGTGCGCGGAGAGAACATGGCTCTCCCTTCCGTACGGCGGCCCGTGGGACGGGGCGCCGACCGAGGTTGTGGGGGTTGAATGCGCAACGGCTTGATTCAAGAGGTGAGATAAGCGGCCGTCAATACCTTGGTCCGGACCAGGATTCGACGTCGCGCCGTCCGGGCCCTGGGGCAGGCCGGTGATTCACGCCGTTGTGCCCCACGAGGTCCGGTGTGCGCAGGCCGGGTCATGTTCGGTGGCGCAGGACGTCCACCAGCGCTCGCAGCACGCGGCCTCCACCTCGGCCTGCGCGAGCGCCGCGACCGCCACGTCGCGCCACGCCGCCCGGCGGCCCTCCCGTTCACGGAGGACGGCGACGGCGCGCCGTTCGTCGGCGATGACCGTCTCGCGGACCACGCCCACGGCGGGGGTGAGGGCGGCGACGGCCATGGCGAGGGTGGTCCAGACGGGGACGTTGCCCCAGGTACGTACCGTGCAGAAGGAGAGCCAGAGGGCGACGGCGACGTACATGACGGTGAGAGTGCGGCTGCCCCTGCTCATGGCTCGTGCTCCTTCTCACTCCGGCAGATGGACTTCTGATGCCCCGGATGCGCGCGGGCATGACTCATCGACGGAGAACACCAGCGAGTCCCCACCGGATGACCTCGAGTGGGCGCCAGCCGCCGTGCGGCGAACGTGCCGGGTGGACGACGCCCGCACCACCCAAGAGCCGGCCCATCAGACGGTGCCCGGCCGGCGAGGTGTTCTCCCTCGCCCGTGTCCCCGTCCGCGCGAGAGGGCTGCCGGGACGCCGCGTTCGTCGACGAGGGGGACACCACCGGCATACCGGCGACCGCCGGTGCTGGAGCCCGCGGTCACGATGACCCCGTGCTCGTCGGCGAGCTTGGCCAGCGCTTGGCCGACGCCGAGGAGGACGACGCGGGCCACCTTCCAGCGCCTGCCGGGTGGTCGGGTGCGGGCGGCCTGTCCGGCGGCCGTGGCCTGGGCCGGGACGAAGCGTGCAGCCGACACGGTACGCGCGAAGCGATGAGCGCCCAGAGGGTCAGACCGCCTTTCGGGGGCGGGTGGTGCCGAGGCGGTCCCAGAGGCCGACCAGATGCGCGTGCAGGACTTCCTCGGCTTCCTCTGCGGTCAAGTGGCCCATGAGTACATGGGTGGTGAGGCCGTCGGCGAGGGCGAGCAGAGTGCGAGCCTCGTGCTGCGGGTCGGGCGGCGGAGCACCTTCGTCGGCCGAGCCACTCTCGGCGGCCTCCGTGATGAGGCGGACGACGAGGTTCTGCAGGGCCGCGTAGCTGGTTCTCAGCGGGCCGGCGAGCGGCTCGTTGACAGCGGCCTGAGCGACGAACGCGAGCCAGATCCGTGCTTCGGCGCGGTGCTCTTCGCGGAGCAGGGCGATCTCGGTGGTCGCGTGGCCCAGGGCGGTGGCGGCCGACTGGGCCGGGCTTGCGGCCAGGCGGGTCCTCACCCGTTCGGTGATGCGGTCGCCGACGTGGTCGACGGCGAAGAGGAGCATCTCCCCCTTGCTGCGGAAGCAGCGCTGAACGGCCCCCAGGGAGACCTGCGCACGGGCGGCGACGTCGCGCATGCTCACCCCCTGCGGCCCGTGTTCGTCGGCGAGGAGGCAGACGGCCTCGGCGATCGCGCGGCGCCGGCTTTCGTAGTCCACCTGTCTGGGCATGTTCGCTCAGCCTCCTTATTCCAATACGATCGTATCGCTTCCGCGCTAGGGTTCGGACCCAAGCACTTCGGCATGGGGACGGGAAGCACGATGATCAGGAAGAACGCCCTGTGGGCAAGGACGGCCGCCGCCCAGGCGGAGGCGGTCCGAGGCGGAGAGATATCGGCGGTCGAACTGGTAGACAGCCACCTGGAACGCATCGCCGAGGTCAACCCACAGGTCAACGCGGTCACGCAGCTGTTGGCTGAGCGAGCCCGCGAGACCGCGGCACACACGGACCGGCGGCGAGCAGCGGGCGAAGACCTCGGGCCGCTGGCAGGCGTGCCATTCACGGTGAAAGAGACCACAGCTGTCGAAGGCGTGCCGACCACACTCGGAACGGCACGCTTCCGTGACTTGGTGGCTCCGGCCGACGCGCCCCCTGTGGCCCGGCTCCGCGCGGCGGGAGCCATACCGATCGGCCACAGCAACATGCCCACCCTGGTCCTGGCCGGGATGCACACCCGCAGCGAGTTGTTCGGCGACACCGCCAACCCGTGGAACCGGAGCCGGACCCCGGGCGGCAGCAGCGGCGGTGACGGAGTGGCCGTCGCCACCGGCATGGCCGCACTCGGACTCGGCAACGATTCCGGCGGATCAGTACGGATCCCCGCCTCGTTCTGCGGCGTGACGGGGCTGAAGCCGACCACCGGGCGGTTCCCCGCCGACCACCGCGTCCTCGGCCCGGACGACCCGGGACCAGCCTCGCAGATGCTCGTCACCGACGGCCCCCTGGCCCGTACGGTCGCCGACCTCCGGCTGGCATACGAGGCGCTGGCCGGGACCGACCCGCGGGACCCGCGGGCCGTACCCGTGCCCCTCTACGGCGAACCGCTGCCAGGACCGGTCAGGGTCGCGCTTGTCGCCGACCCCGGCGGCCACGGCGTCCACCCCACGGTCCGCGGGGCCGTCACAGCGGCAGCGGACGCGTTGCGCGACGCAGGCAACGACGTACGGGAGGTGGCGGACGTTCCGCGGCTGGACGAGGCACTCGAGGCATACGGCCGGATCACCGTGACCGAATTCGCGCCGACCTGGCCAGTGGTGCGGAAACTGCTCGGCGAAGGCGGAGACCGCTACATCAGGATGGCCATGGAGAAGACTCCGCCCGCGAACGCCGCAGAGCTCACGAAGCTCATGGGGACCTGGCTCGGCATCCGCCGCTCCTGGGCAGAGTTCCTCGACGCGTACCCGCTGCTGCTCGGACCGGTTTTCACCGAGCCGCCCGTCGAGCCGGGACTGGAGTCACGCGATGAAGCGGGACGGGAACGGGTCACGGAGGGCATGCGCCTGTGCACCGTGACCAGCTTCGTGGGCGTACCCGCGGTCGCCGTACCGACCGGAGTCGGCGACGGACTGCCAACCGGCGTACAGATCGTCGGGCGCGCGTTCCGGGAAGACCTGTGCCTGGCCGCCGCCCAGGAGATCGAGGACCGCCTCGGCGTGCTCACGCCGGTCGACCCCCGCCCCGAAGCCCCGGCTGCCGCGCGGTAGGCGGAGATAGGACAGCGGGCAGAGAGACGGCCAGGGTCGACGAGCCGCGCGGAGGAGGCAGCATCCGTGCCGCGCCACCATGGGCCCCTCCCCGGTCGAAGTGTCGGCGGACAACGGCGAGTACGTCACCCGTCCGGCCTGGCTGAATCCCGTTCGCCCCGTTCTTCGTCGAGGCGCTCGCAGTCCCCTCGCCCTCGGCCCGGCCGCCGCCGGCGGCTGCGACAGCCCCGTCGCCCTGTGCTCGGAACTGCTGCGCCGCCCCTGGCGGGGCAACACCCGCAGGATCGCCCACGGTCCCGGCGGTCGGTTCCACGACACCGACCGGGACGGCGGCGCCTTCCTCCACCGGGTCACCGACGGCGCCTCCCGGTTCGTGTCCCGCGCGGAGGACGTCGGCCGCCGGGCATGACGGGTTACGAGACCAGAGGTCGAAGGGGTGCGCTACATTTTGCACGCCCTTGACCGCGATCATTCAGATCTCTCACGCTACGGAGCCGGCACACCCCATGAGCGACATCGTCAACGGACTCGGCCGGGCCACCGCCTACGGCGCACTCGGACTGGTCCTGCTGGTCCTCGGTATCATCCTGGTCGACGTGCTGACGCCCGGAAAGCTCGGCCGGCAGATCTGGCAGGAGCGCAACCGCAACGCCTCCCTCGTGCTCAGCTCCTCGTTGCTCGGCATCGGCGGAATCGTGTTCACGTCGATCTGGACGACGTACGAGGACTTCGGCAAGGGACTGGTGTCGACCGCGGCGTTCGGCGTGCTGGGCCTGGTGATGATGGCCCTGGCGTTCCTGGTGGTGGATCTCATCACGCCGGGGCGCCTGGGCGCCACGCTGGTGGAGCCCGAACCCCACCCGGCGGTCTGGGTGACGGCGTCCTGCAACATCGCGGTGTCCGCCATCGTCTCGGCGTCCATCGCCTGACATGCCGTCACCGGGCGCGCCGTGGCCGGTGTGCCGGTTCCGGTGTGCCGGTTCCGGTGTGCCGGGCTGTCGGCCTCCAGCGGGAACGTCCGGAGGCTCCACCGCAGCGGCGTCCGCCACTCCGACCGGACGCCCCGTGCGTGGCGTCGCGTACGTCGGGGTCGCACCTGATGTCGCCGTCCGCGCCCGCTTCGCAGACCATGACCGGGCACGGTGGCCGAGTGGGGGACTGGACCGGGACGGTGCTCCCCGAGTCGGGTGAGTACGTGATCCCGGACGGGCTCGGCCTGCTCCGGACCGGCCGCTCCACCGGTCAGGGCGTGGACCGGGAACCGAATGTCCGGATGCGGCACCGCTGAACCGCGCCGCCGATCCCTCACGCCACCCGGAACCGCTCCCGCGCCGCGCCGCGCACCGGCTCGGGCCGGGCGCGTACGGCTGTCGGCTCGGTGCGAGCGGCGGTCTGGGCGCGGGCGGCCGGGCGGACCCGGTACGTCGTCCGGTTGGGGTCCACGACGGGCTCGCCCAGGGTGATCCGCCCTGCCGCGTGCAGTTCGTCGCAGTCGGCGGTGGGCAGGGCGGCGTAGCAACCTCCCGTGCCGGTGGTGGAGTCGAGGGGGCGCCAGTAGCTGTATCTGCGGCGGCCGTTCGCGTGCACCGTGACGTACGTGGGGGTGCGGGGGTCGGCGATGATCCGCAGCGCGTCGGCGGCGGCATCCGACGGACGGCCCACCGGCACCGGGCCGGAATCCGCCCGGGAGTGCCGGCGGCGCACCGTGGGCAGGGCGACGAGGGAATTCTCGCGGTGGACGGTGGAGAGCATCAGCAGGACCTTTCCGGAGCCGGACACGAGACCGTCTACCCAGCACCGCGCCGGAGTTGATCTCCTTTTCCGATCATTGTGCAACCTCACACTGACAACGGGGGAAGGGTTCACCCCGTTCCCGCGTCGGCGTGTCGCCGTACGGCGGCCGGCCACCCCCATTCCGGCGTGTCACTCCCCGGCCGTCAGCCGCCCGGCCCCGGATCCGGGCGCACCGCCACGTCGACACCGGCCCGCGCCGCTTCCAGCTGGGCCGCGAACGCGATTCCGAGGAAGAGGGCGACGGCGGTCAGGTTCGCCCAGAGCAACAGGGCGATGAAGGCGGTCAGCGGCCCGTACAGGGCGCCGAACGCCCCGCTGCCCTCGACGTACAGCGCGAGCAGCCAGGTGGCCGCGACCCACAGCAGAAGGTGAACGGCCGAGCCGAAGGCCAGCCAGGTGTAACCCGGCTGGGTACGCCGGGGCGACCAGCGAAAGAGCACCGCGGAGGCGACCCATGCCAGCAGCAGCCCCACCGGTACATCCAGCGCCCCCCACCACCCGGTGCCACTCCCCCGCCCTCCGGCCACCTCCGCCACCGCACGGCTCACCGCGTCACCGGCCACGAGCACGACGAATCCGAGCACCATCGGCACGCCCGCGGCGAGCGCGAGGAGGACGGCTCTGCCGTACTTCCGGGGGAAGGGGCGGTCGCGTTCGATGCCGTAGATGCGGTTGGCGCCCCGCTCGACCTGGCCCATGGCGGAGGCGAGGTTCAGCACGGCGAAGCCCAGGCCGAGCCACAGGGCCAGGGTGCTCCCCAGGTCCTCGTGGGCGGTGCTCCGGGTCCCCTCGAAGGCGTCCTCGACGACATCAGCACTGGCGCCGGGCACGATCCGGGCGAGGGTGAGTTCGATGACGCGGCCGACGCTCTCGGTGTGCGCCGAGGTCGCGAGACCCACCAGCGCCACGGTGAACGGCACCAGGCCGAGGACCACTTGGAAGGCGAGCGCCCTGGCGTTGGTGAAGCCGTCCGCGTAACGGAAGCGGGAGAAGGAGTCGGTCAGCAGCCGCAGGCTCCCGTAGTGCCGCAGCGCGGCGAAGGCCTCGTCTCCGGAGAGTGCGTCCCCGATCATGTCCCGGGTCTGCGGAACACGGACGACGGTTCCCATGCGCGGCCCCTCCTCGCCTCGAGTGGTTTGCTCCACTCACTGATCGCCCTTTTCCCTGCCGTCACACCTCTCTGCTGGAGCACGGCGAGAACGCGCTCGGCGTCACCCTCGGGCGCGGGTTCTACGGCTTGACTTCTCCCCCTCGTGAACGAGGGGGATTCTCACGGCTCGCGTCGTGAGGGTTTCTGCTTCAGCGCCGACTGCCCGCCCGGAGTACTCCGT
>NZ_JBVIIM010000036.1:0-77886 GCF_055569765.1 Streptomyces sp. NPDC031365 | reverse complement strand
ACGCCCGGTTACATTCCGAACCCGGAAGCTAAGCCTTACAGCGCCGATGGTACTGCAGGGGGGACCCTGTGGGAGAGTAGGACGCCGCCGAACAAATATTGAAGAAAACCCCGCACCTTTCGGTGCGGGGTTTTCTGCGTTTAGCATCGAGGCATGCGCTATGGCCTCGTCATCTTCGACAACGACGGAGTACTCGTCGACAGCGAGCCGATCTCCAATCGGCTCCTGGCCGGTTATCTCACCGAACTCGGCCACCCGACGTCGTACGAGGAATCCATCCGTGACTACATGGGCTCCGCCATGCATCGCGTGCACGATCTCGTTGAGGAGCGGACCGGTCAGCGGTTGCCGGCGGACTTCGACGATGTGTTCCACGCCCGGGTCTTCGCCGCGTTCGAGCGGGAGCTGAAGCCGGTCACCGGGGCCGCGGACGTACTGGAGAAGCTGGCCGCGGACGGGGTGCCGTACTGCGTGGCGTCCTCCGGGAGCCACGAACGGATCCGGGTGGGGCACCGCACCACAGGGCTCGACCGGTGGTTCGACGACGACCGGATCTTCAGCTCGCAGGACGTGGGGCGGGGTAAGCCGGCACCCGATCTGTTCCTGCACGCGGCCGAGCGGATGAGTGTGGCAGCCGAGCGGTGTCTGGTTGTCGAGGACAGTCCGCTGGGCGTGCGGGCGGCGGTGGCGGCCGGGATGGATGTGTACGGGTTCACCGCGATGACTCCGGCCGGGAGGTTGGACGCGGCCACACGACTCTTCGGCGACATGCGGGAGTTGGTCACACTACTGGCCCAGTAGAACTGAGGCCGATTCATCTTTGACCGGATCTACCCACCGGTATCCCCGGGCCCTACGCTCGCCGCCATGACCGATGTGCTGCGGCGCGGCAGGGCCTCGCTGGCGTTCAGCTTTCTCGTGCAGGGCGTCGCCTTCGCTCTGCTCGTCACCCGAATCCCGGCCATCCAGGACCGGTACGGGGTCTCCGACGCTCTGCTGCCCGTCTTCCTCGCCGCCGTTCCGATCCTGGCCGGCATCGGCAGTGTGACGACAGGGCGGCTGGTGAACAGGGTTCCACCGAGCCGGGTGCTTCGGTGGTCCCAGCCCGTCGTGCTGCTGGCGCTGCTGGGAGTGGGCGCGGGGGAGCACATGGCCCTGCTGGGCGTGGCGCTGGCCGCGTTCGGGCTGGCTGTGGGGGCGCTGGACGCGTCGATGAACATGCTCGGGGTGAGCCTGCAGCGGGCGTACGGGCGCAGCATCATGCTCGGTTTCCATGCCGCGTACAGCCTGGGCGGGATCGTCGGGGCGTCTCTCGCGTGGGTGGGGGCGCACGGCGAACTGGAGCTGTGGGTGTCATATCTGCCGGTGGTGCTGTTGCTGTTGCCGGCCGCGTTGGCCGGGAGCCGGTGGTACGTGGACCATCGCGAGGAGGTGCCCGCGGCGACCGTCGGGGCGGAGGGCGGCGCGGCCGTCGGTCCGAAGTGGCTGCTGCCGCTGTGTCTGGTGATGACGGTGGCGTACATCGGCGACTCGACGGTCTCCAACTGGAGCGCGAAGTACCTCCAGGACGTGCTGGGGAGTTCGGAGGAACTGGCGACCGTTCCGTACAACGTCTATATGGTCACCACGCTGCTGGGACGGGCGGTCGGGGATGTCGGGGTCCGGCGCTTCGGGGCCGTGGCGGTGGTCCGCGCGGGGGCACTGGTGGCGGCGGTGGGATTCGCCGTGGTGGCAGGGGCGCCGGGTGCGCGGGCGGGGATGCTGGGGTTCACGCTGCTCGGCCTGGGGCTGTGCGTGCTGGTGCCGCAGACCTTCGTGGCGGCGGGGCGGCGGGCAGCCGAGCGGGGCGGCCCAGGGGCTTCGGATGCGGCTGTTGCACGGCTGAATGTCTTCAATTATGTGGGTTTTCTGATTGGTTCGCCTTTGGTCGGGGCGCTCGGTGATGCCTGGAGCTATCGGGGGGCGATGCTTGTGCCGATGGTGTTGGTGCTGGTGACACTCGTGTACGCCCGGTCGTTCGCTCCCCAACCGGACCGATACGGTGGCGGGCATGAGCGGCCGCGCACAGCTGATGTGGGACGAGGCAGTAACGGGCTATGACTTCGGCCGGGACCATCCGATGGACCCGGTCCGGCTCGCGCTGACCCGGAGCCTGGTCGGTGCCCTCGGGCTGGACCGTGAGGTGAACGTGGTCGCCGCGAAGGCGGCCGGGGAGTCGACGCTGCGACTTGTCCACCGGGAGGACTACATCGAGGCGGTGCGGGCCGCGTCGGCGGACCCCGCGTCGGCGGACCAGTCGTACGGGCTCGGCACGGTGGACGATCCCGCGTTCGCCGGGATGCACGAGGTGTCGGCGCTGATCGCCGGGCAGTCCGTGGGCGCGGCGGAGGCCGTGTGGCGAGGGGAGGCGCTGCACGCGGTGAACTTCGCGGGCGGGCTGCACCACGCCATGCCGGGTGCCGCCTCCGGCTTCTGCGTGTACAACGACGCGGCGCTGGCCATCGCCCGGCTGCTGGAGCTGGGGGCCGAGCGGGTCGCGTACATCGACGTCGACGTGCATCACGGGGACGGGGTGCAGGCGGCGTTCTGGGAGGACCCGCGGGTGCTGACGATCTCGCTGCACGAACACCCACGGACCCTCTTTCCGCAGACCGGGTGGCCCGAGGAGACGGGGGCGGACAGCGCGGAGGGCGGCGCGGTCAATGTCGCGCTGCCGGCCGGGACGGGGGACGCCGGGTGGCTGCGCGCGTTCCACTCGGTCGTGCCGGAGCTGATCGCTGACTTCCGGCCCCAGGTGCTGGTGACGCAGCACGGGGCCGATACGCATTTCGAGGATCCGCTGGCGCATCTGGCGGTGTCGCTGGACGCGCAGCGGGCGGTGCAGGTGGCCTGCCACGAGCTGGCGCACGAGCACGCCGACGGGCGGTGGGTGGCGTTGGGCGGCGGTGGATACGCGGTGGTGGAGGTCGTGCCGCGGTCGTGGACGCATCTGGTGGGCATCGCGGCCGAGCGGCCCGTGGATCCGACGACGATGATTCCCGAGAGCTGGCGGCAGGAGGTGTACGCCCGGACCCGGCAGCCGGCGCCGCGGCGGATGACGGACGGGCGGTGGCCGGTCTCCTGGGCCGCGTGGGACGAGGGGTACGATCCCGCGGACCGTCTGGACCAGGCGATCCGCGCGGCACGGCGTGCGGTGTTCCCGCTGCGAGGGCTGCTGCCCTAGGAGCAGGTGTCTGCCTGGTCCGTCGGTGGGCCGTCGACCCAGGGGCGTTACGCCAACCGTGCGGTGTTCGTGCCGTTCCGGCCGCGCCGCGCGCCCGTATCGCGCACCATCGCTTCCGTGCTGCTGACCACCGACGGCCTTCGTGCGCATCTGCTGGCTGCCCGGCTCGCCGGGGTGGTGGGCACCACCCGGGAGGAGAGCCTGCGGAGCTATCGGCTGTTCGCGGCCCGCGATCCGCGCCTGCTGATCGGGCTGGACCCCGAACGGGTATGGGCTGAACGGGATCTGATCGCGTTGATGGCGCAGAGGTGCGGGGTCCCGGCCGATCCGGGGCACACCTCGGGCCGCGATGTGATCGACCCCGAACGCACCCTCGCCGCCCTGGACGCCTGTGCGCAGCGGCTGGCGGTGGTCGCGGGGCGTGGTGCCCCGGTCCTTCTCGGCACCGGTCACCCGCACCGGCTGCTCGGCTTCTACGCCGCTCTGGCAGACGGCTTGTCGGCGGCGGGATGTGCCGTTCTCACCCCGGCGAAGGGTCGTCGTGTCGACATAACGACCCGGTTCGGTCTACGCACGTACAACCTCGACTACGTACGAGGCGTCGGGCTGGTCCGGGGTGCGACCTCCCAGCGCTCCGGTGGTGAGCCCGGCGCGCACACGCACTCCCCCCTCCCGGTTCGGACCGCGCTCGCCGCGGCGGCCGACGCCGGCGGGCCGCTTCCGGAATTGGTGATCGGAGACCACGGCTGGGCCTGCGGGGCAGGTCAACTGGGGTTCGAGGCGGTCGGGCCGGCCGATGTGAACGACCCCGCCCTGTTCGTCGGGGAGGCCGAGGGGGCCGTCTCCGTCGTCGTTCCACTTGATGACGGTGTGCGGTCGGATGACTACCTGCCGCTGGCCCGCTACGTACTCAATCGAGCGTGTCTGTCACAGTAGGCCGCCGATGGGTGCACCTCTTCCCCACTCGCATCACCCGCCCCTACATTGGGGAGTGAGCACGCAACGACGAAGAGTCACCGGAAGGGGAAGCCGGTGGCCGTCGAGTGCGGAAGGTTCAGGTGTGTCATGGCTGCAGCTGGCGAGAGGCCTCTGAACGAGGTTCAGTTCCTTACCGTGGCGGAAGTCGCCTCGGTGATGCGAGTGTCGAAGATGACCGTGTACCGGCTGGTGCACAGCGGTCATCTGCCCGCGATCCGGGTGGGGCGGTCCTTCCGCGTCCCGGAGCAAGCGGTTCACGAGTACCTCCGCGAGAGCTACGTGGGGGTGGAAACCGCCTGACGGCGTGCCGGGGAGACCCGTACAAGGCACTCATGGGCCTCCCCGGTTCCCTCGATTACGACCTCAGCGCTCGGGCGGGTAGGCTAGCCCCTCGTAGGTCGTGTGGGCCCATGGCGCCCAAACACCGAGTGATGAGAAGTGAGCGAGGGTAGTCGTGGGCTCTGTTATCAAGAAGCGGCGCAAGCGGATGGCCAAGAAGAAGCACCGCAAGCTGCTCAAGCGCACGCGCGTCCAGCGTCGCAACAAGAAGTAGGCGACGGCGCGAAAGCGTGTCCAGTGGCCCTCCACCGCGATTCGGTGGGGGGCCACTGCCGTGCGTGGGTCCGGGAGCGTGGTCCGCGCGGACGGGGCACTCGTTCTCGTGTCGGTCCAGGGTGCGTACGCACGGGGCTGTCGTCACTTCAAGTATCAGGCCGGTACCACAGAGCGACGCTGACCCGATAGGTTGGCCGTCGGGAGCAGGGCGAGAGGAAGGCGCTGATCTTGGGAAAGGTCGTGCTCGTGACCGGGGTGGCCCGTCAGCTGGGGGGCCGTTTCGTCCGGCGGATCCAGCGTGATCCCGAGGTGGACCGGGTCGTCGGCGTGGACGCGGTTCCGCCCGAGCACCACCTGGGCGGCGCCGACTTCGTCCAGGCGGACATCCGTCAGCCCGCCATCGCGCGGGTGCTCGCCGAGTCGGGTGCCGACACGGTCGTGCACCTCGACGTCACGGGGATGCCGCTCGGCAGCGGCGGCCGGACCGCGCTCAAGGAGACCAACGTCATCGGCACCATGCAGTTGCTGGGTGCCTGCCAGAAGTCTCCGAGCATCAAACGGCTGGTCGTGAAGTCCAGTACGAACGTCTACGGCTCGGCACCCCGCGATCCGGCGGTCTTCAGCGAGACGACTCCGCCGAAGTCGCTGCCCAGCGGCGGTTTCGTGAAGGACACGGTAGAGGTCGAGGGCTATGTGCGGGGCTTCGCGCGCCGCCGCCCGGATGTCGCCGTATGCGTGCTGAGGTTCGCCAACATCCTCGGCCCGGCCGCGGACACCCCGCTCGCCTCGTACTTCTCGCTGCCGGTGCTGCCGACCGTGTTCGGCTACGACCCCCGGCTGCAGTTCGTGCACGAGGACGACGTGATCGAGGTGCTGCGGATCGGCTCGCACGAACCCAGGCGGGGCACGCTCAACAGCGGCACCTTCAACATTGCCGGCGACGGTGTGCTGCTGCTCTCGCAGTGCTCGCGGCGGCTGGGCAGGCCCACGGTGCCGCTGCTGCTTCCCGCCGTCACCTGGGCGGGCTCGCTGGTGCGTACGCTGGGGGTGACGGACTTCTCGCCCGAGCAGATCCGGCTGCTGACGCACGGGCGGGTGGTGGCGACGGACCAGATGCGGGAGACGCTGGGTTTCACCCCGAAGTACTCGACTGCCGAAACGTTCACGGACTTCGTCCGCAGTCGTGGTCCCGGGCTGATTCCGCCGGAGGCCCTCGCGAGGGCCGTCGACCGGATCGCCGCGCTGTCCGTGCCGGACAGCGGTCAATCCCCTACGCAGAGCGCCAACTGAGGAGCGCAGCAACGATGGCGGACGCCAAGGTCATTCCGTTCGACGACGACCACCGCTCCCGTGGGGGCGGCGCGCAGCGGCCGTCGCGCCGTCGTGGTGCGGGGAGCCGGCGCCCGGGCGGCGGGCAGCCCGCGGCGGTCGGGGAGGTCCAGTCACTGCCGGGCATGGCGTCCGTGCCGGAAGATGATCCGGTGACCGGTGAGGACGAGCAGTCCCAGGAGCCGGCCGCCGAGGGCGCCGGCGACGGGGGCCTGGAGCGGCGGGTCGCGAGAGGTCTGGCCTTTCTGCGCCGCCGGCTCACCGGGGACTACGAGGTCGACGACTTCGGCTACGACGGGGAGCTCACCGACCAGGTCCTGATGTCCCTGCTGCGTCCGGTGTACGAGAAGTACTTCCGTGTCGAGGTCAAGGGTGTCGAGAACATCCCGTCGGAGGGCGGCGCCCTGATCGTCGCCAACCATTCCGGGACGGTGCCGGTGGACGGCCTGATGATGCAGGTCGCCGTCCACGACCACCATCCGGCCGACCGGCATCTGCGGCTGCTCGCGGCGGACCTGGTGTTCATGCTGCCGGTGGTCAACGAACTGGCCCGCAAGCTCGGGCACACCCTGGCCTGCGCGGAGGACGCCGAGCGACTGCTCGCGCAGGGGGAGCTGGTGGGGGTGATGCCGGAGGGATTCAAGGGCATCGGGAAGCCCTTCGGTGAGCGGTACAAGCTGCAGCGGTTCGGGCGTGGCGGGTTCGTGTCCACCGCGCTGCGACAGGGTGCCCCGATCATTCCGTGCTCGATCGTCGGGGCGGAGGAGATCTACCCGATGATCGGCAACGCGAAGACGCTGGCCCGGCTGCTGGGCTTTCCGTACTTCCCGCTGACGCCGACGTTTCCATGGCTCGGGCCGCTGGGTGCGGTTCCGCTGCCGACGAAGTGGACGATCCAGTTCGGTGAGCCGATTCCGACGGACGGCTATCCACCGGAGGCGGCCGAGGACCCGATGCTGATGTTCAACCTGACCGACCAGGTCCGGGAGCAGATCCAGCACACGCTGTACAAGCTTCTCGTGCAGCGCAGGTCGGTGTTCTTCTAGGGGCCCGCACACCCCTACGTCTCGGGGGCGCCCCTCGTCGTGAGGGGCGCCCCCGGTCCTATTCCGCGTTTTCCGCGTTCTCGGCGTTGATGCCCAGGCCCGGCAGGAGGCCGGGCAGGAGCGGGGGAAGGGTGACGTCGGGGGCGGGGGGCTGGGTGAGGGAGCCCGTGGGTGGCGGCGACGTGGCGGGGCCGCTTTCCCTGGGCGGGTCGAGCAGGCCGCCGGTGTTGCCGCCGAGCAGTCCCTCGCTCTCACGGTCGGGGCCGGTGGAACCGGACGGGTCGGCGCTGTCGGAGCCGCTCTCGCGGGAGCTGCCGTCGCCGCTGCCGGGGGACTGCGAAGGGCCTGTCCCGGGTGCGTCCCCCGGTGCGGACTCGGAGCCGCTGTGCCGGGTCCCGTCGCGGGTCTTGTCGCTCGGGTGCTGGGGGAGCAGGGACTTCAGCGGGGCGACGTCTTCGTCTATGGCGTCGAACACCGACGAGACCTGCTCACTGACGTCTCCGAGCTGGACCGGCAGCCTGTCGCGCAGGGTGCCCCAGGTCGCGCGGTGTGCCTGCGAGAAGGAGGAGAGCGCCTGCATGGGGCCCAGGGAGTCGGGGTCCCGCTCGTAGGCCTCGCGCAGTAGCCGGTGCCCCTCGGAGGCGTCGTGCCGCATGCCGGAGAGGGCGCGGCGGACCTCACCGAGCGACTCGTGGTCGAGGGGGCCGCTGCGGCCGCGCTCCATGAGTCTGCGGGCTTCGCCGAGGCGGGTGGAGGCGTGGTCGAGGTAGACCCGGCCTCGCTCGTCGCTCCCGTCGGTGAGGCCGAGTTTCACGTCCTCGATGCCGCGTTTGAGTCCGTAGAGGGAGTCGCCCGGCAGGGCGTCGGAGCTGGCGGCGGCGACTCCGCCGAAGGCGCCGGCGGCGACGCCGACGGTGAGTCCACCGGCGGTGAGTCCTTTGGCCAGCCGCGATCGTGGTCGCAGCTTGCCCAGGGGGGTCGCCCGGTGTGTGCCCTTCGCCCGGCGCGACCGCTGTTCGGGTACGGCCTGATCCGCCGCCTCGCCCGCAGCGGTGCCCTCCTGGAGCATGGCCTCGAACGCGGCCACCAACTGGGCCCGCTGGACGGCCTTGACCTCGGGGTCCAGTTCCGGCTTGGGCAGTGCGCCGAGGCCGGAGGCCAGCGCGAGCAGTCGTGCCTGCTCGCGGTCTCCGGCGGCCGGTGCCGGTGCCGGTCCTTCGGACTGCTCGGCCGCCGTGCCCCGGTCGGACTGCTCGTCCAGGGCCTGGGCGAAGGCGTTCGCCCGCCGGTGCGCCGATACGTTCGCGATCACTGGCGGCACCTCCTCTCGTCATGACGGTCGACTCCCCAGGGGGTCCTGAGGGTTCCCGGCCCCGACCAAGGCCACACGATCGGGTGATCAGAGGCGGTCAGGGGGTAACCACAGGGAGCCTGTATCCCGCACAACGAGCGGCGCGGCACTTGGGTTACGGATACCGGATGACCGAATGGGGAAGCCAACCGAGTTTCACGTAAAGTGAGTTGAGCATCGCGGAACGTGTCTCGGGCGGCGGGTGGGCCGTGGTCAGCGGGCATCGTCCGGGAGGAGCCGGGCGAGGGTGCGAACGGCCCGGTACTGGAGGGTTTTGATCGCGCCCTCGTTCTTGCCCATCACACGTGCGGTCTCGGCGACGGACAGGCCATGGAGGAATCGGAGCGTGACGCACTCCTGCTGCTGGGGGTTGAGCCGTCGTACGGCATCGAGGAGGGCGGCGTTGGACAGGGACTCGAGAACGGAATCCTCGGGGGAGCGCTCGACCTCGTTGGCGTCGAGCATCTCCCCGGTGGTGACCTCGAGGCGGAAGCGGCTGGACTTGAAGTGGTCGGCGACGAGGTTGCGGGCGATGGTCACCAGCCAGGCGCCGAAGTCGCGCCCCTGCCAGGTGAAGGTGCCGATGCGGCGCAGTGCCCGCAGGAAGGTCTCGCTGGTGAGGTCCTCGGCGGTCGCCTTCCCGCCGACCCGGTAGTAGATGTACCGGTACACGGTGTCGCTGTACTGGCCGTAGAGCCGTCCGAACGCCTCGGCCTCGCCGGCCTGGGCGCGCTCCACGAGGTCCATCATCCGGGCACTGTCGCTGTCGGCGGCGGGGCGGCGGGTGGTGGTGCCGGCACCGGCGGAGGAGCGCCCTCGTCCGACCGCGGCGGTGCCGTCGGCGAGGGCGTAGCACGGGCCGACGGGGGCGGTGGCGAATGCGGAGACGGTGTGCGCGGTGGGGACGACGGCGCGCAGTATGTCTCGGGCTGTCGCGACGGTTGCGCGCAGCGTAGCCAGGCCCGAGGCGTCAACCCCGACATGTGGGTACACGGGACTCCCAGAGGCAGAGCTTCGATCACGTGCAGTACGTGCAGTGCGGGGCCGTTCACCCGTCGTAGCGACGGGTTGGTCCCGGATTGCGTCTGAGGAGAATAACGCTTCGTGAAGGCTCTGCTACACCGAGTTGCCCAAACTGTCGATTACGTCGCTTCCGTAACCGGTTGGTGTCCGTTCAAGTGTGGTGTGTTGAACGGTCGTTGATCGGAAGGTTTCGTATTCGAGGTGAGGATGGGGCGAGTTGTGGCCGTGTGCAGCCAACGTGACTGGACAGGGGGGTCGGAAGGGTACGGCGGCCGGATTGGGCGTGTTGGTGGGCGGGGTGGGGGATGTGGTCGGGGTCGGTCACCGGTGGGGTTGTATGGGGGCGAGGTGCGCGGTGTTGACCCGGTGAACGGGCACTCCCCAGGCCTTTGAGGCACTGGGGGACGCGACAGCCCGCGGCTGCGCGGGCGGGACCGTCGGTGACTGCGGAGAGTCAGCGGCGCTTTCGGTGCAGGGCGATGGCTGCCGCTGTGCCGCCGGCCACCGCGCCGACACCGGCTGCGGCGGGGATGCCGACCTTGGCCGCCTTGCGGCCGGTGCGGTAGTCGCGCAGGCGCCAGTCCATGCGGCGGGCGTGCTTGCGGAGCTTGGAGTCCGGGTTGATCGCGTACGGGTGGCCCACCAGTGACAGCATCGGGATGTCGTTGTGCGAGTCGCTGTACGCCGCGCAGCGGCCCAGGTCCAGTTCCTCCGCCAGTGCCAGGGCGCGTACCGCCTCCGCCTTGGCCGGGCCGTGCAGCGGTTCGCCCACCAGTTTGCCCGTGTACACGCCGTCGACCGACTCGGCGACCGTGCCCAGCGCCCCGGTCAGCCCCAGCCGGCGTGCGATCACCTGGGCGATCTCCACCGGTGCAGCGGTGACCAGCCACACCCGCTGCCCCGCGTCGAGGTGCGCCTGGGCCAGAGCGCGGGTCCCCGGCCAGATCCGCTCGGCCATGTACTCGTCGTAGATCTCCTCGCCGATGGACTGCAGCTCGGAGACGCGGTGGCCCTGGACGATGGAGAGTGCCGAGTCGCGGGCCTCCTGCATGTGCTCGGGGTCTTCCACCCCGGCCAGCCGGAACCACGCCTGCTGCCAGGCGAACCGCGCGAGCTCGCGTGTCTCGAAGAACTTCCGCTTGTAGAGTCCGCGCCCGAAGTGGAACAGGGCGGCGCCCTGCATCACCGTGTTGTCCAGGTCGAAGAACGCCGCGGCCCGTTCGTCACCGGGTACCGGGAACTCCGGTTCACGTTCGAGAACGTCCTGGGTGGACTTGCGTGCTGCCTCAGCCGAGGCCTCGCCTGCCAACACGCTCCGCGCCGTGGCGGAGCGCCTACGGGGAGTGAGCCATCCGAGAGCGGCCATGGCGTGAGCATAGCCAGTCGGTCCGGATGTTCCGGAGCTGAGAGGTACGAACGTCGTGAACTCTCCGCGTCCGTGTCGTTAAGGAGCCGGGCGACAATGGCCCGTATGAGTCCCCTCTTCCGCCGCAACACCCCGGCCGCCCCACGGGACCGGCTCGTCACCCTCGTCCGCAAGCCCGGCTGTCATCTGTGTGACGACGCACAGGTGGTGGTGGAGAAGGTGTGCGGAGAGCTCGGCGTTCCGTGGGAACAGAAGGACATCACCCAGGACCAGGAGCTGCACGACAGGTACTGGGAGCAGATCCCCGTGGTCCTCGTCGACGGCAGCCAGCACACCTTCTGGCGGGTGAACGAGGACCGCCTCCGCAAGGCGCTCGGTGACTGACCGGCCAGTCCAAACTGGCGGAAAGTCGCTTAGGATCGATGGTGACTTGGTCTCGGGGGCGGGATTCACAGAGGAGAGTGTGCGGTTTTGCCCCCGAAAGAAAAGGAACAGCGGCGCTCGCGCGCCGGTTCCCCGCAGGTGCGACGGGGTTGCGTGACCCCGGTCACGTTGGCCGGGCAAATCGGACACCATCTTTGTGCACGCGTTCACAAAGACATAGCCTGCTTCCGACGGGGCGGTCCGGAGACGTATGACCTGACGTATGACCGCCTGAAGCCCCGCTCTACCCGCAGGAGCACCGTGGCAACTGGCCGAACTCACCGACCGGCGACCCGTAGCCGAGGGATTCCCGAGGCCACCGTCGCCAGGCTTCCGCTGTACCTCCGCGCCCTCACCGCGCTCTCCGAGCGTTCGGTGCCCACGGTCTCCTCGGAGGAGCTGGCGGCCGCCGCGGGGGTCAACTCCGCGAAGCTGCGCAAGGACTTCTCCTACCTGGGCTCGTACGGGACCCGGGGCGTCGGCTACGACGTCGAGTATCTCGTGTACCAGATCTCCCGTGAACTCGGCCTGACCCAGGACTGGCCGGTTGTGATCGTCGGAATCGGCAACCTCGGCGCCGCGCTCGCCAACTACGGCGGCTTCGCCTCCCGCGGTTTCCGCGTCGCCGCGCTGATCGACGCCGATCCGGCGATGGCCGGAAAGCCCGTGGCCGGCATCCCGGTGCAGCACAGCGACGAGCTCGAGTCGATCATCCAGGACAACGGAGTGTCGATCGGTGTGATCGCGACTCCCGCCGGTGCCGCCCAGCCGGTCTGCGACCGGCTCGTGGCCGCCGGGGTCACCTCCATCCTGAACTTCGCGCCGACCGTGCTGACCGTTCCGGACGGCGTCGACGTGCGCAAGGTGGACCTCTCCATCGAGCTGCAGATCCTCGCCTTCCACGAGCAGCGCAAGGCCGGCGAGGAGGCCGCGGCCGGCATCTCCGCCGCCGCTGCCCCCGCGGCTGCCCCCGCCCCCGCGCGCAAGAACTCCGCCACTGACCAGGGGCCCGACGGGGACGTACCCGCCGTGATGCCGGCATGAGTCTCCTGGTCGTCGGACTGAGTCACCGCAGCGCGCCGGTCAGCGTGCTGGAGCGGGCCTCGCTGGGCGTGGACGCGCAGACCAAGCTGCTGCAGGACACCCTGGCCGCGGAGCCCGCCGCCGAGGGAGCGGTCCTCGCCACCTGCAACCGCATCGAGCTGTACGCCGACGTGGACAAGTTCCACGCCGGTGTCACCGAGCTGTCCACGCTGCTCGCCCAGCACAGCGGGGTCGGCCTGGAGGAGCTCACTCCTTATCTCTATGTGCACTACGAGGACCGGGCCGTCCACCATCTGTTCTCGGTGGCCTGCGGGCTGGACTCGATGGTCGTGGGTGAGGGGCAGGTCCTCGGCCAGATCAAGGACTCGCTCGCCCGGGCCCAGGAGACGCACACCGCAGGACGTCTGCTGAACGACCTGTTCCAGCAGGCGCTGCGGGTCGGCAAGCGCGCCCACTCCGAGACCGGGATCGACCGCGCCGGGCAGTCCCTGGTCACCTTCGGCCTGGAGCAGCTCGCCCTCGGCAGGCCCGTCGAGCACTGGGCCCGCGCCAAGAAGGCCCTGGTCATTGGTGCCGGTTCGATGTCCTCGCTGGCCGCGGCCACGCTCGCGCGGGCCGGTGTCGCCGAGATCGTCGTCGCCAACCGCACGCCCGACCGCGCCGAGCGGCTCGCCCAGATCCTGACCGAGGGCGATGACACGGACGTGCTGGCCCGCGCGGTACCGATGACGTCGGTGCCGTTCGAGCTGACACGTGCAGATGTCGTCGTCTCCTGCACCGGTGCGACGGGACTGGTCCTCACGGCCGACGCGGTCGCGGCGGGTGTCGAGAGCCGTACCGGCGAGCAGCGGGTCGTCGTCGACCTCGACGACCTCGACGACGGGGCCGGGCGGGCCCCCTTGCCGCCCACCTCCGTCGGCACCGACGAGGGCTGCCCGCTCGACCTGTCCGCCGTACAGCCCGGCTTCTCCGTGATGGGCGAGGCCGCCGTCGCCGGTATGGACGCGGCGACGCTGGAGCAGCACGCCACCTGGGCCGCGGGCACGACCGTCGACCGCCGCGCGGCCGGCCGCAGCGGCCCCGAGGCCGACGCCGAACTGATCGGCGCGCTGGCCGCGACAGCGTCCACGGCCGGCCGGATCCCCGAGCGCCGCCGCCCGGAGCCGGTGGCCGAGCCGCCGCGCCCGGAGCCCGTGCTCTTCCTGCTGGACCTCGCGATGCCGCGCGACATCGACGCGGCCGCGCACCGGCTGGCCGGCGTGCGGCTGGTCGATATCGAATCGCTTGCGGATGCCTCTGCGGACGCTCCGATGGCTGCCGATGTGGACCAGGTCCGGCGTATCGTCTCCGACGAGGTCGCCGCGTTCGGGGCGGCACAGCGGGCGGCGCACATCACGCCGACCGTCGTCGCCCTGCGCACCATGGCGGCCGACGTGGTGGCCGGAGAGATCGCCCGTCTGGAGGGGCGGCTACCCGGCCTGGACGACAGACACCGCGCGGAGATCACCCAGACCGTGCGGCGGGTGGTCGACAAGCTGCTGCACGCCCCGACGGTACGGGTCAAGCAGCTCGCGGCCGAGCCCGGCGGCGCCGGGTACGCCGACGCGCTGCGCACCCTGTTCGACCTCGAGCCCGAGACGGTGGCCTCCGTCTCCCGCGCCGAGGAAAGCACCGAGAAGCAGAACGCAAGAAACCGAGGGCCGGGATGACTGAGAAGGCACTGAGGCTGGGGACCAGGCGCAGCAAGCTCGCCATGGCCCAGTCCGGGCAGGTGGCGGATGCCGTGAGCCAGGTGACCGGACGGCCCGTCGAGCTCGTCGAGATCACCACGTACGGCGACGTCTCGCGCGAACATCTCGCGCAGATCGGCGGCACGGGTGTGTTCGTCGCCGCGCTGCGGGAGGCGCTGGTGCGCGGCGAGGTGGACTTCGCGGTGCACTCGCTGAAGGACCTGCCGACCACGCAGCCCGACGAGCTGGTGGTGGCGGCCATTCCGGTGCGCGAGGACCCGCGCGACGTGATGGTCACGCGGGACGCGCTGAAGCTCACCGACCTGCCGCGGGGCGCCCGCGTCGGCACCGGTTCGCCGCGCCGCATGGCGCAGCTGAACGCGTACGCGCGCAGCCACGGCATGGACTTCGAGACCGTCCCGATCCGGGGCAACGTCGACACCCGTATCGGGTACGTCCGTAAGGGCGAACTGGATGCCGTGGTGCTGGCCGCCGCCGGGCTGAACCGGGTCGGACGCAGTGACGAGGTGACCGACTTCCTGTCGGTCAACACGATTTTGCCCGCCCCCGGCCAGGGGGCACTGGCGGTCGAGACCGTCGCGGACAACGCGGAACTCATCGCCGCGCTCGCCGAACTCGACGACCCGCTCACGCGGGCCGCCGTGACGGCCGAGCGGTCACTGCTCGCCGCCCTGGAGGCCGGTTGCAGCGCACCTGTGGGGGCGCTGGCCGACCTCTTGAGCGACGGGCAGATCGTCAAGGAAATGCGCCTGCGCGGCGTCGTCGGCTCGACCGACGGTGCCACGCTGGTGCAGCTGTCCACCACCGGTCCCGTGCCCGAGACGTACGAGGCGGCGATGGCGCTCGGTCGCGAACTCGCCGCCGAGATGCTCGCGCAGGGCGCGGCCGGTCTGATGGGGGAGCGAGCACTTTGAGCCCCACCACTCTTCCCACCCCTCCCGAACACGGGCACGTCACCTTCCTCGGTGCCGGACCCGGGGATCCGGGACTGCTGACTCTGCGCGCCGTGGAGGCGCTGGCGAACGCGGACGTCCTCGTCGCCGAGGACGACGTGCTCGACGTCGTACGCCAACACGCCAGGCAGGGCGTCGCCGAGGTGCACACGGAGGCCGATCAGTCGGTTCCGGGCACGGGCACGCCCCAGCTGACAGTCGTTGACGGCGCGTCAACTTCCGCCGGTGCCCCCGCGATGAGGGATGCCGCACATCTTGTCATGGAGGCCGCACGGGGCGGCAGGCGGGTCGTGCGTGCGGTGTCCGGTGATCCCGGGCTCGACGCCTATGCCGCCGGGGAGATGCTGGCGTGCGCCTCGGCCGGGGTGCCGTTCGAGGTCGTCCCCGGTATCGCGGCCGCGGTCGGCGTGCCCGCGTACGCCGGTGTGCCGCTGCGTGACGCCCAGGGCACGGACGTGCGGTTCGTCGACGCGCGTACGGCGTCCGAGCGGTGCTGGACGGAGGTAGGGGCGTCGGACGGCACGGTGGTCGTCTCCGCCACGCTGGACTCCGTGGCCGCCACGGCCGGCGAACTGGTGTCCGCCGGACGTAAGCCCGATACCCCGATGACGGTGACGGTCGGCGGTACGACGACCCGGCAGCGCACCTGGACGGCGACGCTCGGCACGATCGCGCAGACGTTGAAGCAGGCGAAGGTGCTGCCCTCCCCGGAGGCCGGCCGCCCGGTGATAGCCGTGGTCGGTGAGCGTTCCGCACCCGCCCAGCGCGACCGGCTGGCGTGGTTCGAGTCCAAGCCGCTGTTCGGCTGGAAGGTGCTCGTCCCGCGCACGAAGGAGCAGGCGGCGTCGCTCTCCGACCAGCTGCGGTCCTACGGTGCCGTGCCGCACGAGGTGCCGACGATCGCCGTCGAGCCGCCGCGTACGCCCCAGCAGATGGAGCGCGCGGTCAAGGGCCTGGTGACGGGCCGCTACGAGTGGATCGCCTTCACATCCGTCAACGCCGTCAAGGCGGTGCGGGAGAAGTTCGAGGAGTACGGGCTCGACGCGCGTGCCTTCGCGGGCATCAAGGTCGCGGCGGTGGGTGAGCAGACGGCCCAGGCCCTGATCGACTTCGGCGTACGGCCGGACCTCGTGCCGAGCGGCGAGCAGTCGGCCCGCGGTCTGGTGGAGGACTGGCCCCCGTACGACCCGGTCTTCGACCCGATCGACCGCGTCTTCCTGCCGCGCGCCGACATCGCCACGGAGACCCTGGTCGCCGGTCTGATCGAGCTGGGCTGGGAGGTCGACGACGTGACCGCCTACCGCACGGTCCGCGCGTCGCCGCCCCCGGCGGAGACCCGTGAGGCGATCAAGGGCGGCGGATTCGACGCGGTGCTGTTCACGTCGTCGTCGACGGTACGGAACCTGGTCGGCATCGCGGGCAAGCCGCACAACGTCACGGTGATCGCCTGCATCGGCCCGGCGACGGCGAAGACGGCGGAGGAACACGGCCTGCGGGTGGACGTGATGGCGCCCGAGCCGTCGGTCCACAAGCTGGCGGAGGCCCTGGCCGACTTCGGCACCCGCCGCCGCGCGGCGGCGCTGGACGCGGGCGACCCGGTGACACGGCCGAGCGAACGGCGTCCGGGGGCGCGGAGACGCCGGTCGACGACGTGAGGTCGTAGGACGCGTGAAGTGGTGGCGGGGTGTGCCGTGAGGGCGCGCCCCGCCACCGCGCGTCGCGGCTCAGGCCGCGGGCCACCCCAGCACGGTCAGTTCGGGCCACTGCCGGCGCCGGCGTGCCGCCTTCGCCTCGTACACGGCACGCGGTGCGAGGACCGGGTTGGGGCGTACGACGAGCCGGAACACGTCGGAGAGGCCGTGCGGTGCGTAGACGTGCCACCGGCCGTCGGGTTCCAGCCGCACGCCGAGGCAGCAGGTGGTCGGCGGTACGGGGCCCACCGAATCCGGGTACGGCCCGCTCCTGGTCGGAGGGCTGGCCGACCGCTGGGGTGTACGAACGGGCCCGGTGCCGTGCAGGACCGTGTGGGCCGAGCTGGAGCTCGGCCGCTTCCGGTGGGGTCAGCGGCAGAGTGCGTCGATGTCCTCGGCGAAGGCCGGGAACTCGGCGCGGGCCTCGGCGATGACGGCTCGGGCCGGCCGTCGGGGTGTGGTGGCGTGGCGTTCGGCGAGTGCGGTGAGGGCCGCGTCGGGACGTGATGCGTCGGCCCCGTACATCACGGCCTCGAAAGGCCCGCAGCCGTCGGCCAGCATCCACAGGAAGTCGGAGAGGTTCGCGGCCACCACCCCGCGCTCGCCTTCCGAGCCCATGAAGACCACGGGCTGCTCAGCGAGGGGGCGGCCCGGCCGCCCGTACCAAACGGCCGCGAGGCCGCCGGTTCCGTCCTGCCCGAACACCCGGTAGGCGTCGCCGTCGAGTTCGGGGTTCCCCGTCCACTGGCGCAGCCAGTCGGTGGTCTCCTCGGCCGAGTCGAAGGCACCGTAGGGCTCGAAGTCGATCCCCTCGCCGTCGGCGTAGTCGATGTCCGTGCGGGCCAGGTCGGCGAGGGCGGGGGGAAGGGTGCGTGCGTCATCGGTCTTCTGGTTCACCCGCGCACCGTAACGGCCGGTACTGACATCCGAGCTCGCCGACCGGGTCGCGGGCGACCGCTGGGGGTGCGGTGCAGGGGCCGGTGCCGACGGGGCGGGTCAGCCGGTCCCGGCCGCCGCCGTTGGTGAACCCCACCGCGACGGTGCCGTCCGGGTCGCCCTCGATGGTGCCGTCCGTCGCCGTGATCTCCAGCTCGTCGGTGCGGCACTTGCCGATCCTGCCGTCCTCCCCGGGACGGTTCCGTGACCTGGCGGGCACGGCCCTTCGGTGAGATGTGGGCCACGCCACCTGAACCGAACACCGTGGCGTGCCGTTGTGGGACGGGACGCACGTGAGTGCGTCGCGCAAGCGAGTGAAGCGCATCGTGCGCCTGGAGGTCGGAGTGAACAGGGGATCGAGGGTCGGTATAGCGGCAGGGGTGGTCGTGCTGCTCGGCGTGGGTGGTTACGCGACCGTGGATGCCGCCGGACTCCTCAAAGAGACGGGTCCCTTGTCGGAGGACGAGGTCCGCTCGGCGTCGGAGGACTTCCTGGACGCCTGGGCGAAGGGTGATGTCCTCGAGGCGGCGGCGCTCACCACCGACAGGCGGTCCGCCTCCTCCGCGCTGATCGGCTTCCGGCAGGAACTGGGACGTGAGGTGTCGCTGGAAGCCGCCCGGCAAGAGGCGGCCACGGTGTCCTTCTCCGTGACGGTCCGGTTGCGGGAGGGCGGCGCCCGGTCCGTCTGGTCCTACGGCTCCTCGCTGAAGGTCGTACGGGACCAGGAGTCGGGCGACCCCCGCGTCGACTGGTCGCCGGCCGTCGTGCACCCCGGTCTGACGAACGGGGCCAGGCTGGCCGTGGTGGAGAACAGCGCCTCGTCGATCGAGGCCACGGACCGGGACGGTGAGAAGCTGACCGCCGAGGAGTTCCCGTCCCTGACGAACATCATCCCCGCCCTGGCGGAACGTTACGCCGAGACGCTCGGCGGCCGGTCCGGTGTCGAGGTGCGTATCACCGAGAAGAGCGGCCGGGCGGGTGAGGCGCTGCATGTCGTGGCACCGGGGAAGAAGGCCGAGCTGCGGACCACCCTCTCCGCCGACCGGCAGCGGGCCGCCGAACGCGCGGTGAAGAGGTACCCGAACGCGTCCGCCGTGGCGGTGGAGGCCGGCAGCGGCGACATCCTCGCGGTGGCGAACAACCGTGAGGACGGGTTCAACGCCGCTTTCCTCGGCAAGCGCGCACCGGGGTCGACGATGAAGATCATCACCGCGGCGGCCCTTCTGGAGAGAGGGCTCGTGGACGCCGCCGAGCCCGCTCCCTGTCCGAAGACCGAGAAGTACGAGGGCGCCACGTTCCAGAACCTGGACAGGTTCGAGATCAACGGCGGTACCTTCTCCGACGCCTTCATCCGCTCCTGCAACACCACGTTCGTGAGTTTCGCGGAACGGATCGGCGCGGACGGTCTCGCCGAGGAGGCCAAGGACGTGTTCGGGCTGGGACTGGAGTGGCACAGCGGTCTGGCCACGTTCGACGGCCGTGTCCCCGGGGCGGAGGGGCCGGAACGGGCCGCCTCGCTGATCGGGCAGGGAAAGGTGCAGGTGAACGCCCTGAACATGGCGTCGGTCGCGGCGACGGCCTCCACCGGGACGTTCCGTCAGCCGATTCTCGTGGCACCGGAGCTGGACGACCGGGAGATCGCCAGGGCACCTCGTTCCCTCCCGGACGGCGTCACCGAGCAGCTGCGCGGAATGATGCGGCGCACCGCGGCCGAGGGCACGGCGGCCGAGGCGATGCGCGGACTGCCGGGAGACGTCGGGGCCAAGACGGGCTCGGCGGAGGTCGACGGGGCCGAGACGTCCGACAGCTGGTTCACCGGCTTTCGCGACGGCGCCGCCGCGGCGGCCACGGTGGAGGCCGGCGGACACGGCGGAGACGCGGCGGGGCCCATCGTGCGGGACATCCTGGCGGCGGGGAAGTGACGTGCCCGGTCGTTCCGGTGACCGGCCGGGAGCGTCGGTCCGTATGAGGGTGCCGGTCGGTGTCGGCGCCGGTGTCGTGCTGCTGCTCCTCGCCGTGGATCTGGGTGGGGAAACGCGGGAGTGGCCCGCCGGCGACGGAGCGGCGGACCGGGTCGCCGTGGGCCGGGAATGCCGCTCCGAGCTGGAGTCCGGCATGGAACTGTCCTGCGGTACCCAGGGGTTCGGCGACCTGCGGCATGTGTGCGGCGAAGGGGCCCGTTGTGTCCGCACCACGGCGGTGACCGTGCGCAACAGCGGACGGTCCGTCGCTTTCGTGAGCGTGATCAGCGGGCCCCGTCAGGGTGTCCGGCACCAAGGGGCGGACCACAGGCTGGCGCCCCGGGACACGGTCACTCTCCGCCCCGACGGGGCGGGCTACCTGTTCGACATCACGCTGCGCGCCTCCGGATCCGCACCGGCGCAGCTTCGGATCGTTCGCGTGAAGTGACCGGAGGGGAAGGGACAGTTGTGGCACAACGGGCTGTGAGTACGGCCGTTCTCGTGTTCCTGGTCCTGTGCGCGACAGCGTGCAGGGTGGGCGGTGACGACTCCGTGGGAGAGGAAACGGACGAAACGTCGGCCATGCGATCGCGTGTCGTCGGCGCGTCCCCGGGGCGGGGTGACGCCGCGTTCGTACCGGTCAGGCCAGCGCCTTCGCCACCGCTTCGGTGAAGGCCTCCGGGTTGTCCAGCATGATGTTGTGGCCGCAGTCCGGTACCGCCGTCAACGACACGCCCGCAGCGGTCAGTTCGTCCGCTCCGGGGAACGGGCCGTCGGCCTCCGGGAACAGGAACGCCCGGGGGACGGGAAGGCCGAGCAGCAGCTCGCGCATCGTCGGGGTCGTACCGCGGACGAGGTGGGTGGCGCTGCGGTGCAGGGCTTCCAGGCCTGCCAGGCGCATCGTCGACCACCAGTGCGCGCCCGCACGGTCGCGGACCTCGCGCCAGCCACCGGTGAGGAACTCCTCCTCCGTGTACGCGGCGATGCCGCTGCTGCCCAGCGCGCCGGGGACGCGGGGCAGCGGGTCGAGGTTGGCGTCGGCCAGGACCAGGCGGGAGACCAGTTCCGGGTGGCGCGCGGCCAGCACGACGGCGACCGAGCCGCCCATGCTGTGTGCGACGAACCCGGCACCGCTGACGTCGGCGGCGCGCAGGGCGGCGGCGAGCGCGTCGGCGTGGTCCTCGAGGGTGTAGGAGAAGGAGACGGGGCGGTCGCTGTGGCCGTGGCCGAGCAGGTCGACCAGGAGCGAGCGGTGCCCTGCGAGGCGGGGGTGGACGGCGGTCGCGGTGAAGTACGCGGGGGAGGTGGCGCCCAGGCCGTGGACGTACACGCGCGCCGGGTCCCGGCCCGGCACTTCCACCCAGCGGATACGGTCGCCCTCGGCCGTCACGGCGGCGCTGTGCATGGTCCGGACCCCCTTCTGCGACGTGATTGCGAGCGACGAGCACCGTATACGACCCGGTGCGGGCTCCCGGTGGCCGGCACCGGGAGCCCGTGATCCGGGGGTCCGTGATCCGGGGGTCCGTTCGTCGGTCGGCCCGACCGGGCGGACCGACAGGAGGCCGCCGTCCGCGGCGATCGCTCGGCCGGTCGGGCCGACTGCCCGTCGGTAAAGGCACGGGTGGGACGGGCGTAGCGTAAGTGGTATGACGACGTACGGATCCTTCCCGGGCGCGCGGCCGCGGCGTCTGCGTACCAGCCCCGCCATGCGGCGCATGGTCGCCGAGACCAGGCTGCACCCCGCCGACTTCATCCTCCCGGCCTTCGTGCGCGAGGGCGCGGGAGAACCGGTGCCGATCGCGGCGATGCCCGGTGTCGTGCAGCACACGCGGGACAGTCTGAAGAAGGCCGCCGCGGAGGCCGTGGCGGCCGGGATCTCCGGGATCATGCTGTTCGGGGTGCCGGAGGAGTCGAAGAAGGACGCCCTCGGGACGCCGGGGACCGACCCGGACGGGATCCTCCAGGTCGCCCTCCGTGACGTGCGGGCCGAGGTCGGGGACGACCTGCTCGTCATGTCCGACCTGTGCCTCGACGAGACGACGGATCATGGGCACTGCGGGGTGCTGGACGAGCAGGGCCGTGTCGACAACGACGCCACGCTCGAGCGGTACGCCGAGATGGCGCAGGTCCAGGCCGACGCGGGCGCGCACGTGGTCGGCCCCAGCGGGATGATGGACGGGCAGATCGGCGTCGTCCGCGACGCCCTCGACCAGATCGGGCGGGAGGACGTGGCGATCCTGGCCTACACCGCCAAGTACGCCTCCGCCTTCTACGGACCGTTCCGCGAGGCCGTGGCCTCCTCGCTCCAGGGTGACCGCAAGACGTACCAGCAGGACCCGGCGAACGTCCGTGAGTCGATGCGCGAACTGGCGCTCGACCTGGAGGAGGGCGCCGACATGGTGATGGTGAAGCCGGCGGGTCCGTATCTGGACATCCTCGCGCGGGTCGCCGACTCGGTGGACGTGCCGGTGGCGGCGTACCAGATCTCCGGTGAGTACTCGATGATCGAGGCCGCCGCCGAGAAGGGCTGGATCGACCGGGACCGGGCGATCCTCGAGACGCTCACCGGCATCAAGCGGGCCGGTGCGCGCAACATCCTCACCTACTGGGCCACCGAAGCGGCCCAGAAACTGAGCGCCGTTCAGTAGGCGCCGTTCAGTAGGTGAGCGCGTCGTCCATCGACTGCTGCCAGTACGTCACCGTCAGACTGCTGTCGTAGTACACGCCCTTGGCCGGCAGGGACGGGAGTGCGGACGGGCCGCCGTCGCTGTTCGGGGTGCGGCCATGGAAGCCGACGGCGAGCTTGTGGCCGGTGGTGCCGCCGTCGCCGCTGCCGTCGGCGGCCGACAGCAGGGCGCCCGCGTACGCCGACTCGCCCGGCGCGAGACTCACGACGGCCTGCGGCTTCGACTCCTCGAACGGCTGCGGCGCCCACTGCATCTCGTCGAAGCGGAGCACCGGGTAGTAGGTGAGGTCGCAGAGCTTCGATCCCGTGTTCTTGACCGTGATCAGCATGTGGTTGACGGGGCGGGGGACCGGCCGGGCGGTGACGGTGGTGTTGGAGCCGTTGCAGGCGACGCGGTCCTGAGGGTCGTCGTCGGAGCCCTTCGCCTTGTCGTTGCCCTTGTCGCCGTTCGTGCCCCCGCCGGACTGCGCGGGGTCGTTCGCGGCGGTGCCGTCCGCCGGAGGCTGCGAGGGCGGGGTCGAAGGGGACTTGGCGGGTGTGTCCGTGGTCGCCGTCGCGGACGGCTGGGGCGCGCCCTCGTCCTGGGCACCCGTACCGTCCTCGCAGGCCGTGAGGGCGAGCGTGGCGAGGGTGATTCCGGTTGCGGCGAGCAGGCGGATGCGGGAGGCGCGCATGTCTTGTTCCTTGTCGTCAGTACGAGTTCGGCGTGGCCACCCCACCGGTTGTGGTGAGCGGCGTGCTTGGATGACCAGAGCCTGCGGAGTGATCCGTCCCGGCCGCCACATCCAACGGAGGATCCGGGACGCTGGAACGCTCATGCCGCTGTGACCTGGGAAAACGACCGTTCCCTGGAACGGTGGAATGGGACACGGGGGAGGGAGACACGGTGTCGGGAGACATGCCTGCGGAGGAGTTCGCCGCGCTGCTGCGGCAGTTGAAGGAGCGGTCGGGGCTGAGCTACGGGGTGCTCGCCAAGCGGCTCCACATGAGTACGTCGACGCTGCACCGGTACTGCAACGGGGACGCGGTGCCGACGGACTACGCACCGGTGGAGCGGCTCGCCCGGCTGTGCAAGGCGGGCCCCGGAGAGCTGGTCGAGCTGCACCGCCGGTGGGTGCTGGCGGACGCGGCCCGGGGCCGCAGGCCGGGGGCGGCGGGGCCGGTGGAGCCCACGGAGCCCACGGAGCCCGCCGAGCCCGCCGAGCCCGCGGAGGCTGCGGGACCGGCGGTGGCCGCCATGGCCGGTGAGGCGCGGGAAGACGCCGGGCCGGTCGCCCCGGAGCCGGCCGCGGTGACCGAGGGCGGGTCGGGGGTGGTCGGGCCGGTCGAGCTCCCGGAGGCGGAGGGTTCGGGCGAACCCCGTCCCGGGCGCCGACCCCGGCGCCGTACCCGTAGCGCCCTCCTCGCGGGGATCGCCGTCGCCGCCCTGCTCGGCGGAGTCACACTCGCCGTCGATCTGCGGGGCGACGGCGGGACGGAAGGGGGCGACCGGCGCACACCGGTGGGCGCCGCGAGCGTCGACGGCAAGGACGTCACCCCATCGCCCTCGCGCTCCACCACCTCCTCCTCCTCCTCCTCCCCGTCCGTGTCGGCGTCCCCCGGCAAGGACAGGGACGCGAGCAGCCCGCCGGCCACCAGTGCCGCTGCCTCGCCGGGAAACAAGCCCGGGGCAGACGCTGCCGTACCGCTCACCGTCCAGACCGAGCCGTACATCTGGGAGAGCCCCTGTCTGCAGCGGTATCTGATCAAACGGCCGGCGGGCCAGGTGGGCCCGCCGCCGACGGAACAGGACGCACCGGCGTGGGTCGGGGCCGCCGGCGCGGTCTCGTCGGGGAAGCAGTACGTCCGGCTGACCGTGCAGGGGACGAGCGCGGAGACGGTGGTCGTGAACGCGCTCACCGTGCGGATCGCGGGCAAGCGGACGCCGCTCGCCTGGAACGACTTCGTCATGGGCTATCCCGGCGTCGGATGCGGCGGCGGCGTACCCACGCGTGCCTTCACCGTCGCCCTGGACGCCGCGCGGCCGGCCGTGACGCCGGTGTCCGGGCACCGCGACTTCCCCTTCAAGGTGAGCGAGTCCGACCCCGAGGTCTACTACATCACCGCCGACGCCTCCGCGTATGACGTGAGCTGGTACCTGGAGCTGAAGTGGTCCAGCGGCTCCCGCAGCGGCACGCTCACCGTGGACGACAAGGGCCGCCCCTACCGCACCAGCGGCAACAACGGGCGCCCGGCGTACGAGTTCCCGCTGGGCGGCCAGGAGTGGGTGCCGGAGGGCACGACCGTGCTGGAGTGACCGGCCGCACGAACCGGGCACATCAAGTCCCTTCGCGGGTTAGGTTGTTGAGCGTTGGCCGAATCACCAACCCCCCAGGGAGACGCCCATGTCCGGTGACGCGCTCAGCCAGGATCCCGCCGAGCTGCGCAGGCGGATCGACAGCAGCAAGGCGCATCCGGCCCGGGTCTACGACGTGTTCCTCGGAGGCAAGGACCACTACCCCGTGGACCTGTCGGCGGCCGCCGCCGCGCTGGCGGCGAACCCGCGCGGGTACCTCGACGTCCGGCACAACCGGGACTTCCTGCGGCGCGCGGTGAACACGCTGGTGACGGAGGACGGCATCCGTCAGTTCCTCGACATCGGCACCGGCCTGCCCACCGCCGAGAACGTGCACCAGATCGCCCAGGGCGTCGCCCCCGAGTCGCGGGTCGTGTACGTCGACAACGACCCGGTGGTGCTGGCGCACGCGCGCGCCCTGCTCACCAGCGGCCCCGAGGGACGTACCGACTACATCGACGCGGACCTGAAGAACCCGGCCGCCATTGTCGAACACGCCGCGAAGACACTGGACTTCGACCGGCCGATCGCGCTCTGCCTGGTCGCCGTCCTGCACTTCGTCGAGGACGAGGAGGCGTACCCGATCGTGCGGGATCTGGTCGACGCGCTGCCCTCCGGCAGCCGCGTGGTGCTCAGCCATCTCACCGAGGACCTGAACCCCGACAACGTGCGGGCGGTGCAACGGACATACACCGAGCGCGGGTTCACGTTCGTGCTGCGCACGAGGGCGGAGGTCGGACGCTTCTTCACCGAGCACTCCCTGGGCGTCGTGGACCCGGGTGTGGTCCCCGTCCACCGCTGGCGCCCCGACCACGCGGCCCCCGTCCCCGAGCGACCGGAAGCCTCCTACCTGGAGAGCCTGGACCCCATCGAACGGGTCCGCTACGAGGACATCGACGACGTGACGGACGCCGACATCAATGTCTACGGGGCGGTGGGCGTGAAGGGCTGACCGCCCGCCGCCCTGCTCCCCGAAGTGGTCCGGCACGACGTGGCGTACGTCCCCGGCGCACGCTCCTACGCCACCGACCCGGACTTGCCACCGTTCGCCTGTGCTTCGTGACGCAGACACCGGAGGAGATCGCGGAGGGTCTGCGCAGGCGCCGGGTGCGGTGCTGCGAGCCTGCTTTCGTGAGCCGATCGATCCTCGACGGTCTCAAAAGGGCTGCCAAAGCGCATAACACGTCGCGTGTCACTCAAAGGTGTTCATCTAGTACGACAAAGTCACTGATCGGTTGACTGGCGACCAAGCTATGGCAAACTCGGCTCGGCAAGGGGGCACTGCGGGGGGAGCGACCATGGCACCAGTTCGTCCGGCCTTCGGACCGGAACTGCGCCGGCTGAGGACTTCTTCCGGAATGTCACTGGCTCAACTGGCCGGCAAGGTCCATTGCTCCAGGGAATACCTGAGCAAGATCGAACGTGAGATGGGCACCCCCAGCGACCGGCTCGCGCGGTTGTGTGACGCCAAGCTCGGCGCGGGTGGTGAACTCGTCGCGCTGCTGGAGCGTCCGGCGCGCGGTGGCACGGAAGAGGTCGCGCCCGTCCCACCGTTCGGCGGCTCCGGTCCCTGGTCGCTCCACCTCGGTGCCGACGGGGCGACCGACTTCACCGCCTGCGACCCGGGCCCGGCCACGGACGAACGCGTTCCGGCGGTCGCCGCGAAGTGGGCCGTCGCACCGCGTTCCCTCACGGGCGGCGCGATGGAGGAGGCACTCACCGTCTACCGGGGCGTGTACCGGCAGTGCCGGAGTCTCGGCCAGTGTTCCGGCCCGGCCGCCGTCGTACCGATGAGCATCGCGGCGACCGCGGCGCTGCGTGGCCTGAGCCGCAAAGAGCCGTCCCGTCACCGGGCCGCCGCTCTCCGGCTCGCGGCCCGTTTCGCCGAGTACACGGGCTGGATGGCGCAGGAGGCCGGCGACGACTCCGCGGCACGCTGGTGGACCGGCCAGGCCGCGGGCCTGGCAGAGGCGGCCGGTGACACCGAGATGACCGTTTACACACTGTTACGCCGGGCCGAAATCGCCCTGTATCAGGACGACTCGATGTCCACCGTGGAACTCGCCAAAGCGGCCGGGACGCAGGCCCACGACGTCCGGACCAGGAAGCTGGCCACCCAGCGAGAAGCCCAGGGCTACGCGCTCATGGGAAACGAGACCCAGTGCCGGCGCGCACTGGAGCGGGCGGCCGGACTGGCCGACGGCGCGAGTACGGACAGCGAGGACGACCTGGTCCTGGGCAGCACCCACTTACCCGACCTCACCGCCTTCGTCACGGCGTGGTGCCTGCGGGAACTGGGCGAGGCCGAGGAAGCCGTCGCGCTGCTCGACGGGAGCAGGCAGTCCATCGCTCCGTATGCCCTGCGGGCCCGGGCCCGCCACGGCGCCCGGCTGGCGCTGGCCCTGGCGGACGCCGGAGACGTCGAACGGGCTTGCGCGCAGACCGTGTCGGTGGTCCACCACGCCATGACGACCGATTCCAGCACCGTCCGCGCCGAACTGCGGCAACTGCGGTCGGCGTTGGCCACCCGGCGCAAACACCCTGCCGTCCGGGACACGCTCCCCCTCATCGCCGCGAGTCTGCGCGGGGACCAGGACGCCGGGGGAGGCAGCGGCTGAGCCGGGGCCGACAGGGCCGAGCCGCCCGCCGACGGAGCTGTCGGCGCCGACAGTCCGTCGGGCCGAATTCACTGATCCGGCCGTACATTTCTCCCGCTCCGCCGCCCTCACGAGGCATGCGTTCGGGCACGTCCCACCCCTGATCGCACCCCGGCGCCTCGCGAGGCCCGGCAGACCCACCCGGCTCCGATGTGCCCTGTTGCCTGCGCAAGTGGCCACAGGCAACTCATTGACCCCCTTTGAACCGGCTGAAAACGTCGATCTACTCCACCGAGTTCGGACCCGGGCCTCACCGATCCCACGACCGGGCCCCGCTACCTCCGAGTCCGTCCACCGACCGCCCACCGTCTGCTCACCGCAGGCGGGCCGTCCCCGATCCACATCCGCCGGGGCACCACCAGTTCCCCCGGCACCACCGCGGCCGTCCGGACCACGCCGGATGCGCTTCCCGTGAAACGAGGAACAGCATGGCCCCCTCCGTCTTCATCAACTTCCGTCGTGCCGACACCGGTGGTACCGCCCCCCATCTCGACACGGGGCTGCGGGGGAGGTTCGGCGCCTCCGAGGTGTTCCGCGACCAGCGCTCCATCGACAAGGGCGCGTACTACCCCGAGCAGATCAAGACGAAGCTGCGCAAGTGCGACCTGCTGCTCGCCCTCATCGGCCGGAAGTGGGAAACGGCCGTGGACGAGAACGGCCGCCGGTGCCTGGACGACGAGGCCGACTGGGTCCGCCTGGAGATCGCCCTCGCCCTGCAGTGGGGACTGAAGGTCCTTCCGGTCCTGGTGGACCGCGAGGAGATGCCCGACCGGGCGGACTTCCCGGAGGACATCCGGGCCATGGCGTCCCGCCAGGCCATCCACTTCCGTCCGCACCGCGAGGAAATCTACCTCCCGCCCCTGATCAAGGCGGTCCGCGCGGCCGTTCCGGCGCTCGGCCCCAAGCGACGTCGGGACGACGCCGGCGGCAGCGGCGGCGGCACCGGCACCGGCAGCGTGGGGAATGTCCGCAGCATCCGGTCCGACCGCGGCGTGGTGCTCCTCGGCGGCAGCGGCAACAGCGGAGTGGTCCGCAACCACTCCTCCGACCCCGACGACGGCTTCGACGACGGCTTCGACAACGACTTCGACAACGACAACGACGGCGACTTCGACGGCGACTTCGAGGACAAGCGCGACGACGACCAGGACGAGGAACGATCGTGAGCTCCACCGACGACTTCTCCGGGGGCGACACCCCCGAGCACGACGGTCCGGAACAGACCACCACGGCCGAGCCGGGCCCGGACACCCCGTACGACACCGGAACCCCCGCCGACGGCACCCGGCCGGCGCCCTCCGACGACGACACCCCCGCCGGCCCTCCCGAGGAGGGGACCGCCGGCCGCCCGGACGACGGAACCCGGCCATCCGGGCGGACGCGGGACATCCCCGGGGACCCGCCTGGGAAGCCTGAGCGCCGGTTGCCGGACCCCGGTGAGCGGGACGTCGACCGGATCGAGAAGCTGGAGGCGTTCGGTAGTGCGGTCGCCCTCCACGGTGACGCCTTCGCGCTGAACGTGGGCGGGGCCCAGCCCGTCGAGTTCCAGCGGATCGACCTCGACGTCGCCGAGACGAGCCGAATATGGGAGCTGTACGAGACGGTCCCGGACCACAAGGGGATGGCCGACAGCCTCATCGAGCACCATCTCGTCGTGGTGGTCGGTGCGAGGGGCAGCGGGCGGGAGGCCACGGGCTGTGTGCTGCTGACCGAGGCGTGCGGCAGCGCGGGCGTCAGCGTGCTGCACGGCCCGCACGACCGTCTGGTCCAGGTCCTGATCGAGCGCAACGGCCGCCGGCTGGAGCGGGGCCGCGGCGTCCGCGTGAACGTGGGCACGCACCGGCCCGACCCGGCCGCCCTGGAAGCACTCGCCCTGCGGGCCAGGGAGCGCGAGGCCTACGCCGTGGTGATCGTCGAGGATCCCCAGGCCGGCCACGACCTCGGCCCGTACGCCTTCCACCACCGCAGACCCGACCTCGCCGAAGTCCTGCAAGCGCATCTGACGGCCGCGCTCGCCGAGCACCGCGCACGGTGCGCGGAGAACTGCACCATCGATGCCACCCGAGAGTTCCGCGAGAGGGTCATGGCGGACGGACGGACGGTCAGGAAACTCGGCGCCGCCGCCTCCGTCCACTGGGTCACCCGTTTCGCCCGGGACCTCGCCGGATGTCTGCACGGACCCGAGGGAGCACTCGACACCCTCCTCGACACTCCCGCGGACGACCTGCGAGGCGTGGTCAGACGGTTCCTGATGCTCTCCGAGCGGACGACGGACCCGTTGGCGGCCGGCCCGTACCACCAGGCGCTGCGCATCGCCTATCTGCTCGGCCACGAGATGCCGCTGTCCGACGTCATCAGGGCCGGCACCCTGCTCGGTGCCGACATGCTGCGCGTCGAGAACCGGGACTCCGCGCCCGCCCGGCCCGTCTTCGAGGCCGACCTCGACCGCCTGGCACCGCCGGGTGGGGGCATCGCGGCCGAACGGGGCTGGGCGATGCACGACAACCCCCGGCGGGCCCGGCTCGCGGACCCGGAGTTGATGCCGACCGCCGTCGAGGTCGTCTGGCACGACCTTCCCTGGCTGCGCGAACCGCTGGTGGCGTGGCTGCGGACGCTCGGCTCCGACGGCCTCCAGCGGGTCCGGACGCGGGCCGGGGTGCTCGCGGGCCACCTGCTCCGGCACGACTTCGACAGCGTCTACCGGAACCTGGTGAAGGTGTGGGCGCTCAGCAAGTCGGTGAGCGACCGGCGGTGCGCCGCCCTCGCCCTGGCCGTGGCGCTGGACGCCGGCCACGAGTGGCTGTCGGACCGCGTCGCCCGACAGGTCGCCTCCTGGGCCGACAGCCCCAAGTGGGCGTTCCAGGACAGTGCCGCCCGGGCCTACGGCACCGTCCTGGGCACCCGGGACGTGTCCGCGACCCTGCCGGCCCTGGAGGTACTGGCGGGCCGGCCGGCCCTCGTCCCCTACGCCTCCGTCGCCTACTCCCTCACGGCCCTGTTCCTTGCCGAGGACGGCGCGGGACCCGTCACCGAGGCGCTCGGGCGGTGGATCCGTTCGGACAACGACAACCTGCCCCGGCACGCGGTCCGGGCCCTGCTCGTCCTCGGCCCCCTCGTCGTCGGGCCCGAACTGCAGACGCGGCCCAGGCTCGCCCAGCAGGCGATGGACGACGCCGACCGGGAGGAGACGCTCCTGCTGCTGTGGCAGGACGCGCTGGTCGACCCGGCGCACTCCGGTCAGGCGTGGAAAGTGCTGCTGGACTGGCTGCTGATCGCCGACCAGGACGCGGAACTCGCCCGGTTCGCGGAGAAGTTCGTACCGCGAGTCTGCGCTCCTCGCCGCCGCCGAAGCATGTTCCACCTGCGGCGGTGCGCACGGGCGCACCCGGATGCCGTCGTCGTACGGCAGGTCCTGGATGCCCTGGGCGGCCCCTGACCCCGCCGTCCGCCGCCACGTTCCACCCCGATTCCGGCACTTGGTCCGCGCGCCTGCCCGGATTGCGTACCTCGGACCCCGGACCCCGGCGCCTCACACCTGAACGAGAGAGCCCGGCCCCGGCAACCCCGGACCGCGGGGACCGACCGGCCAGGACCGCCAACCCAAGACGCCGGGACCCACCCATCCCGGAACCTCCGGCAGCCGCCGACCCCGGCAGCCGCCGACCCCGAACCCGCCGACCCCAGAACTCCAGGAGGACCGACCATGACACGACGGCCCAAGGGCCTGTTCGCCACCCTGCGCGAGGCATACCGCGCATGGCGGCGCACGGAGCACGACGACTTCCCGGAGGTGAGCACCGATCCCGGCGTCCCGGACGGCAACGGCTCGCAACTCACCCCGCGCAGGGATGCGTTCGTCCGGTCCCGCCCGCAGGAGGAACCCCTCCCGCTGCCGGCCCGTGACGACGTGTTCTCCTTCCAGGCCTTCCCCACCTTCCAGTGGACCAGCCAGACCATGTCGCAGGAGACGCTGAAGGCGCGCGTCGGCCTGCACGAGGAGACGGCCCGCGAGGAACTGCTCCGGGTCGCCTGGCCGGCGGCCCGCGGGTGCGACCCGGCCGACGCGGTCGCCGCCGAGACCGCGGTCAACACCGCACTCGCCACCGAGGGCAACTGGTGCTTCGACGACGCCGAGGGACGCATCCGCTGCACACCGTCCGTCCGGACCCGGGTGGACCCGGCGCTGCGTGAGCACGTACTGCCGTACCACCTCGAGGAGTTGACGCTCAAGGAGACGCAGCGGCTGGGCATGATCCGCGCCGAGCGGGCACGGACGCTCACCGAGGCCTGGCTGGACGTGATCAGCCGGCTGGAGCTCATGGGCGAGCTGGACGCGCACCAGCGGCGCCTACTGGTCCCGTTCGCGGCCACCTTCGCCGACCCGGACTTCCGTACGGTGCTGGAGGCGCTGCGTCACCAGCGGCGTACCAGCGTCGACGCCCTGGTGGCCGCCCTGAAGGGGGCGCGCGGGGACCACCAGGAGGCCGGCCTGTTCGAGTTCGCCGACGCCTACGACAAGGCGCTCAGCGCCTTCTGCCGGGAGATGGGCGTCGGTCCGTTCTCCTGGGTCGAGGACGCCGTCGCGGCCGAGGGGACGGACCGATGAGCGCCGGGCGGCGGACGAGGGGCATTCTCGCGGCCGCGGCCGCCCTCACGGTCGTCCTCGGCGGCCTGACCGGCTGCTCGGCGGACGACCCCAGGCGGGGCTGCCGCTGGATGGACGACCAGGAAGCCGTCGGTGGCGCGGACGCGACCGTCGTCCTCGTCGACGGCACCACGTCGACGCGGGGTACAACGGCCGGGGGGCCGGACATCGACTACGGCCCCCTGATCGGCGACCTGCTCAGCGAGAAGGGGAAGAGCAACCAGGTCATCACCATCGGCACGTTCGGCGGACCCGACGGACAGGTGGAGTGGAGCGTGCTGCGCCGCTCGGCCGACTGGCGGCGGAGCAACGACAACGAGGCCCGCCAGAAGGACAACCGCGAGGACGCGAACGAGTGCCTCCGGGACGACGTCGCCGCGGCCCGGCAGACGGTGCCCGCCGCCGGGGGCACCGACGTGCTCGCCGCGCTCGCGGCCGGAACCGAGATGCTCGACGGCGTTCAGGGCAAGCGACGGCTGCTGGTGCTCAGCGACGGGCTGTCCACCACCGGCTGCGCGGACCTGAGGAACGCCCGGTTCGGCTCCGCGCAGGACCTGAAGTCCATTGTCTCCTTGTGCGCCACCCAGGGCGAGTTCGGCGAACTCCCCGACCTGAAGGACGTATCGGTCACCTTCATGGGGCTCGGGCACTCCGCCGGCCGACAGCCCTCCGCCGACACCGGCCGGCGGGCCTGGCTGGGCGAACTGTGGAAGACCCTGTGCGAACGCGCGGGCGCCGGCACGTCGTGCACCGTCAGCAAGGCACCCGTCGGCAGGACCGGGGAGTCCGGTGAGCGGGCCGGCGGCCCACTCCCGGACGACCCGGTGGTGTCGTTCGGTGAGGGAGGCACCCGGACGTACACCCTGCCGGGCGCCGCCCTGTTCGCCACCGACTCCGCGCGGCTGCGGGACAAGGCCGGGCGGGCCCTCGCCGACATCGCCGTGGCCGCCCGCACGACACCCTCGCTGGACCGTGTCGAGGTCTACGGGTACGTCGACCCGCGCGGGACGCGCCTGAACGACCGGGAGCTCTCGGGGGCCCGCGCGGACGCGGTGGCCGACAGGCTCGTCGAGCACGGGGTGCCCGCCTCCCGGGTGAAGGCGTACGGCAAGGGGGTGTCGCCGGGATGCCCCGAGGACGTCACCGAGGAGAGCAGGACCCGGGAGCAGCGGCTGCAGTGCGACCGGCGTGTGGACGTGAAGATCATCGGAAAGTGAGGCCGGACGCCCACCATGAAGACGACCGAGATCAACGGCTCGCCCCCGGAGGGCGGGCCGCGTGACGCCCCCATACCCTGCCCGGCCCACCGGCGCGTCGTGGACATCGGCATCGGGGCACGCCCGGCGGGACGCCCGGTCGACCCCGTGGACAGCCAGGAGCGCGTCACCCTGATGCGGGCCTTCACCCGGGCCAACACCGGGCTCAGCAGGGTGCAGAACCCCTTGGGGGAACTGGGCACGGCCCTGCTGAAGACGTACCAGGCCGCGCTGACGGGGATCGACGCCGTGGAGCGTCTCACCCTCGGCCGTACGGCGGGCGAGGCACGGCACCAGGCCGCCGCCGTACGTGCCCGGCACACCGCGGACGGCCCGGAAGGGCTGCGCCGCGGCCGTATGCCGTGGGCATGGCTCCAGTGGATCGCGCTCATCACCAACGCCGCGTTCGACCTGCCGTTCATCGGCCGGGCCATGGCGGAGATGCTGAGCATCGGCGGCGACGGCGTCATGGACACGGCCGCCGAGTACCTCGTCTACCTGGTCACCCTCGGCGTGGCCGTCCTCCAGTTCGCCCTGGGCCATCTGCTCGGCAGGTCGCTCTTCCGATGGCGGGTGCGCGTCGGCCGTCGCCCGGAACGCGTACGGCGCCCGCTGCGGGCGGCCTGGCGGCACCTGTGGCGACCGGACGGCCCCCGTACCGAGACCCGGCGGCCCGACGATCTGCCCTGGCCCGTCCTGTTCTGGCCGGTCCTGGCCAACCTCGCGCTGATCGCGATGCTCGGCTTCACCGCGTCGTCCCGGGTGTACAAGAGCGACCCCGCGGACTTCGGTCCGGGCGGCAGCGCCGTCGCGGTGTTCCTCGTCCTCACGCTCAGCCTCGCCACCCTGGCCACCACGGCCCTCGCCCACAATCCGTTCGCCGAGAGCGACAAGGACGCCCGGACCGCCCTGACCGCCGCGCAGCGGCAGGTGGGCGGGCTGGTGCCCCCCGCACGGCAGCTGATCACCGCGCACAGCGACTCCTGGCACCGACTGCGCGCCGCCCTGGAACAGGCCCGGGCCGACGCGTACCAGGTCGTCGACGACGCCTGCGCGCTGATCGTCGAACAGCGGGCCGAGTCCGGTCTGGCCGGCAGCATGGAGATGCCCCTGCGCGACTACGAGTGGCCCACCGCCGGCGAAGAGGGGACCGGAGCCGCCACCCCGCGGCTGCGCCTGGAGATCCTCGACCAGGGCCAGGCCCTGCTGCGCCGCTACGCCCCCGGCAGGCTCGAGGACTGGCTGGAACACCGCGTCGGGGAACTCAACGAGCAGTTCACGTTGCCGGAGTCCGGACCGGCCGCCCCCGCGCAGCGGGCCCCCGCCCCATGACCGCCCCCCGCCACCTGCGCGAACAGGACCTCAAACACCTGGAGTTGCTGCAGAGCGTGATCAGCCGCCTCAGCAACAACTCGTTCATGGTGAAGGGCTGGAGCATCACGCTCAGCAGTGTGCTGATCGCCGTGGCGGACCGTGGCCACGGCTGGAAGCCGGTCCTGGTGACCGTCGCCGTGGCCGTCGGCTTCTGGCTGCTCGACGGCTACTACCTCCGCCAGGAACGGCTGTTCCGTACCCTCTACGAGAAGGTCGTCACCGGCGACGGCCCGCCCCCCGCGCTCACGATGGACGCCGAACGGTACGGCGGCCCGGTCTCCTGGCCGGGCGTGCTGCTGTCCCGGCCGCTCCTCTTCTGCTACGGCATCCTCGTCGCCGCCGACAGCCTATTGATCCTCGCCCTGCGCTGACCCCACCCGCTCCCGGCCGCCCGAACCCTCCGGTGCCGTCCACGGCAGGAGGATGCCGTCCCCGGGCCGACGCGGCACCACATGGACGTGCAGATGCCGGACCGTCTGCGTGGCCGCCGCGCCCCGCGACGTGATGATGTTGCAGTCGCCCACCTCGGCGGCGAGTTCGGCGGCGTACCGCATCGTCGTCGCGGAGACGGACGGATCGGCCGCCACGTCGGGGACGTGCGTCGTGGGCAGGACCAGTACATGCCCATGGGTCACGCCTCCGCCCCGGGGCGTGATGGCCAGCGCGTCCGCCCAGCGCCGTACCACCCGCGCGGGCGCGGTACCCCGCACGATGAGACAGAACGGGCAGTCGGATGCCGGGTCTCGGTCGACGGCCTCGTCGTCCCGGTGCCCGCCCTCGGCGCGGTCGGACATGTCACTCCTTCAAAGCCGGTTGCCTCGTGTGCACGACGCGGCCCGTCCTCCCACCAGGGAGAGGACGGGCCGCGCGGGGGTGTGTACGGGTGGTCAGAGCCGCTCGGGCGTCCGGATGCCCAGCAGGGCCATGCCCCGGTGCAGCGTGCGGGCCGTGAGGTCGCAGAGGAAGAGGCGGTTCTCCACCTGCTCCGGTGAATCGGCCTTCAGCACCGGGCACTTGTCGTAGAACGTCGTGTACAGCGACGCCAACTGGTACAGGTACGCCGCCAGCTTGTGCGGGGCGTACTCCGCGGCCGCCTCGAAGACGGCGTCCCCGAACGCGTCCAGGTGCAGGCCCAGCGCGCGCTCCGCCTCGTGCAGGGCCAGCTCCGGGTGGGCCGCGGGGCGGACCTCACCGGCCTTGCGGAGGATGGACCGGATACGGGCGTAGGCGTATTGGAGGTACACGCTGGTGTCGCCGTTGAGCGAGACCATCTGGTCCAGGTCGAACTTGTAGTCGCGGCTCGGCGAGGTCGACAGGTCCGCGTACTTCACGGCGCCGATGCCGACCTGCGCGGCCCGCTCCTGGATCTCCTCCTCGGTGAGGTCCCGCGCCTTCTCCCGTACGACCTGCGCGGCCCGCTGCACCGCCTCGTCCAGCAGGTCCTCGAGGCGTACGGTCTCGCCCGCACGCGTCTTGAAGGGCTTGCCGTCCGCGCCGAGCACCGTGCCGTAGCCCATATTGTGCGCGGTGACGTCGTCGCCGAGCCAGCCGGCCCGGCGGGCCGTCTCGAAGACCATCCTGAAGTGCAGCGACTGACGCACGTCGACGACGTACAGCAGCGTGGTCGCGTGCAGGTCGACGACGCGGTTGCGGATCGCGGTCAGGTCGGAGGCCGCGTAGCCGAAGCCGCCGTCGGCCTTCTGCACGATCAGCGGGACCGGCTGGTCGTCCTTGCCGCGGATCTCGTCGAAGAACACCACGAGCGCGCCCTCGGAGCGCACCGCGACGCCCATCTCCTCCAGGAGCCGGGCGGTCTCGGGCATGCCCTCGTTGTACGCGGACTCGCCGACGATCTCCTCGTCGCGGATCTCCATGTCGAGCTTGTCGAAGACGGAGTTGAAGTAGACCTTCGACTCGTCCACGAACTGCTGCCACAGCTCGAGCGTCTCCTTGTCACCGGACTGGAGGGCGACGACCCGTCCCCGGGCCCGCTCCTTGAACTCCTCGTCCGAGTCGAAGACGGCGCGCGACGCCTTGTACACCCGGTTCAGGTTCGACATGGCCTGCTCGCCGTCGACGTCCTCGGCCGGGGCCAGCTCACCGGGGTGCTCGAACAGGTACTGGATGAGCATGCCGAACTGGGTGCCCCAGTCGCCGATGTGGTGCCGGCCGATCGTCTGCTCGCCGGTGAAGTCGAGCATGGAGCGCAGCGCGTCGCCGATGACCGCCGACCGCAGGTGACCGACGTGCATCTCCTTCGCCACGTTGGGCTGGGCGTAGTCGACGACCGTGACGCCCGCGTCCTGCTTCAGCGGCACACCGAGACGCTCGCCGTCCGCGTGCCGCGCGGCGAGGTTCTCCGTGATCGCCCGGTCGGCGAGCGTGATGTTGAGGAAGCCGGGGCCGGAGACCTCGACGTCCTTGATCAGGTCGCCGGTGGTGACGCGCGAGACGACCTCGGCCGCCAGCTCCCGCGGGTTCGCCTTCGCCTTCTTCGCCAGCGCGAGGATGCCGTTGGCCTGGAAGTCCGCCCGGTCGCTACGTCGCAGCAGCGGGTCCGCCTCCGGCTGGGTGGCCGGGAGAGCGGACGTGAGCTGCTGGTTGACGAGATCGGTGAGCGATGTGACCGAGGCCATGTGAGTGGGTGCCTGTTCTCCTCGTGGGTGCAGATAGACGCGGTCAGTATCCCATGGGGGGTGAAGCGGTTTTCTCGACAGCGGAGCCGCACGGCGGGCGGCCCGGCGGTGCCCCTGGGCGCCCTGGTGAAAAGGCGTTTTCGCCGTTGCCGCCGTTGCTGGGAGAATGGAGCGGCCAGCCGTGCGACCGTACCGGCTGCTCCAGCAGAAAGAAGGACGTGCCGATCGTGGCTCAGAGCACCGAGACCACCGACTGGGTCTCCCGTTTCGCGGATGACGTCATCGAGGAGTCGGAGCGTCGGGCCCCGGGCAAACCCGTCGTCGTCGCGTCCGGCCTGTCCCCGTCCGGCCCGATCCACCTCGGCAACCTCCGCGAGGTCATGACCCCGCACCTCGTCGCCGACGAGGTCCGCCGCCGCGGCCACGAGGTCCGGCACCTGATCTCCTGGGACGACTACGACCGGTACCGCAAGGTCCCGGCCGGTGTCCCCGGAGTCGACGAGACATGGTCCGAGCACATCGGCAAGCCGCTGACCTCCGTCCCCGCGCCCAAGGGCTCGGCCCACCCCAACTGGGCCGAGCACTTCAGGGCCGCGATGGTCGCGTCGCTGGCCGAGCTGGGCGTGGAGTTCGACGGGATCAGCCAGACGGAGCAGTACACCTCCGGCGTCTACCGCGAGCAGATCCTGCACGCCATGAAGCACCGCGGCGACATCGACGCGATCCTCGACCAGTACCGCACCAAGAAGGCCCCGGCGAAGAAGCAGCAGCAGAAGCCCGTCGACGAGGCCGAGCTGGAGGCCGCCGAGGGCTCCGGCGCGGCCGCCGAGGACGACGGCAGCTCGGGTTCGGGCGGGTACTTCCCGTACAAGCCGTACTGCGGCAACTGCGAGAAGGACCTCACCACCGTCACCTCCTACGACGACGACTCCACCGAGCTGACCTACGCCTGCACCGCGTGCGGCTTCTCCGAGACCGTCCGGCTGAACGAGTTCAACCGCGGCAAGCTGGTCTGGAAGGTCGACTGGCCCATGCGGTGGGCCTACGAGGGCGTGATCTTCGAGCCCAGCGGTGTCGACCACTCGTCCCCCGGCTCGTCGTTCCAGGTGGGCGGACAGATCGTCGGGATCTTCGGCGGCGAGCAGCCCATCGGGCCGATGTACGCCTTCGTCGGCATCAGCGGCATGGCGAAGATGTCGTCGTCGAAGGGCGGGGTGCCCACCCCGGCCGACGCGCTGAAGATCATGGAGCCGCAGCTGCTGCGCTGGCTGTACGCCCGGCGCAGGCCCAACCAGTCCTTCAAGATCGCCTTCGACCAGGAGATCCAGCGTCTCTACGACGAGTGGGACCGCCTCGACGCCAAGGTCGCCGAAGGCTCCGCGCTGCCCGCCGACGTGGCCGCGCACTCCCGCGCGGTGCGCACCGCGAGCGGTGAGCTGCCGAGGACGCCCCGGCCGCTGCCGTACCGCACGCTCGCCTCGGTGGCCGACATCACCGCCGGTCACGCGGACCAGGCACTGCGGATCCTGAGCGACCTCGACCCGTCGAACCCGCTGGGCTCCCTGGACGAGGCACGGCCGCGCTACGACAAGGCCGAGGCGTGGATCAACACCCACGTCCCCGCCGACCAGCGCACCATCGTCCGCGCGGAGCCCGACGCGGAGCTGCTGAAGTCGCTCGACGAGCGGGGACAGCAGTCGCTGCGGCTGCTGCTCGACGGGCTCGCCGGCAACTGGTCGCTGGACGGACTCACCCACCTCGTCTACGGCGTGCCCAAGGTCCAGGCGGGCTTCTCCGCCGACGCCACACCCAAGGAGCTGCCGGCGGAGATCAAGACCGCCCAGCGGTCGTTCTTCGCGCTGCTGTACCACCTGCTGGTCGGACGGGACACCGGACCGCGGCTGCCCACACTGCTGCTGGCCGTCGGACAGGACCGGGTGCGGGCCCTGCTCGGGGAGTAAGCGGTCCCACGGGGGAGGGGGCGCCCGGTCCCGGTCGGGCGCCCCCCTCCCCCGTACCGCCCTACGCGATGTGGTCCTCTTCCAGTTCCGCCGTGTGGCGCTGCTGGAAGCGTTCGGCGAGGTCCTTCAGGGCGCTCGGGGTCAGGGTCGTCCCATAGGTGGCCTGGATGTTGTCGCCGAGGACGCGGGGCGTGGGATAGCTGCCGTCTATCGACTGACGGAACACCTGGTAGTACGCCTCCTCGTCCGGGCCGTCGGCGGGAGTGCCACCGCCCTCGCCCAGCTCACGGGTGCGGCCGCCGGGGACCACCGGGATGGGGAAGCTGCCGGTCTCCTCCGGGGAGGGCTCCCGAAGGGGTGGCTCCTCCTGGTACTGGTCCTGGTACTGCTCGGCGTGCTGCTGCTCCTCGTACCAGCGGGCGTCTTCCTCGTCCGGGTCGTAGGTGGGGTCGTAGCCGCCCTGGTACTCGACCGTGCGGGGGTCCCGGGCATGGAGCCACTGGTTCTGGTCGTCCGTGACGGCTTCCCGGTCGTTGTTCCGGGTGCGCTCGGGCTGGCGGTTGCCCTCGAGTTCCAGGAACTGCTCGTTGTGCGGTGCCGCGCCCACTTGTGCCGCCCCGGAGGCACGACCGCCCATGGCCGCCCCGGGGGCGGGGGCCGGGGGAAGGAGGGCCGGTTCTATGCCCGCTGCCGCCAGACCGGCCGGGGCGGTGTCCGCCAGGGGGACGCCGTACTTGGCAAGGCGCAGCGGCATCAGGGACTCGACCGGGGCCTTGCGTCGCCAGCCGCGGCCGAAGCGGGAACGCAGGCGGGCCCGGTAGACCAACCGCTCCTGCTCCAGCTTGATCACCTGCTCGTAGGAGCGCAGCTCCCACAGCTTCATCCGGCGCCACAGCAGGAACGTCGGAAGCGGCGACAGTACCCAGCGAGTGAGCCGGACGCCCTCCATGTGCTTGTCGGCGGTGATGTCGGCGATCCGGCCGACCGCGTGCCGGGCCGCCTCCACCGAGACGACGAACAGGATGGGAATGACGCTGTGCATCCCCACACCGAGCGGATCCGGCCATGCCGCCGCGCCGTTGAACGCGATGGTCGCCGCCGTCAGCAGCCATGCCGTCTGCCGCAGCAGTGGGAAGGGGATGCGGATCCAGGTCAGCAGCAGGTCCAGCGCCAGCAGGACGCAGATACCGGCGTCGATGCCGATCGGGAAGACGTAACTGAATTTCCCGAAGCCCTTCTGCAGGGCGAGCTCACGGACGGCCGCGTACGAACCCGCGAAGCCGATCCCGGCGATGATGACGGCACCGAAGACGACCACACCGATGAGAATCCGGTGCGTCCGTGTCAGCTCAAGTGGCGCGGCCACCCGTACTCCCCTCCCAGTGCGTGTCGTTGCGCGCAACAGAGTGGCACATGTGTGCGGGGCACGGGTGGCCGGTTCTGGTTCAGAGGGCTCAGCTCTTGCCGGAGGACGACTTCGTGGCCCGCTTGGACGGCTCTGCCGACCCGGCCTTGGACGGCTTCGCCGACGCCGACGCGGACGGCGAACTGCCCGCCGCACCCGTGCCGTTGGCCTCCGTCACCGAGGTCAGCACCTCCTTGGCCGCCTTCTTCGCGTCCTTCAGGAGGTCGTCGGCGTCCGGTGTCTTGTCACCGGCGAGACCGGCACCGTTGTAGTCGAGCGTGACGACGACGTTCTCGACGCGGGCCACGACCGTCTGTTGCTTGAAGGTGCCTTCCTTCTTCTTCAGGTTGTAACGCACCGTCGTGGCCTCGTCACCAGTCCCGGTGAGCGGCTCCACCTTGGTGCCCTTCGCACCCTCGACCGCCTGGGCGTCCCGCACCTGCTTGTCGTAGTACTTCTCGGCCAGCTTGTCGCCCGCGCCGCGGGTGGTGTCGGAGTCGAAGCGCAGCAGTGACACGTTGAGCCAGCGGAACTGCGAGCCCTTCACGCCGTTGTTGTCCAGGCTGTTCCAGGAGCAGCTGGCACGGGCGGAGACGTCGTCCGAGTCGCCCTGCTTGCCCGACTTCGCCTTCGGGGCCAGGTCCTTCAGGGTCTTCTTCGACAGCACCCCGCACGCCTCGGGAAGCTTCTTGTACGCGGCTGCCCGCACGGTCGGGGACGGGCTCGCGGACGTCGAGGCCGAGGCGTCGGCTCCCTTGTCCTTGCCGTCGTCGGAGCCGGAGTCCGAGGAGCAGCCGGCGGCGATCAGCATCACCGGGACGGCGGCCGCGCAGACAAGGACGCGGGTAAGGCGCTTCGCTCGCTCGGGCTGCTCTCGCTGTGCTCGTCGCTGCATGGTTCCTTCACTCATGACGCTCTTGTTCCCTGCGGTCGGATCGGGTCCGAGGGGTCACGGTACGCGGTGAGCCGCCCGCTCGGTCTTCCTTCGCGTGGTTCACGCAGGCGGGCGGAGGGGCCGTGAACGGGCCTCAGCCGCCCAGCGAATCGGCCAGCTCGGTGGCCAGTTTCCCGGCCCTGTCCTGCATTTCCCTGCTGTCCGGGACGCTGCCGACGGTCATCGGCTGCTCCGCGTACTCGACGGTCACGATCACGTTGGACGTGCGGAACGCCACAGTCACCGTGCGCTGCTGGGCGGTCGAACCGGCGCTGTCGAGCTCGTCGTCGAGGAATGCCTCATCGCCCAGTTCCTCCAGGACGCGGGGCCGGAGATCGGTGGGTGCGGCGGAGGGTGACGTGGAAGGGGCGGAGGAAGGGGACGAACTGGGGTCCGCGGACGCCTCGGTGGAGGGCGAGGTGGAATCCGTCGACGTCACCACCGGCTCGGGGAGCTCCGCCCCCGACCGCTTCGTCGCGAAGAGCTGCTCGGCCTGGGCGTCGTCGCTCACGGCGTTGTCGTAGGAGACGACCCGCTCGAAGTCGACCAGCAGATGGTCGGTGGCCGTGGCCGACTCCACCTTCCAACGGCAGCCCACCTTGCGGTCGGTGTCGTAGGTCAGCGTCGCCTCGCCCGCGTACGCCTTCTCGCGCTTGACCTCGTCGGTCATCTCCCCGATGCCGGGCAGGAGTTCGTCGAGCGTCTGGTCCTCGACCACTCCGCAGGGCTCGGGCAGCGTGGCGTACTTGCCGGGCTGGGCCGCCTGGGTCGCCGTACCGGTGCTCCCCGGGTTGGAATTGTCCGACTGGCCGCCGTCGTCCGGGCTGCCGGTGCAGCCGGCCAGTACGGCCGCCAGGAGCGCGGCGACGCCGGATACGTACGCCTTCCGCTGCACGGTCGGGCTCCTCTCGACGGTGTGCGCGGGCCGGTGCCCGCCGGGCCTTCCCAGTGTCCCCGCTGGTTATTCGCTTGCCGCAGGGGGGCGCCCATCACAGACAATGTGTATCGCACGCACTGCCGTGGACGCCGGTCCGTCATCCCTTTTCGTCGACCTTGGTGCCGGTTTTGCGGTACGAGACTTCTGTAGGTCTGCCGGGGGAATGAGGACGTTATGTCGTACGTGGAAATGCCGGGCGCGAAGGTGCCGATCCGTATGTGGGCCGACCCGGCGACGGTGGAGGAGGGCGCGCTCCAGCAGCTGCGGAACGTCGCCACCCTGCCGTGGATCAAGGGCCTGGCCGTGATGCCGGACGTGCACTACGGGAAGGGCGCGACGGTCGGATCGGTCATCGCGATGCACGGTGCGGTGTGCCCGGCGGCGGTGGGAGTCGACATCGGCTGCGGAATGTCGGCCGTGAAGACGTCCCTGACGGCGAACGACCTCCCGGGCGACCTCTCGCGGCTGCGGTCGAAGATCGAGCAGGCGATTCCGGTCGGGCGGGGCATGCACGACGGCCCGGTCGACCCGTCCCGTTTCCACGGCTTCCAGACCGCCGGCTGGGACGGCTTCTGGGGACGGTTCGACGGGGTGGCGGATGCGGTCAAGTTCCGTCAGGAGCGCGCCACGAAGCAGATGGGAACGCTCGGATCCGGCAACCACTTCGTCGAAGTGTGCACGGATACGACCGGTGCTGTCTGGCTGATGCTGCACTCCGGTTCCCGGAACATCGGCAAGGAACTCGCCGAGCACCACATCGGTGTGGCCCAGAAGCTTCCGCACAACCAGAACCTGGTCGATCGTGACCTCGCCGTCTTCGTGGCGGACACCCCGCAGATGGCGGCGTACCGCAACGACCTGTTCTGGGCCCAGGAGTACGCGAAGTACAACCGCTCGGTCATGATGGCGCTCCTGAAGGACGTGGTCCGCAAGGAGTTCAAGAAGGCGAAGCCGGCGTTCGAGACGGAGATCAGCGCGCACCACAACTACGTGGCCGAGGAGCGCTACGACGGCATGGACCTGCTCGTCACCCGCAAGGGCGCGATCCGGGCGGGCTCCGGTGAGTACGGGATCATCCCGGGATCGATGGGAACGGGTTCGTACATCGTCAAGGGCCTCGGCAACACCAGCTCCTTCAACTCGGCGTCGCACGGCGCAGGTCGGCGGATGAGCCGCAGCGCGGCGAAGCGGCGCTTCTCGACGAAGGACCTTGAGGAGCAGACGCGGGGCGTGGAGTGCCGTAAGGACTCCGGGGTGGTGGACGAGATCCCGGGCGCGTACAAGCCGATCGAGCAGGTCATCGACCAGCAGCGGGACCTCGTGGAGGTCGTCGCGAAGCTGAAGCAGGTCGTCTGCGTGAAGGGCTGACGAGGCGAAGGCGACAAGGAGAGCGGGCCCCGGGCGGGGCCCGCTACTTCGCGTGACTCACCGCGTAGATCATGACGAACGCGACGATGTGGATGCCGAAGAGGAAGTAGGCGAGGTAGTACCAGACGATGCGTTCGCGCTTCGTCTCCAGGGCCAGGCGGCGCTGTTCGGCGTTCGCACGCTGTTCGGCGTTCGGCATCACGGCTCCCGGTGGATCTTGGCGTTGGAGGCCTGGGCGCGGGGGCGGACCACGAGCAGGTCGATGTTGACGTGGGGCGGGCGGGTGACCGCCCAGGTGATGGTGTCGGCCACGTCGTCGGCCGTGAGGGGGTCCGGCACGCCCTGGTACACCTTCTCGGCCTTCTCCGTGTCGCCGCCGAAGCGGGTGAGGGCGAACTCCTCCGTCTTGACCATGCCGGGCGCGATCTCGACGACGCGCACCGGGCGGCCGACGATCTCCAGGCGGAGGGTCTCGGCGAGGACGTGGGCGCCGTGCTTGGCGGCGACGTAGCCGGCGCCGCCCTCGTAGGTGGAGTGACCGGCGGTGGAGGAGACGACCACGACCGTGCCGTCGCCGCTCGCGTCCAGCTTGGGGAGCAGGGCCTGGGTGAGGTGGAGGGTGCCGAGGACGTTGGTCTCGTACATGGTGCGCCAGTCGTCCGGGTCACCGGTGGCGACCGGGTCGGCGCCGAGTGCGCCGCCGGCGTTGTTGACGAGCACGCCGACGGTGGTGAAGGCGGTGGCGAACTCGTCGACGGCCGTGCGGTCGGTGACGTCGAGGGGATAGGCCGTGGCCTGGTGGCCGGCCGCGGTGATCTCCTCGGCGAGGGCCTCGATACGGTCCTTGCGGCGGGCGGTGAGGACGGCCCGGTAGCCGGCCTCGGCGAGCCGGCGGGCGGTGGCGGCACCGATTCCGCTGCTCGCGCCCGTGACGACGGCGATACGGGATGCGGCGGGCGGTGCGGCGGTGGCCATGGGGCTGCTCCTCGGGCGGTCGGGGCCGTGCCCGGCCAGCATAGGCGGGGCCGGGCGGGGGCCGGCGGGGCGGTCGCCGGGGGCGTCAGCCGGTGCGCGGGGCCCACATGATCACGGCCATGCCGGCGAGGCACACCAGTGCGCCGGTGATGTCCCAGCGGTCCGGCCGGTAGCCGTCGGCGACCACGCCCCACAGGATCGAGCCGGCGACGAAGATGCCGCCGTACGCGGCCAGCACCCGGCCGAAGTGGGCGTCGGGCTGGAAGGTGGCGACGAAGCCGTAGGCGCCGAGGGCGAGGACACCGCCGGCCGCCCACATCCAGCCGCGGTGTTCGCGTACGCCCTGCCAGACCAGCCAGGCGCCGCCGATCTCGAGCAGCGCGGCGAGGACGAACAGGGCGGCGGAGCGGAGGATCAGCATGCGCGCAGCCTCGCACGCGTCTGCCGGCGGGCCGTACGTCACCTGTTGGAGGGCGTCTGGTCCGGGCCGCGGCGGGGATACATGCGGTATGTCCGACGGGCCGAGAGGAGTGGGTGTGCCGGTGAGCGCGCGGCCGCGGCTGACCGCGGAGCTGGCCGTGGTGTCCCGGCGGTACATGGCGTCGTACGCGCTGTTCAACCAGGCGCTCGCCGACCACCTGGGGCTGCATCCCACCGATCTGCAGTGTCTGAACCTGCTGACGCTGGAGGCCGGTCCGGTGACGACCGGGCGGATCGCGGAGCTGACGGGGCTGACGACCGGGTCGGCGACGCGGCTGGTGGACCGGCTGGAGCGGGCGGGCCATGTGGTGCGGGAGCGGGACGCGGGGGACCGGCGGCTGGTGCTGGTGGCGCCGGTGCCGGAGAAGGCCGCGGAGTTCGGGCGGGTGTGGGAGCGTCTCGGGGGCGGCTGGATCGCGCTCTTCGACGACCTCGACGACTCCGAACTCGCCCTGTTCGTCGACCATATGAAGCGTGCGACGGATTTCGGTGCCGAACAGGCGGCCCGGCTGCGGTCGGGGGAGGTCCAGGAGGTATAGGAGGTATAGGAGGTATAGGAGCTCGGGAGGCTCGGAGGGCTCAGGAGGCTCGGAGGGCTCAGGAGGTCTGGCTAGTCCGTCTCGGCGTCGTAGTGCTCGCGGGCCCGGTGCACCTCGTCGAAGTGGGTCTCCGCCCAGTCCTTCACGGCGGTCAGGAGCAGGCTGAGGCTGGTTCCGAGCGGGGTGAGTTCGTAATCGACGCGGACGGGGACGGACGGGGTGACGGTGCGGGTGAGGATGCCGTCGCGTTCCAGTGAGCGCAGTGTCTGGGTGAGCATCTTGGGGCTGACTCCGGCGATCTTGCGACCGAGGTCGCTGTAGCGCATGGGGCCCGTGGCGAGGGCGCTGACGACGAGGCCGACCCATTTGTCACTGATGCGGTCCAGGAGCTGGTTGGTCGGGCAGTCCTTGAGGAACGCGTCGTACTCGACGCGTGCCTGTTCGCGCCGCTGGGCCGCTGTCGTGGTCGCCATGGCTCACCTCCGGGAGACAAACGCACTCTCAGGTAACTACTTACTTCTGGATAGTAACTCTTCCTAGGGTTGTGGTCAGCCGCGGAGGAACCGTGGTGAACAGGAACAATCAGGGAGCTTCTGTCATGCGTGCTTCAGTGGTGACGTCGTTCGGTGGGCCCGAGGTCGTGCGGGTCGTGGAGGCGGAGGTGCCGGAGCCGGGGGCCGGTCAGGTCCGGATCAGGGTCGGGGCAGCGGCACTGAACCCGGTGGACGCGGCGGTCCGGGAGGGCGTCTTCGGTGGGGCGGGCCAGTCGATCGGGCTCGGCTGGGATGTCGCGGGGACGGTCGACGCGGCCGGGGCGGCGACCGCGTGGAGCGCCGGGGACGGGGTGGTCGCGCTCGATCACGGCATGGTGAAGCCGCTGGGGACGCACGCCGAGTATGTCGTCGTACCGGCGGAGGCGGTGGCGCGGGCGCCCCGGACGGCCGACGCCGTGCACGCGGCGACGCTGCCGCTGAACGCGCTGACGGCCGCGCAGGCCCTGGATCTGCTGGCCGTGCCCGAGGGCGGGTCGCTGCTGGTGACGGGCGCGGCGGGGGCGGTCGGTGGGTACGCCGTCCAGCTCGCCGCGCGTCAGGGGATCACCGTCACCGCCCTGGCCCGGGAGGACGATGAGGAGCTCGTGCGTTCGCTCGGCGCCGCACGCTTCACGGGCGGTGCGGTGGAGGCGGGGAGCTTCGACGCCGTGCTGGACGCGGCGGTGCTCGGTGAGCGGGCGCTGGAGTGGGTGCGGGACGGAGGCGCGTACGCCGGTGTGATTCCACGCGCGGAGCCGGCGGCGGCGCGCGGGGTGCGGGTGGCCGCCGTCGAGGTGGCCGCGGACGGGGCCCGGCTGGCGGAGCTGGTGCGGTTGGTGGACGAGGGGGCGCTCACGCTCCGGGTCGCGGAGGCGTATCCGCTGGCCGACGTGGTGAAGGCGCACGCGCGGCTGGCGGAGGGCGGGGTGCGGGGGCGGTTGGTGCTGGTGCCGTAGCCGCGGCATCGGGGGTACCCGGCGGTGGGAATAGGAGGGGGCGGGGCGTCGTTCCAGGGGTATAGTTGAACCGTCAACAACCTGGAGGGTGAGCGGGCATGCAGTTCGGGATCTTCAGCGTCGGGGATGTCACCCCCGACCCGACCACGGGGCGCACGCCGACCGAGCGCGAGCGGATCAAGGCCATGGTCGCCATCGCGCTGAAGGCCGAGGAGGTGGGCCTGGACGTCTTCGCGACCGGTGAGCACCACAACCCGCCGTTCGTGCCGTCCTCGCCGACGACCATGCTCGGTTACATCGCGGCGCGCACCGAGCGGTTGGTCCTCTCCACCTCGACCACCCTGATCACCACCAACGACCCGGTGAAGATCGCCGAGGACTTCGCGATGCTCCAGCATCTGGCCGACGGCCGGATGGACCTGATGATGGGGCGCGGGAACACCGGCCCGGTGTATCCCTGGTTCGGGAAGGACATCCGCCAGGGCATCAACCTCGCGATCGAGAACTACGCCCTCCTCCACCGGCTGTGGCGCGAGGACGTCGTCGACTGGGAGGGGAAGTTCCGCACCCCCCTGCAGGGCTTCACCTCCACGCCCCGCCCGCTGGACGGCGTACCGCCGTTCGTCTGGCACGGATCGATCCGCTCGCCGGAGATCGCCGAGCAGGCCGCGTACTACGGCGACGGCTTCTTCCACAACAACATCTTCTGGCCGGCCGACCACACCAAGCGCATGGTCGAGCTGTACCGGGCCCGGTACGCCCACTACGGGCACGGCACTCCGGAGCAGGCGATCGTCGGCCTGGGCGGTCAGGTGTTCATGCGGAAGAACTCGCAGGACGCGGTGCGCGAGTTCCGCCCCTACTTCGATGTCGCACCCGTCTACGGGCACGGTCCCTCGCTGGAGGAGTTCACCGCGCAGACCCCGCTGACCGTGGGCTCCCCGCAGCAGGTCATCGAGAAGACCCTGTCGTTCCGCGACTACGCCGGTGACTACCAGCGCCAGCTGTTCCTCATGGACCACGCGGGTCTGCCGCTGAAGACCGTGCTGGAGCAGCTCGACCTGCTCGGCGAGGAGGTCGTCCCGGTGCTGCGCGAGGAGTTCGCCAGGAACCGCCCGGCCGGCGTGCCGGACGCGCCGGCCCACAGTTCGCTGCTGGCCACCGCCAGGCGGAAGGAAGGAGCGCGGGCATGAGGCTCGTCGTCGTATCGGCCGGACTGAGTGTCCCGTCCTCCACACGGCTGCTCGGTGACCGGCTGGCCGCCGTCGCCGCCCCGGCCGCGACCGCTCCCGAACCCGGGCCGGCGGACATCCGGGTGATCGAACTGCGTGACCTCGCCGTGGAGATCGCGCACACCTTCACCAACGGTTTCCCGGGCCGGGCACTGTCCGACGCGTTCGACGCGGTGACGGGGGCGGACGGGCTGATCGTGGTCACGCCGGTGTTCTCGGCGTCGTACAGCGGGCTGTTCAAGTCGTTCTTCGACGCGCTGAGCGTCACCGACCCCGACGCCCTCGCCGGGAAGCCGGTGCTGATCGCCGCGACGGGCGGCAGCGCACGGCACTCGCTGGTGCTGGACCACGCGTTGCGTCCGCTCTTCTCCTACCTGAGGGCCGTCGTCGTGCCGACCGGCGTCTACGCCGCCTCCGAGGACTGGGGGGCCGAAGGGCTCGACGGACGCGTCGAGCGGGCGGCCGGGGAACTGGCCGCGCTGATGGCGGGGCTGTCGGCCACCCGCCCGCTGCCCCGGCGGGACTCCTTCGAGGAGGTCACCCCGTTCGAGGAGCGGCTGGCGGCGCTGCGGCCGACGGGGTGAGACGGGGACGGGACGCAGCGGCACCCGGTCAGCTCCGGTGAGCGACAGCCGCCCCCGCCCCGCCGTCGCACCGGGCACCGGTCATCACCGGCACGGTGGCCCATCGCCGCGCATGGGCCGGCTCGCTCGGCACGGTGGCCGATCGCCGCGCATGGGCCGGCACGCTGGGCACGGTGGCCCATCGCCGCGCATGGGCCGGCTCGCTCGGCACGGTGGCCCATCGCCGCGCATGGGCCGGCCCGCTGGGCCAGGGAGGTGAGGCCGCCGGGTGAGATACGGGTAAGAAGCGCGCCCCGGCACCGTCCACCGGGGCCGGGGGACCCGGGCGGTTGGCACACTGGGCGCGTGCCGCACACCCTTCTGCTCGCCGAAGACGACCGCGCCATCCGCAACGCGCTGGAGCGCGCCCTGACCCTGGAGGGCTACCGGGTCACGGCCGTCGCCGACGGCGTCGAGGCACTCGCACAGGCCCACCGCAGCCGGCCCGACGTCCTGGTCCTCGACGTGATGATGCCCGGCATCGACGGGCTCCAGGTGTGCCGGGCGCTGCGCGCCGAGGGCGACCGCACTCCCGTGCTGATGCTGACCGCGCTGGTGGAGACCGCCGACCGGATCGCCGGACTCGACGCGGGCGCCGACGACTACGTCGTCAAGCCGTTCGACGTCGAGGAGGTCTTCGCCCGGCTGCGCGCCCTGCTGCGCCGCGCGGCCCCCGTCGCGCCCGCGCCGGCCCCCGGGCCCGTGGAGGAGCCGGGGCCGGACACCACCGGGCGGTTCGTCGAGGCGGCCGGGCTGCGCATGGACCCGCAGGCGCGCCGGGCCTGGCGCGGTGAACGGGAACTGGAGTTGACCCGCACCGAGTTCGAACTGCTGGAACTGCTGCTCCGCAACGCCGGCGTCGTCCTGGAACACGCCACCATCTACGACCGTATCTGGGGCTACGACTTCGGCCCCGGTTCCAAGAACCTCGCCGTCTACGTCGGCTATCTGCGCCGCAAGCTCGACGAGCCCGACGCGCCGCAGCTGATCCACACGGTGCGCGGTGTGGGTTACGTGCTGCGGGAGGGCTGAGTGACCGCGGGCGGTGTGCGGGCGTCGTCGGTTCCGCGCCGGCGGCTGCGGCTGCTGTCGCTGGGGACCACGTTCGCGGTGGCGTTCGCGGCGGTCACCGCCACGATCACCGTGCTGGTCGGCATCCTGTCCTACAACGCGGCCGCCCGGCTGGTACGGGTCGACCAGCAGTCCGTGTTCGACGAGGTCGTGCAGGACCTGCGCAGCGAGGTCCGGGAGAACCGGATGACGCCGCTCGACTTCTCCTCCGCCGCACCCGGCCACGATCTGGTGCGGCCCGCGCGGACCGACGTCCAGGTGCTCGGGGCGGACGGCAGCATCTTCGACCCCGGCGACCCGGGGCTGCCGGTGGTCGACGCCGACCGCGGGATCGCCGGTGCCGCCACGGCGGGACGGGTGGTCGTGCACGCGGGCGTGGACGTCGGCGACGACGTCTACCGCGTCGCGACCGTCTCACTGGGCGGCGAGCGGGGCGCGGTGCAGGTCGCGCAGGAGTTCAGCGACACCGAGGACCTGCTGCGGGCACTCCAGCGGCGCACGCTGATCCTGATGGTGGCGGTCGTGATCGGCGCAGGGCTGTTCGGCTGGTGGCTGGCCCGGCGCATCACCCGCCGCCTCGTCGTCCTCACCAACGCCGCCGAGGTCGTCGCCCGCACCCGCCGGCTCGGCATCCAGGTGCCGGTCGCCGGCTACGACGAGGTGGGGCGCCTCGGCCGCGCCTTCGACCGGATGCTGGGCCGGCTCGCCCAGTCCGAGGAGGACCAGCGCCGGCTGGTGCAGGACGCCGGGCACGAGCTGCGTACGCCGCTCACCTCGCTGCGCACCAACATCTCGCTGCTGCGCCGCATCGACGAACTGCCGCCCGGCACCCGTGAGGAGCTCGTCGCCGACCTCACCCAGGAGGCCCGCGAACTGACCGACCTCGTCAATGAACTGGTCGAGCTCGCGGCCGGGCAGTCCGACACCGAGCCGCCGCAGCGGGTCGACCTCGCGGACATCGCCGAGGACGTGGCGGGACTGGCCCGGCGGCGCTCCGGACGGGAGATCGTGGTCCGCGCGAGCGGCGACACCTCGACCGACGGGCGACCCGGGATGCTCACGCGGGCGCTGTCCAACCTGGTGGAGAACGCGGTCAAGTTCGACCGGGACGGCCGGTCACCGGTCGAGATCCGCGTATCGGGCCCGGCGCGTCCGGGCACGGTACGCGTGGAGGTGCGCGACCGGGGTCCGGGCATCACCGACGACGACCTGACTCGCGTCTTCGACCGCTTCTACCGCGCCGCCGACGCACGTTCCCTGCCGGGATCGGGGCTCGGTCTGTCCATCGTCCGGGAGGTGGCGCTGGCCCACGGCGGAGCCCCGTACGCCTTCCGGCGGGAGGACGGCGGGACGGTGACCGGGTTCACGGTGGGCGGTGGAGCGGGGAGAACGGGCGAGCGCGGGGGCGAGGAGCGGCGCGGCCGGTAGCCCGGGGGCCCTCCCGACCCAGCCACCTGGCCGTGGGGCCGGATGGGGCATGACCGTCGCGCACATGGGCGCCCCTGCGGGCGGCCGTGCCGGAGCCGTCGAACGGCACCGCGACGCAGGCGTAGGGCCCGCTCTCGCTGCGCAGGTATGGATGCGGGGGCGACGGGGTGTCGCCCCGGGGGCGAGGGGAGGGCGGAGCGTGCTGACGGACGAGGAGGCGGCCGCGCTGGCGGCGGTCGACGAGGAGGCTCTGGGGCGGACGTTGCTGGAGCTGATCGCGGTGCCGAGTGTGACCGGGAGCGCCGCCGAGTCGGAGCTCCAGCATCAGCTGGCCGGGCGGCTGGAATGGCTCGGCCTGGACATCGATCTGTGGCCGCTGGACCTGCCCGCGCTGCGCGGCGACCCGGACTTCCCGGGTACGGAGGCGCCCCGCGAGGAGGCGTGGGGGCTGGTCGGGACCACACCCGACGGCGGCGACGGACCCACCCTGATCCTCCAGGGCCACGTCGACGTCGTACCGCCGGGCGACCTCGGCGCATGGGAGGGGGATCCGTTCGTGCCCCGGGTGACCGGGGACCTCGTACACGGGCGCGGGGCCTGTGACATGAAGGCCGGACTCGCGGCGCACCTCGCCGCCCTGGCGGCGATACGGACGGCCGGGACACGCCTGCGCGGCCGGGTCGCCGCGCACTTCGTCGTCGGCGAGGAGGACGGCGGGCTCGGCGCCTTCGGCACCCTGCGGCGCGGTCATCGCGGGGACGCCTGCGTCATCGCCGAGCCCACGGCCGGCACCCTGATCACCGCCAACGCGGGCGCGCTGACGTTCCGTATCGCCGTGCCCGGCAGGGCGGCGCACGGCAGTTCGCGGGAGCGGGGGGTCAGCGCCGTCGACGCCTATCTGCCGCTGCACCGCGCGCTGGCCGCGCTGGAGACCGAACGGAACCGGGACCCGGACCCGCTGCTCGCCGAGTACCCGATCCCGTACGGCCTGTCGGTGGGCACCCTGCGCGCCGGGGACTGGGCGAGCAGCGTGCCCGATCTGCTCCTCGCCGAGGGCCGGTTCGGCGTACGGCTCGGAGAGGACCCGGCGGACGCACGTGCCGCGCTGGAGCGGTGCGTGGCCGAGGCGTGCGCCGCGGACCCCTGGCTGCGGGACCATCCGGCCACGGTGAGCTGGCCCGGCGGGCAGTTCGCGAGCGGCCGGCTTCCGGAGGGACACGCCCTCGCGGACGTGGTCGGGACGGCGTACGCGGACGCGACGGGCGGCGGCCGGCGGCCGAGGCTGCGCGGGGCCACGTACGGCAGCGACCTGCGGCACTACACCGGGGCCGGCATCCCGACGCTGCAGTACGGCCCCGGCGACATCGCGGTCGCCCACAGCGCCCGCGAGCGGGTCTCCCTGCGGGAGACGGTGCGGGCGGCGAGGGCGCTGGTGCTGACGGTGCTGCGTACCGTCGGCACGAAGTGAGGGGCGGATCACCGGCGGCGTACCGGGCGGGGGCCTGACCCCGGCCCCTCCCTCATGGGAGACTCGGGCCCGTGATCATCGAACGTGCGTACGCACACAAGGGCGCGTACGACGAGGGGGAGTGGCCCTGGTCGGTCCCCTGCGTACGCGAACTCCTGGGCGACGGGATGCGCTTCACCGCCCCGGTGTCCTTCGTCGTCGGTGAGAACGGCTCGGGCAAGTCGACCCTGGTCGAGGCCCTCGCCGAGGGCTTCGGCCTGGACCCCTGGGGCGGCTCGCACGAGTGGCGCTACGCCAGCCACCGCACCAAGTCCGTCCTGGGCGAACGCATCCGTTTCGACGCGGCTCCCCGGGGCCGCCGCATGCTGACCTCCTGGTCCGCCCGCCAGGGTTTCTTCCTGCGCGCCGAGACGGCCCTGGACGCCCTCGGCCGGGAGGGCCTGGACCCCGACGCGCGCAGCCACGGTGAAGGCTTCCTGGCGGCGTTCCGGGGTAAGTTCCTGCGCCCCGGCCTGTACGTCCTCGACGAGCCGGAGGCCGCCCTGTCCTTCTCCTCGTGCCTCGAACTGCTGGGTCACATCGACCAGTTGACCGGCGCGGGCGCACAGGTCATCTGCGCCACCCACTCACCCCTGCTGACCGCGCTCCCCGGCGCGGACATCATCGAGGTCGGTGACCACGGCATGCGCCGCACCGCCTGGCAGGACCTGGCCCTGGTCGACCACTGGCGCCGCTACCTCACCGACCCGGGGGCGTATCTGCGGCACGTGCTGGAATGACGCCCGCGCGTTTCAGTCATCCGGTTTCCGTTATCCGGCCCGGGGCGATGGCTCTCCTCTTGTGACAGGGCCAGGACAGTACGGTCCAGGACCGAGAAGGAGCGTGGACGAGCGTGGCAGCGAGCATCGGACCCGACAGGGCGACGGTCGAGGCGGCACAGCGTGGCGACATGCGCGCACAGGACGAACTCGTCGCCACTCACCTCCCGTTGGTCTACAACATCGTGGGCCGGGCCCTGAACGGGCACCCCGACGTCGATGACGTGGTGCAGGAGACCATGCTCCGCGCCCTCGCCGCGCTGGGCTCACTGAAGGACCCCTACGGGTTCCGGTCCTGGCTGGTCGCCGTCACCATGAACCAGCTCCGCCACCACTGGCGCGGTCACCGTACGGCTCCGGCCAGTTCGGGGCTGCACGACGCGTACGACGTCGCCGACCCGGGTGCCGACTTCGTGGACCTGACGATCGTGCGGCTCGGGCTCGAGGGTCAGCGGCGTGAGGCCGCCGAGGCCACTCGCTGGCTGGACCCCGACGACCAGGCGCTGCTGTCGCTGTGGTGGCTGGAGGCGGCGGGCGAGCTGACGCGGGCGGAGGTGGCGGCCGCGCTGGACCTGTCACCGCAGCACACGGCGGTGCGCGTGCAGCGGACGAAGGCGCAGCTGGAGACGGCCCGGCTGGTGGTGCGGGCGCTGTCCGCCCGGCCGAGGTGCGTCCTTCTCGACGACGTGGTCGCGTCCTGGGACGCCGTCCCCTCGACCCTGTGGCGCAAGCGCATCGCCCGCCACGCCCGGGACTGCACGGTCTGCGCGGGCTTCCAGTCGGGCCTGGTTCCGGCGGAGGGCCTGCTGGTCGGCCTGGGGCTGGTGCCGGTGGGCGCGAGCCTGCTCGCCGCTTCCGCCCTGTTCACCGTCTTCGGCGCCGGAACGGCGGACGCGTCGCAGCTGTCCCATGCCGGGGAGGCGACGGGACCCGGGGCGGTGCATGACGGGCCGGGCATGGTGCCGGGCCCGGGCGACCCGGGGATGACGTTCGCGGGGCCGGGGGGACCAGGAGGGCCGGGTGAGGTGCCCACGGGCCGGAGCGGGGCGTGGGGCGACCCGGGGGGTGTGCCGGGTGACGCCGGGGGTGCGGGTGGTGACCTGGGAGGGCTGTCGGCCGGATCCGGCGGGGCGTGGACGGACCGTGGCGGTGCGCATGCCGGATCCGGCGGGGTGTGGACGGAGGGTGGCGGTGCGCAGGAAGGCCCCGGTGGGGTGCCGGACGGCCGGGCGGCCGCGTACGGGGACGGCACGGGACCGGTGGCCGCGGACAATCCCGCCGCGGCCTCCGGACCGGGCACGGTGGTGGGCCACCGTACGAACCTGCGCGCGCGGAGCCGTCGGCGCAAGCGGCGGGGCCGGACCGTCGCGGCCGTGGCCGCGGCGCTGCTGGTCACCGGCGGCACGATATCCGGGATAGCCCTCCTGACCCCGGACGGCGACGCGGACCGGGTGCGGGCGGCGTCCGAGAGCGGCCCGGAGTCCGTCGCAGCCACTCCCGGGGCTGCCACCCCGTCCGCCGGAACCTCCTCCTCGTCGGCTCCCCCCTCGTCCTCCCCGTCGCCCAGTGCGTCCACGAGGAAGCCGAAACCCCCGGCCACGCCCCGACCGGAGAAGTCCGAGGCGAAGTCCGCCCCCGTCCGCACCTCGGCGCCCGCGGAGCAGCCCGCGCCGCCGCAGCCGGACGAGCCGGCCGCGCCCCCCGCCGGAGGCCCCGCGGCCCAGGTCCTGAGCCTCACCAACACGGAGCGTTCCAAGGCGGGCTGCGGTCCCGTGACGTCCGACGACCGGCTGGCCAGGGCGGCCCAGCTGCACAGCGAGGACATGTCGGCCAACAACTACTTCTCGCACACCGGCCAGAACGGCAGCAGCTTCGTGGACCGGGCCAAGGCACAGGACCACCCGAGCCCCGGAGCCGAGAACATAGCCCGGGGCCAGAGTTCCGCCGCGAGCGTCATGGACGCCTGGATGAACTCCCCGGGCCACCGCGCGAACATCCTCAACTGCTCACTGAAGACACTCGGCGTCGGCGTGACCGAGAGCGACTGGACGTGGACCCAGGTGTTCGGCTACTGATCCGCTGTCAGCCGGCGGCGTCCGGCTGCTGACCGGGGCCTTCCCAGACGAACCCGTCGGGGTCGGTGAACGGGCCGGCCGGGCTGGAGACGGCGAGCCGGTGCGATCCGGTGCCGTCGGCGGGGACGCCCGCCACCTTGGCGAGGGCGCGGCGCTTGTACAGCGACAGCTTGACCGTGTCCGGGGCCGTGGTGAACTCGACGTACTTGCCGCCGAAGCTCTTGCCCACGGTGAGGCCCCGCTCGACGTAGAACTGCTTGCTCGCCTTGACGTCCTCGACGCCCAGCAGGAGCACGATCTCGTCGACGTCCCGGGTGGCCGGCCCGGTGTCCTTCTTCGACGACGTCGCGAGCTGCCAGATCGTGCCGTCGGGGGCCTGGACCACGCCGCCGTAGCCCCACAGCGACTTCTCCGCGGGCTTCAGGCTGGTGGCGCCGGCGTCGAGGGCGGCGGCGTGGAGCGCGTCGACGTTGCCCGGCTGGGACACCACGAGGGAAAGGGTGAAACCGCGGAAGCCGGTCGTGGGAGCCTCGGAGCCGCGTACGCGCACCCGGGACCCGTCCAGTGCGAAGGCGTCGGAGTAGAAGCGTGCGGCGGCCGTGGGATCGGCCACCTCCAGGGCGACGGAGTCGATGGAGTTCATGCCTACGACGGTAGGGGCGACCCCCTCGCCACCGCTTCTCGAAAACTGACCGGTCAGGGCTGAGCGGTGGCGACGTGGCCACGGGTGACGCGCCCGCCGGGATCGACGCCGTCGCCTACAACCCGGGATTCGTGCCCGGCACCGGCCTCGCCCGCAACGCCGGTCCCGTCTCCCGGTTCGCGATGCGCCGCGTCCTGCCGGTGCCGACCCTCACCCCGTTCGCCGTGAGCCGTGAGGCGGCGGGCCGCCGTCTCGCGGATGTCGTCCTCGGCATCACGCCGGCGCCGAGCTGGTCCTACGTCGACCGGGGCCGCGCGGACCGCTCGTCGGAGGAGTCCTACGACCCCCGGCGCGAGACCGAGCTCTGGGAGACCGCCGAACGCCTCACCGCGGCACACGACACGGCCCCGAGGGCACGGATCGCCGGTCAGTGACTGCCGGTGAGCTCACCACTGAGCGTCCTGTGGATGCGGGCGCTGGGCTCGTTCAGCCCGACGATCTCCACGCGCTTGCCGCGCTGGGCGTACTTGGTCTCGATGGCGTCCAGCGCGGCCACCGACGAGGCGTCCCAGATGTGGGCGGCGGACAGGTCGATGACGACCCGGTCGGGGTCGGTACCGTACGCGAACTGGCCGACCAGGTCGTTGGACGAGGCGAAGAACAGCTCACCGGTGACCCGGTAGACGACCGTCCCGCCGTCGGGGTCGGTGACGGCGGTGACCTCGGCCAGGTGGGCGACGCGCTTGGCGAAGACGACCATCGCGGTGACCGAACCGGCGACGACACCGATCGCGAGGTTGTGGGTGGCGACCACACACACGACGGTGACCACCATGACCGTGATCTCCCCGGCCGGCATCCGCCTGAGCGTCTTCGGGGCGACGGAGTGCCAGTCGAACGTGGCGAACGACACCATGACCATGACGGCGACCAGCGCCGCCATCGGAATGTCGGAGACCACCGGCCCGAAGACGATGCACAGCACCATCAGGAAGGCGCCCGCCAGGAACGTCGACAACCGGGTACGGGCCCCGGACACCCGCACGTTGATCATCGTCTGGCCGATCATCGCGCAGCCGCCCATGCCGCCGAAGAAGCCCGTGACGATGTTGGCGACACCCTGGCCGACGGACTCGCGGGTCTTGGAGGAGTGGGTGTCGGTGATGTCGTCGACCAGCTTGGCCGTCATCAGCGACTCCATCAGCCCGACCAGGGCCATGGCGAAGGCGTACGGCGCGACGGTGGTGAGGGTGTCGAGGGTGAACGGCACGTCCGGCAGTCCGGGAACCGGCAGCGAGGACGGCAGCCCGCCCTTGTCACCGACGGTCGGCACCGCGATCCCGGCCGCGATCGTGACGACGGTGAGGATCACGATGGACACCAGCGGCGCCGGGACCACCGTGGTGACCTTCGGGAAGAAGACCATCAGCGCCAGTCCGGCGGCGATCAGCGGATAGACCGGCCAGGGCACGTCCGTCATCTCCGGCACCTGCGCCATGAAGATGAGGATGGCCAGGGAGTTCACGAAGCCCACCATCACGCTGCGCGGCACGAACCGCATCAGCCGGGCCACCCCGAGCGCGCCGAGGACGATCTGGAGGACACCGGCGAGGATGACGGCGGCGATCAGGTAACCGAAGCCGTGCTCACGGTTGAGCGGGGCGATGACCAGGGCGACGGCGCCGGTGGCCGCGGAGATCATGGCCCGTCGGCCGCCGACGACCGCGATGGTCACCGCCATCGTGAACGAGGCGAACAGACCGACCGCCGGATCGACCCCGGCGATGATCGAGAACGAGATCGCCTCGGGAATCAGCGCCAGCGCGACCACGAGACCGGCCAGCACCTCGGTGCGCAGCACCTTCGGGTCGGAGAGCCAGGACGGGCGCCGGGAGCCGCGCAGCCAGGCGGACGGGGACAGTGCGGAGGTGGTCAAGACGAAGGGAACCTGTCGTGCTCGGGCACGCCCGCGTCACGGCGGGCGTGCGGGCCAACATGGGACGTGTGTGGGACGCGGAGGGCCTCGGGCGGTCGTCCGTCCGTGAAGTCCGTGAACGGCGGACCGACGTCAGAGGGCGGCGGCGAGGCGGCGGGTGCGGGACTTCGGTGCCGTCGGCGGGCGGAGCGTCACGGCGGGCAGACAGCGGCGCCGGGCAGCACGGACATGCGCACGCTCTCTCCTGTGGACCATGGTCTTCGCCGGGGGCATCGTCGGCCCCGACACGGCTGACCCGGGTAACTCTACCCTGACGTTAGGGTAGAGATCGGTGTCTCCCGCCCGCAGCCCGGCGAGAGACCTCAGGACAGGGGACGGAACCGGCGTGAGCAGCGCACACATGCAGATCGGCGAGGTCGCCGCGCGGACCGAGCTGTCGCTGCGTACCATCCGGCACTACGAGGAGACCGGCCTCGTCATCCCCTCCGCCCGTTCCCAGGGCGGCTTCCGCCTCTACACCGAGGCCGACGTCGCCCGTCTGATGGTCATCCGCCGGATGAAGCCACTCGGCTTCTCCCTCGACGAGATGCGTTCCCTGCTCGAAGCCACCGACCGGCTCGACTCGGGCGGCGAACTCTCCCCCGAGCTGCGGGAAACGCTGCTGGAACGCATCCGTGACTTCGAACGGGCGGCTCGGCAGAGGGTCGGGGCCCTGCGCACCCAGCTCGCCCGCGCCGAGGAGTTCGCCACCGACCTGGCCCACCGCCTCGCGTCCGCGCCGCTGCCCTGAGCAGCGAGGAGTGCATGGGGCACTCCACGACCGGCGGCGACGCGTCGTCGCTCGGGATGCTCGCCGCCCACCTGCTCGCCGCCCACCTGCTCGCCGCGCTCCTGACCGCTCACCCAGCTGGTCGGCCTCCCCTATGCGGAAGCGGCCGGGCTCGGCGACTGCCCGGTCGGGACGGTCCGCTCCCGCGCGGCCCGCGCCAGGGCGGCCCTGACACAGCTGCTGGACGAGCGGAACGCCTGCCTCCCGTACTCGCCCCGGCTCCGCCGGTCAGCGCATGAGCAGGTCGATCACGCCCGTCAGGTCCTCCGCGCCGCCGCCCTCGGCCAGGCGGCGGCGCATCAACGCGAAGTAGGGAGTCAGCAGTTCCGGGCTGACGCCCTGCTGTTCGGCGGTGCTCAGGAAGGTCGGCGTGCCGGCCACCTGCATGGCGAGGCCGGAGACGACCCCACGTGGTGTAGTCGCCGCTGCGTAGTTGGTCGGCGGTCGATGGAGGCGGACGGCGTCGTGCGCCGTGTCTCCTACGACGAGGTGCCGCCCCGCGTCGAGTACTCGCTCACCGAGGACGGCAAGCGCCTCAACGACGCACTCGAGCCACTGGCCGCCTGGGGGAGCGAGCGGTCGACCGGCTTGACGTAGGGACCCGCGGGGTTGCCGACGGGGGGAAGGGGGCCGGCCGCCGCGTGCGGTGCGGCCCGTTCAGCCGGGGCTCGGCGGGCGGCAGCCGTTTGCGGTGCGTGAGGTGGTGACCCGCGGCAGGCCGGAGGAACCGGTCGCCGTTCGGTGCCCCGCCGAGCCCTGCCCGCGCAGGCGTGTCACCGCGGGCGTGGACGCCTGCCTTCCCGTGGACGCCTGCCTTCCCGCGGACGCCTGCCGGCAGGCCCGCAACGGACCGCTCGCCGGCCTGGGCCGGGGCGGCGTCGGCACGACGGGGGCGGCTCCCGGGGAGTCCGGGGCCGCCCGGCGTCGTGCGGACACGGTCAGTGGTAGGCGTGGACGACGGCGTGGCCCCTGCCCCGGCCGATCATCCACTTGTTGACCGGCGTAGTGATCACGAACGCCACGGCGAAGCCGCCGAGCAGCGCGTACCAGAACAGTCCGTCGGCCAGGTGCGCGTCCAGCGCTCCCGGCGTCAGCGCGATGATCGTGTTGTCGACGAGCTCCATCACCGCGATGGAGACGGTGTCGGCGGCCAGCGCGACCTTGACCGCGGCCTTCAGGGACACCCCGGCGCGCACCACCGCGAAGAGGGTGAAGGAGTAGCCGAAGATGAAGGCCAGGGTGATGGCCAGGACCATCGTCGGCACGTTGCCCCACATCAGGGCGGTGCCGATGACCATGCCGAGGATCTCGCCGATGGCGCACCCGGTCAGGCAGTGCAGCGTCGCCTTCATCGCCGTCGCCCAGGTCGCGCCGGGCGCGTGACCGCCGTGGTCGGGGCCGCCCCGGTGGGCGGTGTGGTCGTGCGCGGTACCGGAGTGGTGCGTGCTGTGATCCATGACCCTCATCCCCATTCGATGTGCCGCACGTACCGCCAACAGTATACCCCTGGGGGGTATTCCGGAATGCCGCGGACAGTCACGGGGCGGGCCTTGGTGCTGCCCGCCCCGTGCTGATGTGGTGTGGTCAGTCCTTGCCGAGCAGCCTGTTCATCTGCTCGATCTCCGCGTTCTGGGAGGCGATGATGTCTCCGGCCATCTTCTTGGCCGGTCCGTACGCGCCGTCGGCCTGCTCGGTCTTCGCCATGTCGACCGCGCCTTCGTGATGCCTGATCATCATCTCCATGAAGGCGGTGTCGAACGCCTTGCCCGAGGCGTTCCCGAGCTGGGTCATCTCCTCGCCCGTCATCATGCCGTCCATGCCGTCCATGCCGTCCATGCCGTGGTCCGAGTGGTCCATGGCGCCCTCGGCGGGCACCGCCTCGCCCCACGACGTGAGCCAGCCGGAGAGCGTCTCGATCTCCGGGCCCTGAGCCTTCTTGATGTCCGCGGCGAGAGCCTTCACCTCGGCCGACTGCGCCCGCTCGGGTGCGAGGCCGGCCATCTCGACGGCCTGACGGTGGTGGGGGATCATGCTCCTCGCGAAGGCCGCGTCGGCGGCGTTGTGCTGCCCCTGTGACGCCGGAGCGGGCGCGGAGGGGGACGCGGTGGCGCCGTGTCCGGCCGAACTGCCGCTGTCCCCGCCGCAGGCGGCCAGGACGAGCGCTGCCGCACCTGCGGCCACGACGGCGGCACTGCGGCGGACGAGTGAATGCTTGCAGATCATGGTGGTGCAACTCCTCGACGCGCGCCGTTCGTGACGCGCGGTGGGAACGGATGTCGGAGCACGCGGAAGCACGGCACCCGTCACCGGAGAACACCGGGCTCCGGGATGCCGGGCGGGCTGCTCTATATCCGCAGGAGCTGCAGTTCGGAGAGGTCGGGCGGCGCCCGGCCCTCGTGAGGCGACCCCGAGGACGCCGCAGGGGGCGACAGGGCCGGGGGAGCGTCCAGCGGGGCGTCGGTCAGCGCGGGCGGCGTGTACGCCGAACCGGTTCCGGCAGCCGCGCACGTCCCGTCGGCGTGGGCGAGATGACGCGGTCCACCGTCGTCGTGCGCGCAGTCCCCGCCCCCGTGCGCCACGCCGTCCGCCGCGCCCATCACCATGGTGCCGTGGCCGGCATCCGTGGCCACCGGGACCGCTCCGGGGGTGATGCCGTGCATGCCCAGCACGCCGGTCAGCACCGCCATGACCAGCAGCACGAGCAGCCGCCCGGCCGGGCGGCTGCTTGATCGGGTGCTCCTGGTCGTCACGCGCCCATCGTACGGACCGCTTGCGGGAGCGGCAGGTGCGACGGTCCGATCGGGGGCCCCGAACGGAGTGTCGCAGGGAGCACGTCAACGAGGCCGCGCTTCCTGCTACGCGTCGATCTCGGCGATGAGGGCCTCGACGCGGGTCCTGATCTCGTCCCGGATGGGCCGGACGGCGTCGACGCCCTTGCCGGCCGGGTCCTCCAGGGCCCAGTCGAGGTACTTCTTGCCGGGGAAGACTGGGCAGGCGTCGCCGCAGCCCATGGTGATGACGTAGTCGGACGCCTGGACGGCCTCGGTCGTGAGGATCTTCGGCTTGGCGCCGGTGATGTCGACACCGACTTCCTTCATCGCCTCCACGGCGGCCGGGTTGACCCGGTCGCCGGGGACGGAACCCGCGGAGCGGACCTCGACGCGGTCGCCCGCGAGGTGCTGGAGGAACCCGGCGGCCATCTGGGAGCGGCCGGCGTTGTGGACGCAGACGAACAGCACGGAGGCGAGCGGAGCGGAGGACATGCGTTCTTCCTTCACGAAGTGGTGGCGGGTGGCGCGGGGTTCAGGTGCCCGGCAGGCCGGCGAGCAGGTCGGTGATGCGGAGGTCGAGGTCGTCGCGGATCCGGCGGACGGCTCCGAGGGGAGCACCGTCGGGGTCGGCCACCGGCCAGTCCAGGTAACGGCGGCCGGGCACGATCGGGCAGGCGTCGCCGCAGCCCATGGTGATGACGATGTCGGCGGCCCGTACGACCTCGTCGGTCAGCGGCTTGGGGAACGTCCCCGCCGGATCGGCGCCTGCCTCGGTGAGGACCTGAGCGATGTACGGCCTGATCCCGGGCCCGGGGTGGGTGCCCGCCGAGGAGACGGTGACCCGGCCGCCCGCGCGCTGCCGCAGGAGCGCGGCGGCGAGCTGGGAGCGCCCTGTGGCTGCACACGAACAGCACCCGCGGCAGCCCGGCTCCCGGCGCGCCCTGGGCGTGCGCGAGGGCGTCGAGGCGCTCGGCGGTGAAACGCTCGGCCAGCACCACCAGGTGCGTGGTGACCCGCGCGGTGGCGGCCAGGCGCTGGTAGGAGTCCCCGAGCAGTCGCTGCACGGTCTCCACGGCGAAGCGGCCGGCGTGCCGAGTGGCGAGGCGGGCCGCACCGGCGGCAAGGCGCTCGTCGGGCAGGGCGGGAGAGGGAGCGGTGGACATGGAAGACCCTTTCGACGGGCCTGGAGGCCGGCTCCGGCTGGTATCAGCGCCGGGTGATGTGACAGTATCAGTCCATGATGACGTCAGTCGACACTGATCTGATCCGGGTGCTGGCCGACCCGCTCAGGCTCCGGATCGTGACCCTGCTCGCCCGCGAGACGCTGTGCACCACCCACCTCGTCGAGGAGACCGGTGCCCGGCAGACCAATCTCTCCAACCACCTGAGAGTCCTGCGCGAGGCCGGGGTCGTCGAGACCGAGCCGTGCGGCCGGTACACGTACTACAAGCTGCGCCCCGACGTCATCGCCTCGCTCGCCGGGCAGTTCGCCGACCTGGCCGAATCCGCCCGTAACGCCGCCGACAACAAGAGGGCCTGCCCGTGACCCGCACCGAAGCACCCGCGACCGGCCTCGGCGAGGATTCCTCCGTCGTCGCGAAGCTGTCGACGCTCGACCGCTTCCTCGCCGTATGGATCCTGATCGCCATGGCCGTCGGCCTCGCCCTCGGGCGGGTGATCCCCGGCCTGAACGACGCCCTGGCGAAGGTGGAGATCGGCGGCATCTCCCTGCCCATCGCGCTCGGCCTGCTGGTCATGATGTACCCGGTCCTGGCGAAGGTCCGCTACGACAGGCTGGATGCCGTCACCGGCGACCGGAAGCTGATGATCTCGTCCCTGGTCATCAACTGGATCCTCGGACCCGCGGTGATGTTCGCCCTGGCGTGGATCTTCCTGCCGGACCTGCCCGAGTACCGCACCGGCCTGATCATCGTCGGCCTGGCCCGCTGCATCGCGATGGTCATCATCTGGAACGACCTCGCCTGCGGCGACCGCGAGGCCGCGGCCGTGCTCGTCGCGCTGAACTCGGTGTTCCAGGTCCTGGCGTTCGGTCTGCTGGGCTGGTTCTACCTCGACCTGCTGCCCGGCTGGCTGGGCCTGGGCGACGGTGAGCACCTGGACATCTCGATGTGGAAGATCGCCCTGAACGTCGTCATCTTCCTCGGCGTCCCGCTGCTCGCGGGCTTCCTCACCCGCCGCACGGGCGAGAAGAGGATGGGCCGCGAGAGCTACGAGCAGAAGTTCCTGCCGAGGATCGGCCCCTGGGCGCTGTACGGCCTGCTCTTCACGATCGTCGTCCTCTTCGCCCTCCAGGGGAAGACGATCACCTCGCAGCCGCTCGACGTGGTGCGCATCGCACTGCCGCTGCTGGTGTACTTCGCGGTGATGTGGTTCGGCACCTTCGCCCTCGGCAAGGCGATCGGCCTGGCGTACGACCGCACCGCCACGCTCGCCTTCACCGCGGCCGGCAACAACTTCGAGCTGGCCATCGCGGTCGCCATCGCCACCTTCGGCGTCACCTCCGGCCAGGCCCTCTCCGGCGTGGTCGGCCCGCTCATCGAGGTCCCCGTGCTCGTCGCGCTGGTCTACGTCTCCCTGGCCTGGCGCCGCAGGTTCGCGGCCGCCCAGCCCGATTCATGACGCGGCACACGGACGTGCTGGTGGTCGGCGGCGGCCAGGCAGGGCTCGCCGCCGGCTACCACCTGCGTCGCCAGGGCACCGACTTCACCGTTCTCGACGCCGACCCGGCACCGGGCGGGGCCTGGCAGCACATGTGGGACTCGCTGCACCTGTTCTCCCCGGCCGACCACTCCTCCCTGCCCGGCCGGCTCATGCCCGCCCAGCCCGGCGAGACCTACCCCGACGCCGGGCATGTGGTGGACTACCTCACCGACTACGAGAAGCGCTACGACCTGCCCGTCCAGCACAGCAGCCGGGTCGGGGCCGTGCACCGCGACGGCGACCGGCTCCTGGTGGAGGCCGACTCCGGCACCTGGCGGGCCCGGGCGGTCATCAGTGCCACCGGCACGTGGTCGCGGCCCCTCGTCCCCACCGTCGCCGGCAGCGAGGACTTCACGGGCCGGCAACTGCACACGGTGAACTACCGCCGCCCGGGCGACTTCGCCGGTCAGCACGTCCTTGTGGTCGGCGGAGGGAACTCCGGCGCCCAGATCGCAGCCGACCTCGCCCTGGACGGTCGCGTCGGGGCGACGTGGGTGACCCGGCGTCCGCCCCGCTTCCTCCCCGACGACGTCGACGGCCGTGCCCTGTTCGACGTCGCCACCGCCCGCCGCCGCGCCCTCGACGAAGGCCGCCGCGACACGGGCGGGGTCGCCTCACTCGGAGACGTCGTCGCCGTCCCGCCCGTCCGTGCCGCCCGTGACGCCGGACTCCTGCGAGCCCGCCCGATGTTCCGCCGGCTCACCGCCACCGGCGTCGAGTGGGACGACGGGAGCCGTTCGGACGCGGACGCGGTCATCTGGTGCACCGGCTTCCGGCCCGCCCTGGCCCACCTCGCCCCGCTCGGGCTGCGCGGCCCGCGCGGCCACGTCGCGACCGCCGGGACCCAGGCGGTCGGTGAACCCCGGCTGCACCTGCTCGGCTACGGCGACTGGACCGGACCCGCCTCCGCCACCCTCATCGGCGTGGGCCGCACCGCGCGCGACGCCGTCCACCGGATCGCACGTCAGCCGGACATCCCACGAGTCGGCGGGAGCGACTGAGCCGGGACAGCACGTGCGCGGCGTCGCGTCCCACGCCGCGCAGGGTGTTGGAGGAGAAGCTGCGCTGGATTTCGATGCCGACGAACCCGAGCCCGGGAACCGTGGCGATGCCGCCCTGGTGTCGCGGCCGGCCGTCGGAGGCCAGGACGCCGCTTCCGCTCAGGTAGGGATAGGTGAAGCGGTATCCGGTGGCCCAGATGATCGCCTCGACCGGTTCCCCGGTGCCGGCGGGCGCGAGCTGACCGTCGGGGAGATCGCCGAGCGGTGCGGCCTCAAGCCGTCGAGGGCGTCCGAGCATCTGAGTCTGCTGCGCCGCGGCGGCCTGGTCGTGTCCCGCAAGGAGGGCAAGCAGGTCTTCTACCGCGCCGACGGCGCCACCATGGCGCCCACCGCGTGGAAGCGCTCAAGGAGTACCTGGTGCGCTGCTGCCCGCCCGACTGCGGCGGCTGACCGCCGCCCCGACCCGGGTGGGGGTCAGCCGCCCCGGCCCGGGTGGGGGTCAGCCGCGCAGGTCGAGCATGGCGGACATGGCCGCCACCACCGACGGGGCGACCTGGTAGTAGACCCAGGTGCCGCGCCGCTCGGAGGTCAGCAGACCGGCCTCGCGCAGCTTCTTGAGGTGGTGGGAGACGGTCGGCTGGGAAACGCCGACATCGGCGACGTCGCACACGCACGCCTCCCCGCCCGGGTGGGAAGCGATCTTCGAGAACAGTCGCAGACGCACCGGGTCCGACAGCGCCTTGAACATGAGGGCCATCTTCTCCGCGTCCGCCCGGGACAGTTCCCCGGCCGTGATCGGCGGGCAGCACGGCACCGCACTGGCCTCCCGCAGGACGGGCAGTTCCACGACCTCTGATTTCGACATGCGTCTATGTTGACACTCGTCGATACGGGTGGCAAGCTCCGGCGTATCGAAAGATATCGACAGATATCGAAGCAGGGAGCCGTTGTGACCACCACCCTCCGCACCGCGCTCACCGCGGCCCGGGCCCGCCGCGCCGCCCGCCACCTGGCCGGCGTCAGCTTCTGCGACAGTTGCGCCCAGGTCAGCGACGGCGCCACCCGAGCGGCCGCACGTCGGCAGCACACCCGGCTGACCGCCCTCACCTACGCGCGCTGACCCCTTCGCCCCTCAAGGAGACCGAGCACCATGAGCACCCAGCAGCTGCCCGTCGTCGTCATCGGGGCCGGCCCCGCCGGACTCGCCGCCGCCGCCCACCTGGTCGAGCGCGGTATCGAGCCCCTCGTCCTGGAAGCCGGTGACCGTGCCGGTGCGGCCGTCCGCGAGTGGAGCCACGTACGCCTGTTCTCGACCTGGGCCGAAGTCGTCGACCCGGCCGCCGAGAAGCTCCTCGCCCCCACCGGCTGGACGAGGCCCGACCCGGCGGCGTACCCGTCCGGCGGTGACTGGGCCGAGCAGTACCTCCAGCCGCTCGCCGACGCCCTCGGCGACAAGGTCCGCACCGGCGCCACGGTCACCGGCGTCTCCCGGGCCGGCCGCGACCGGATCGTCGACGCCGACCGCGAGACCCAGCCCTTCGTCGTCCACGTCGCCCACGCCGACGGCGGCGAGGAGCGGATCCGCGCGCGCGCCGTGATCGACGCGTCCGGCACCTGGACCGCTCCGTCCCCGGCCGGCGGCGACGGCCTGCCCGCCCTCGGCGAGAAGGCCGCCGCCGACCGGATCACCTACCGCGTGCCGGATCTGAAGAACCCGACCGTCCGTGCCCGTTACGCGGGCAGGCGGACCGCGGTCATCGGCTCCGGCGCCTCCGCCTTCACCGCGCTCGCCTACCTCGCCGACCTGGCCGAGTCCGAGGACGGCACGGGGACGCACGCGGTGTGGATCCTGCGGCGGGGCATCTCCGGTTCGACCTTCGGCGGCGGCGAAGCCGACCAGCTTCCCGCCCGCGGCGCGCTCGGCCTCGCGGCGAAGGCCGCCGTCGACGACGGCCACGCCGACGCGGTCACCGGCTTCCGTACCGAGAAGCTCGAACGCGACGGCGACGGACGCCTGGTCCTGGTGGGCGAGGACGGCCGCCGCCTCGACCCGGTGGACGAGGTCATCGTGCTGACCGGCTTCCGTCCCGACCTCTCCTTCCTCTCCGAGGTCCGCCTCCGTCTCGACGACCGCCTCCAGGCCCCGGTGGAACTCGCCCCGCTCATCGACCCCAACCAGCACTCCTGCGGCACCGTTTACCCGCACGGCCACCGCGAGCTCTCCCACCCCGATCAGGGCATCTACCTGGTCGGCATGAAGTCCTACGGCCGCGCACCGACCTTCCTCGCGATGACCGGGTACGAGCAGGTCCGCTCCGTCGTCGCCGCGATCGCCGGCGACTTCGACGCCGCCGACCGCGTCGAACTCACCCTCCCCGAGAGCGGAGTCTGCGGCGGCGCGGGACTGTTCGACACCCCCGACACCCAGCAGGCCGGCGGCTGCTGTGCCGCGCCCGAACCGCAGTTCGTCCCGCTCGCCGTGCCCACGGCGGTCGGTGCGGCGGCAGAGGAGTCTCCGGCGGGTGGCTGCTGCGGCTCGTGACCGGCATCGACCCCCGCGACGGCGGGGCCGCGACCGGAACGGCGGACCGGTCGCGGCCCCGCGCCGCCCTGCCCGCCCTCTGCCTGACGCAGATCGTGAGCTGGGGCATCGTCTACTACGCCTTTCCCGTCCTCAACCCGCGGATCACGCAGACGACGGGCTGGCCGGCCGGAGCGACCACGGCGGCGTTCTCGCTCGGTCTCCTCGTCTCCGCGCTCGCCGGAATCCGCGTCGGGCGCGTCCTCGACCGGCGTGGCCCGCGCGCCGTCATGACGACCGGCTCGGCGCTCGGCGCCGTCAGCCTCCTGGTGGTCGCGGCGGCCCCCAACCTGCCCGTCTTCTTCGCCGGCTGGGCGTGCGCCGGACTCGCGATGGCGGCGACCTTCTACCAGCCGGCCTTCGCCGCCCTCACCCGCTGGTGGGCCCCCGACCACATCCGGGCCCTGACCGTCGTCACCCTCGCCGGCGGTCTGGCCTCCACCGTCTTCGCGCCGCTGACCGCCCTGCTCGCCGACCACCTCTCCTGGCGCCACACCTACCTGGTGCTCGCCGCCGTGCTCGCCCTCGTCACCGTCCCCGCCCACGCACTGGCGCTGCGCGCGCCCTGGCCCGAAGCCCCAGCCGGTCCCCCGCATACGACCGCAGGCGCCGCCGATGTCGGACGCAGCAGGCCGTTTCTCCTGCTCGCCGCCGCCTTCACGCTGTCGGCCTTCGCGATGTACGCCGTTGTCGTCGCCCTCGTCCCGCTCCTCCTGGAGCGGGGGTACACCGCTCATCAGGCCGCCTGGGCCCTCGGACTCGGCGGCGCCGGTCAGACCCTCGGCCGCACTCTGTACGCTTCCCTGGCCCGTCGCACCGCCGTGACCGCCCGCACGGCGATTCTGATCGTTCTCGGCGGCCTCACCACCGCGGCCTTCGCCGTCGTACCCGGCCCGTACGCCCTGCTGGTCACCGTGTCGATCGTGGCCGGGACGGTCCGGGGCAATCTCACCCTGCTCCAGGCCACCGCCGTCACCGACCGCTGGGGCGCCACCCACTACGGCAGGCTTTCCGGACTGCTCGCGGCCCCCGCGACCACCGCCGCCGCCCTCGCACCGTTCGCCGGAGCCGCACTCGCGGGCCAACTCGGCGGTTACGGCCACCTCTTCGCAGTCCTGGCCGCCGTCTCCGTGGCTGGCGCGTTCACCACACCGTGGACCGCTGTCCGCGTCGGCCATCGCTCAGGAGGGCGGCTCCGGGACGCGGTCGAGCCCGCGGGCAGCTCCCACCCCGGGAAGCACCCGGCTCAGGGCCACACCAGGCAGTAGGGCTGATGCCCCGCCTCATGCAGCCGGTGTGAGAAGTCCTGCCACTCGTGCAGCGATTGGGGGGCGGGAGGGCGCTGACCTGGGGTTTCGCAGGGGAATGTGCGTTGACCTGGGAAAACTCCTCTCGGTAGTTCTCGCGGGTCAACGCCGTTTCCCAGGCTCATGTGCCCTGGATGTGCCCTCGCCCTGTCTGCAGAACCAGCTGGGAAGCGCCCGATCTCGACCACCAGCCTGCTCGGCGCAGACATGAGGCTGTCTTGCTCGCTGTTTGTGATCCTGGTCACATGGTCATTGGCCTTTGACGGGATGTGAAACGGGGGGCGCGTGAGCGGCTTACAGGTCTCCGCATGGAAGCGTCACGGACATGACCGTCTCTACGTGAATCAGTCGGACGGCAAGAAGGTCGCATGGTTCGACCGCCGCACGGGGTATCTGGAGCTCCTTGTTGAGGAACAGCGGGACGCGGTACTTGATGTCCTTGCGCCCTATCTCACTGCTTCATCTTCGCCCGTAGCGCACAAGGCACTGCATTCTGAGGACGATCTTGCCGGGAACCGTCCGGGAGACGCGCTGCAGATGAAGGTGGACGAGCTGACGCCCGGCTTCTGGCAGTGGGCGTTGGCCAGGCTGTCCGGTCGGCGTCTGGAGGCGGACAGTTGGCGCGCAGGACTGGCCGGCGAGCGCCGGGTGGGAGCGGAGCTGGAGAGGCTGGCGCGGCGAGGCTGGCGAGTTCTGCACTCCATACCCCTGTCCGGGGAAGTTGACATCGACCACGTCCTGATCGGTCCGGGCGGCGCCTTCTGCTTCAACACGAAGCGCCACCGCGGAGCGCGCGTTTGGGTGGGTGATGACTCTGTTCGCATAGGCGGCCAGTCGTACCCCTACGTGCGAAAGAGCCGAGCAGAGGCGCGGCGGGCCTCAGCTGCGCTGACGAGTGCATGCGGCTTTCCCGTCGAGGTTCAGCCGGTGCTTGCCTTCGTTGCGGTGGCAGAGCTGCAGGTCGTGCCGTCACTCCGGGACGTGCGAGTCCTCCTGATGCCGCGTGCGCGATACCCGCGTCGTAGCTTGGCGCGTTCGCCTGAACCGCCCTGTTACCAGCACCTAGCGTCTACAGCTTCCTGCACCGGATGACGCGAGCGTCGCCGCCTGCTCCGCCATCCCCAACTTCCAGGGCGCCGAGTCTACTTCAGCGATCTCCCGCCACAGTGCCGCCGTGGCCGAGCTGAACGCCGCGAGTGCCTCGGCCGTTGCGTCCCGCCAGGACGGGAACCGACTTGCGAAGGCGAGGGCCTCCTCCACGGAATGCCCGGCGTCCATGAGCTGGAGGATAAGTGCGCCGGGGTCGATCCAGGCCGCCCCTCGCGTTGGCCAGGCCCAGTCGATGAGTCGTGCGCCGGCACCGGTGATTAGGATGTTGTCCGGGGCGAAGTCGGTGTGCAGGAGAGTGTTGCCCTCGAAGTAGTGCAGCGTACCTGGCGGTGCGTAGTCCGCCCACCGGTCGACGGCGTCCTTGATCCCAATGCCGGCGGGTGCTGTAACGCCCTGCAGTTCGACAAGCGCGGTTTCCACGAGCGGCAGGTCGGGCGATCCTGGCGTGTAGTCGGCGTGGCGGCCGTCGATTACCTCGTAGCCGAGCAAGCTCCAACCACCGAACTCCAGGTGCCAGTACAAGCGGGGACAGGATGCCGGCAGGTATGGCGCGACGGCCGCCTCGCGGCGCTGGGCAGCGACCTGGGGATGGTCGGCCGGGATGCCCTTCACGAAGACCCGGCCGCCGTTCGTCTCCAGGACAGAGGCGATGCCGGAGTTCATGCCGCCTTGCACGGTCACCGCCTGGTGAACGGCGCCGCTCTTGTCGGCGACGGCTCGGCGGACGTCGGCGGGAAGCTGCTCGAACGGGATGCGAGACATGGACACGCGCGGTTCCTCAAGGGTGCTCGGGTACGGGGAATGCCGCCCTGGCCAGGGTACGGCCGGGGCGGCACTGAGGGGGTGGAACGAGCGGGCGGCACGGGTGCCACCCGTGGTGGATCTAGTACGGCTGGTCGTCCCCAGCCGAGCAGCTGCACTCGGCGCCCTCGGCAGCCTCGTCCAGGTCGGCGATGATCTGGAACTCGTCGTCCTTGATCGACGCGGCGGTCAGCGGCACCGGCAGGGCGCTGGGCGGGTTGTCCGCCGGGCGTCGGCCGATCGTGAGCATGACCGGTTCGCGAGGCGGGGTCAGGAGTGCGGTGGGCGGAGTCATGATCCGTAACCTCCATGTTGGCAGTAGAGCTCTCGTCGGTCCCCCGCCTCCTGGTAGAGCCTGGCCAGCGGCCGGCACGTGCGGCACGTGCCGACCTTCGTGCAGCCGGAGCATCCACCGGTGCGGAGCTGTAGGGACTCGGCGACCGCGCCGAGTCGGGGGAGGGCTTCGACGCCCTCGGTGATGAGGTTCACGCTCGGGTCACGGCCGACCTTGCAGATCGACGCGATGCCGTGCGGGTTGACGTGGAAGAACGTGTGGCCGGCGTTGCAGCCGGTGAAGATGCTGCGGGCCTTGAGATGGCCCAGTGCCTGCGTCGCCAGGGGGTTCGCCTCGCCGTCGATCGTGGGCGACATGTTCGTGAAGACCTGGTGAGGGAAGCCGTACGACTTCGAGAGGCGCACCATCGCGTCTGTCTCGTGCGCGTTGCCGTCCGACACGATCACGTTCAGGCGGACCGGCAGCTTGTCCTCGCGGGCGGCATCCAGGCCCTTCAGAAACCGGCCGAACGCCCCGCGATTCCGCGTCACCTTGTCGTACGTTTCGGCGGTGGCTCCGTAGACGCTCAGAGTCAGTCGGTACGGCCGGTGGCGGGCGAACAGGTCCCGGATCGGCTGCTTCCGCAGCGAGGAGCCGTTCGATGAGACCTGGACCATCATCCCGAGCTGGTGGGCGTACTCGTACGCCGCGCCGAACTCGCGGTCGATCAGCGCCTCACCGCCTGTGATCTGCAACCACAGGACACCGGCGTCCCTCAGTGTCTGGAGCAGCGTCTGCTTACCGGCCCAGTCCAGGCCCTCGAACCGCTTCTCCCCGAGGTAGCAGAACTCGCAGTCGTAGTCGCAGCCGAGGTTGATCTCCCACGACGCCTTGCCGTACCCGTACAGCGACCGCTCGCGGACGAGGACGATGTCGCCGACCGGCGACGAGGACAGCTCGGTCCCCCACGCTTCCCTCGCCGCGTCGGCCAGCCAGTCCGGGACGGATCGGCCTTCAGCGCCCGCGGCCCGCAGCTCCTCGTAGCGGACCTCCGGGATGCGCACGCCGGCCGTCAGGCCGGGCTGGACAAGAAGGTACTGGGCGAGAAACGGGCTGGCCACGAGCCGCGGAGCTGATTTGGGCCGCAGCCTCTTGCCGTTGGTCTTCGTCTCGATCATTGGACCTCCACGAGGTGGGTGCGAGGGGTTGGTCGGGCCTGATGGTGGGCGGCGATCAGGTTGGCCGCCCGCTCGGCCGGTGGGTCCCTTCACCAAGCGCGGGTCAGGGCGTGAGCCGTGCGGTCGAGGCGGCCACGCCGATCACGAAGCCGCACGAGGCGGACACGAGCACGATCAGCAGTGGTCCGGCGTAGCGGGCGGCTCTGGATACCTGGGCGGCGACACGGCGGTTCACGGCTTCCACCAGGCCCTCCACGGGCGGGTGATGATCTCCCGGTACGTATGGTGTGAGGGGTTGCGGCCACCATGCGTGAACACCCGCTCTGCGGTTCGGTGAAGTCGGTGCCGGACAGTGAGGTTTCGCCACAGACCGCGCACTGCATCGCGTACGTGGTGGGCTCGGCGTCGGGTTCCCGGTCGGGCTGGAGGGTCCACCGCTTGCGGCACATGATCGCGCGGCTGGTCATCGAACCGACTCCAGAGTTGTGGCGACGTAAGGGTGCTGGAGAGCAGCGCGGAGGGCATGCGTGTCGGTGAGGGTGTCGTCGTCGGGTAGCTCGCACCATCCGCCGAACCAGCCGTCGAGCAGTTCCAGGCCGGGGGCGAAGAGCCAGGAGTCGGTGGAGAGGTGCCGTACCGGCAGATCGTCCCAGCTGGCTTCGGAGCCTGTCGGGACGGCGTAGTAGAGACGCCCGTTGGGCCTGTCGTAGAGCACGGGGCCGACGGAGGCACCGGTGCCGCGCAGGTAGGCCAGAGCCAAGAGGCCGATCTCGGCCGAGGTGCGCACGACGTCCCAGCCGTCGCCGACCTTCAGTAGCCGCAGTCCCGGCACGTCGTTCACCATGGGCGCACTTCGCAACGCGTCACGCACGGACATCACACACCTCCCTGCGGCCGAAGACTTTGGCTTGCGCTGAGCGAAGAGGCGGATCGCGTGGTCGGCGTGAGAGGGCGGACCACAATCAGACGAGCGCCTGTTGCTGTTATCTGCCGCTCGCGCTCGGTGCCGAGGCCCTTCGGGCCGAGGTGGCTGAGAGCTGGAACTACGGCCCCGTAGGCATCGGGGAGTTCGAGCGCGTCGAGCAGACCGACGAAGGCGGGGGAGCGGATGATCACTGTGGCGTCGCGGTCGGTGAAGACGCCGCACAAGGCTAGTTCGTGCCGGTCGCAGTACTCGGTGAGGCAGTCGACGAGCGCCGCGTGGCGGGACAGCCCGCCGATGACGTGGCGTAGGTAGCCGAAGACCTGGGGGAAGGCGACGCGGCGGCGTTCGGTGATGAGGTCGTCGTCCATGCCCACAGCGTCGGCCGTCGTGAACGGCCTCGAAATGACCTGCTGTTGTACTTCCGTTGCACTTCCCGCCCCACGTCGTCACTGACAGTGCTTCCATACGTGACGTAGGGAGGTCATCCGTGGTCAGCGTGCAGCAGTGGACAGGTCGGGAGGCGAGCGCCCTGCGCGCCGCGTTGCGTATGAGCATGCGCGCTTTCGCCGAGCACCTCGGTGTCGCGCTGCGCACGGTTGCGAAGTGGGAGAGCCTCGGCGCGGAGACGCAGCCACGCCCGGACACCCAGGCCATCCTCGACACTGCGCTCGCACGGGCGGATTCCGCCTCCCAATCCCGGTTCGAGACAGTGCTGTTCCCTGAACGGCAGAGCGCGCGGCCGACGGACTACGAGACCTGGACCGAGGACAACGAGCGCGCTGTTGTCTGCATCAGCCGCCAGGACTTCCCTTTCGCCTCAACCCTGTTGAACCGCTGGCTGGGCAGCCGTGCACCCCACCAACTGGACGACAAGGGCCTCTATTTGTACGGCCGTTCCCTCGTGCTCCTTGGCGACCTCCAGCGCGATCAGGGCGCGATCCTCGGCCCACTCTCAGCCCGGCACTCCTACCTGACCGCTCGCGGCATGTTCACCGAGCTCGACATCCCGCGCCGGGTGGCCCAGATCGAGCTGTCCCTCGCTGTCGTCCAGGAGATGTCGGGCCAGCTGGAATCCTCCGCCCGCCACTACGAACTGCTCGCCGGGGACGAGCGCTTGAGCCCGCGCGACCGCGCCAGGGCCCGGCTCTGGGTGGGTACGGCGCTGAGCAAGGAGGGCGACAACGAGTACGCCACCGGCGTCATGGTCGAGGCCACCCGCTCCTTCGAGGATCTGGGCGAACCGGAGGACTGGTCGGTCGCGCACCAGAAGCTGGCCCTGGCCCACCGCGGTGCCGGCGACCTGAAGCAGGCCCTGCACTACATCGGCATCGCGCGCACGACCGGCACGGTCGACTCCCCGATGCAGCGGGTGCGGTTGGACACCGCGTACGGGCACATCCTTCTGTCGGATGCGGCGACCCGGAATGATGGGCTGTCCGTCCTCGATCAGGCGGCACACGTGGCCCGGCAGTACGGGCTGAGCCACCAGCTGCGCAGCATCGAGGGCATCCGCAAGGACCAGCAGGGATGAGCCAGGGAGTGCCAGTGCCGGAGCACGAGCAGCGCCAGATCACCGACGAGCAGTTCCACGACGCGACGCTGATCTGGAACTACCACCAGATGGGCCACGAGCAGCGGCCCTGCTCGGCGGCGATCGGCCTGGGTAGCCACGACCTCGGGGTGGCCACCGCAGCCGCCGATCTGTACCGCGCCGGTCTCTTCCCAGTCGTGGTGTTCAGCGGCGGCAACAGCCCCACCACCCGGGCCCGTTTCCCGCGCGGCGAGGCGGTGCACTACCGCGAGCATGCGCTGAGCCTGGGTGTACCGGACGAAGCGATCCTGGTCGAGCCGAAGGCAGCCAACACTGGTCAGAACATCACGTTCTCCCGCGAGCTGCTGGCCGAGGCCGGCATCGCGGTGGAGTCGCTGCTGCTGATCTCCAAGCCGTACATGGAGCGCCGCTCGTACGCGACGTGCCGCAAGCTGTGGCCCGAGGCGGAGGTTGTCTGCGCCTCCGAGCCACTGGAGTTGGACGACTACATCAAGTCCATCGGCGACGAGAAGCTCGTCGTCGACATGCTCGTCGGCGACCTGCAACGGGTGATCGAGTACCCGAAGCTCGGCTTCGCCGTCGAGCAGGACGTACCGGGGGATGTGTATGACGCTTACGAGCGCCTCCTGGGCGCCGGCTTCGACAGCCGCCTCATCAGCACCTGAGCCGCCCAGCGCCGATGCGTCGGACGGGCTGTGCGCGATCCACCAACCGAACCTGTTCCCGCGACTTTCCACGCTGGCCAAGCTGTACGCCGCCGACCGGTGGATCGTCCTCGACGACGTCCAGTTCGCCCGGCGCGACTACCAGCACCGGGCTCGTCTGGCGGCCCTGGACGAGCCCGCTCGGCAGCAGTGGCTCACGCTCCCGACCCGCCTTCCTCACGGGCGCCCGACATCGATCGACCAGGCACGGCTCGCCGAACCCGGCCGATCCCGTCGCACCGTCAGCCTGTTGACACGCCAGTACTACGGCTGCAGCCGCTACTGGCCCGCGGTGCGCGACGTCCTGGACGCGGTTCTCGATCAGTTCGAGGACACCGACCGTGTATCCGACGTTGCCAAGGCGTCGACGGTCGCCCTGCTCACCGCGTTGGGCTGGAGCGGCGAGGTACTGCGCAGCAGCGCGATTCCGACCCGGGTGAGCCGGTCAGAGAGACTCGCCGACCTCGCCGCGGCCACCGGCAGCACCCACTACCTCTGCGGCACGGGCGGCTGGCGCTACCTCGACACTCAGGCGTTCGATGGCCACGGCATCCAGGTGCTGTCCTTCCACACCCCTGTGGACACGGGCGACCCACTCTGGCGGTGAACCCGCCACATCAGCAGCCTCTGGGCGCTGAGCCGGATCGGGCCGGAAGCCCTGGCTGCCGTGCTGGCGGCCCAACGAGACCATCGGCTTATGGAGGGCTTCACGTGACCGAGCCGCAGGTGCCGGGTAAGAAGCCGTTTCCTTATCTCGGTAGCATCCCGCCATGCCCCGCCCTCAGCTCGCCCACCGATAGGCTCGCGGCGTGACACACGACACTGCCCGCAATGCTGGAGAGCCCAGGTCGGACTCCTGGATGCGCGAGCCAGACATCATCGGCGCCCTCACCGACGCGAACAAGAAACTGGACGCTGCGGCAAGTTGGTTGACGGTCGGCGGCAACCCCGTCCAGCACGACGAGCTGGCCGCAGGGCTGCACGCTCTGAGCAGCACGTTCGAGCTCGCACTGTTCGCCGTGCATCCCTGGCCCTGGGCGTACGGGGACCTTGAGATCGAGGGAAAGACGAAGCGCGCAGCTGCGCTCGCCCGTGAGCTGGAGCAGGTCCTCGGCGAGTTGGTCGAGAGGCCGACCCGCGGCCCGGCCGACTGACCCGTCTTGTTGGAGAACCCGCACGGGGAGTCCTCGCGCAGTTCCCGGCGGACGTCCTCCTCCATTCCCCGGTAGCCGCTGCGAGCGGACACCAGGCCCGCAGCGATGCCCTGCTCGTGCTCCTGCACGACTGACGAAGTGGTCACAGGCTCAGCTCCTGCACCAAGTGCGACTGCTCCAAATTCGTCAAGCAGGACAAGGGAAGGTCGGTCTCCGCTACCCCAGGACCTCTGTGCTAAGCGACCAAGATCAAGCCCTTAGCGCTAACAGCTGCTCCGTTGTTCCTACCGACGCCAATTGCATCGGATGCGAATACGCGGCACCTGGCCTGGAGGCGGGCCCGGGACCGCGCGGAAACGACCCCATCAGGGACGTTG
>NZ_JBVIIM010000035.1:0-78936 GCF_055569765.1 Streptomyces sp. NPDC031365 | reverse complement strand
CCCCCCCCCCCCCCCCCCCCCCCCCCCCCCCCCCCCCCCCCCCCCCCCCCCCCCCCCCCCCCCCCCCCCCCCCCCCCCCCCCCCCCCGCTCCCGTATGCGTGTGGAGGCCGTGTCAGCTGGGATCGGTCTCGATGACGGCGACGCGGTCGGTCTTGCTCATCAGGGCCTGGCGGAGGGCGCCGTAGACGTCCTGCGGGGTGACGGCCGTCTTCTTGCCGTTGCCGCGGGTGATGAGCACGCCGTCGAACGTCTGGCCGTAGAGCTTCTCCAGGGCCTTCAGGTCGGGTTTGTCGACCAGTTTGCCGTTCACAGCCGTCACCCTGAGGAATTTCCACAGCGACTTCTCGGGGCTCATCTGGATGGAGCGCGCCGGGTCCGTCTGTACGGTCACAATGCCCGACATCGCCGGCCCGGCGAACTCCTTCATGATCCGGTCGACCTCGGCCTTGGAGACCTTGGGCTGCTGGGGCGCGGTCGGAACGTTCACCGCGGCGGCGGAGCCGGTCTCCACCTGGGTGCGGTACGCCTCCGCCACCACGCCGGACGCCTTGGCGACGTCTATGCCCTGACCCGCCTTGGGATACACCGGGACGGCCTTGCCGGACTCGAACGTGACCGAGCCCTCGGTCACCGAGCCGGAACCCCCGGCGGCGTTCTCCAGGGCGGCCTGGAGCTTCTCCTCGTCCACGGGCATGACCGGGTCGACGACGCGCTGCTGGCCGAAGAGGGAGCCGATCACGTTGACCGGGTTGTAGTCGCTGGTGGCGGCCGCGCCGACGGTGGCGTCGGTGTCGAACTGCAGACCCGCGTTGTCCGGCTGGAGCTCGACGGTCCTGCCGTCGACCGACAGCTTCAGCGGCTTGTTCAGCCGGTCCTCTATGGCCCCGTCCAGCTTCTTCACGGCGTCGTCGCGGGTGCCGCCGCCGATGTCGACGCCGAGCACGGTGGTGCCCTTGGGCACGTCGGAGCTGTTCATCAGCAGACCGGCACCGTAGGCGACACCGAGGACGAGGACCACACCGGTGCCGAGCAGGACGAGCTTGTTGCGCCCCTTCTTCTTCGGCGCCTTCGCGGAACTCGCCGGAGGCGGGGAGACCGGCTCGGGGAGCTTGGGGGGCGTGTGCGGACGGGTGCCGTTCGCGGCCGGGCCGGGCGCGTCGAAGGACGCGCTCGGGGGGATGACCGGGATGCCGCTGGTGACGGTGTGCCCGGAGACGTTGTCGTGGCGGGGGCCGTAGCCCGGGGTGCCCGGTTCGGCGGGCTGCTGGGGGGTGAGGATCGCGGTGTCGTCGCTGAGGCCGGCTCCAGGGGTGCCGGGACCGACGGGACCGACGGGACCGACGGGGGCGCCGGAACGGTCCTGCCGCGCGTCGGCGGGGCCGGGGCCACCGGCGACACCGGCGGGCGGTGGGGCCAGGGGACCGTGACCGGTGACCGGGCCGCCGGTCGGACCGGCGGGGCCCTGCGGGCCTCCCGGCAGCCCCTGGCCGTCGAACCCGGGCCGGCCGCCCGGACCACCGGGAGCACCGGGAGCACCGGGAGCACCGGGACCGCGCTGCCCGGGGGGAGTACCGGGGCCGTCCTCCGTGAAGAACGGCAGGTCGTCACGGCGCGAATCGCCACCGGGGTGAGGGCCCGGACGCGTGCCGCCGCCCCGCGGAGCGCCCGCCAGCGCCTCGGTCACGTCGAAGGAGCCGGTGCCGCCGCCGTGCCCGGGGGCGACGGGCCCGCCGGTCGCACCGGTCGTGCCGGTGGGGCCGGTCGCACCGGTCGTGCCGGTGGGGCCGGTGGGGCCGGTGGCGCCGGTGGGGCCGGTGGCGCCGGACGCCTTCGTGCCGCCGGGGCGGGAGCCGCCCGGCGCGCCCATGGCCCCGACCACGCCACCCGGACGCCCGGCGCCCGGCCGCGGCCCACCGGGCGCGGCGGGACCCGCCGGCACCCCGCCGGCCGCCGGTCCCGAACCACTCGGCTCGGCGGCCCCGTTGGCAGGACTTCCCCCCTGAGTGCCCTTGCCCGTGCCGGACTTGCGCGGCGCGAACCAGTCACTGGCCGGCTTCTCCCCGGCCGCCGGCGGGGCGGCCTGCGGAGCCTGGGAGGCCTGGGGCGACCGCATGGGCAGGGCCGGCTGGGCGGGAGGCTCGACCGCGGGCGATGCCGGAGGGGGAGAGGGCGAGGGAGCCGGCGCCTCGGCGTCGGTGGTGCCCTTGCCGTCCGCGTCCTTGACGGTCTTGCGTACGACGACCGGCGGAATGGGCCGCGATCCGGGGATGTTGATCCGGATCCGGGTCGTCAGCGTGGTCTCGGTCTTGCGTTCCTCCGGCCGCGCGGCCGAACGGCCCGCGTCCGCGGCCTCGTCCGGAATCGCCGGAATCCCGTAGGGCGGGGTGCCCGACGGGTAGGCGGCTCCGCCGTGCCCGTTGGGCCCGGAGGACGGAGTGTCAGTTTCACGACTCAAGGCAGGTTCTCCCGGTTGGCTCCGCCGCCCGTCACGACCTCACGGTGGGGGTCCCCCCTGCTCGGGCGAAGCCGAGGGTTCGAGGGAGGCTCGGCGGCGCGCACCACCTTACTGGCCACATCCGGCCGGTATCCCAGTACCGTCGGCGAAACCCACACCGGACCCGCACCCCCCAGACACGGCGAAGTGGTACGTCATTTGCCAAGTCGGGCGGGGCCGCCGTCCGGTTGCCGCCCGGCCCCAAGGGTGGCGCAGATCACAGCGACGGCGATACCGCCGAGGAGGAAGAGATACGATCCCGCTCCTGCGGCGAACAGGAAGTCGCCTTCCGGACGGCTGGCCGTGAGGAGGACGACGACGGTCATCCACCCGGCGGCGACCGCCACTCCACCGGCCCTACCGCGCATCACCCGCGCCGCCCCCAGCACCAGTCCGGCCTCACCGGCGAGCGCCAGCAGCAGCCCGCCCGGAAACCACGCGGGCTGAACGAGCGCCCCGGCCACCCCGACCAGGGCACCGAGCAGCAACAGCCCCAGGTAGGCACCGGCCCGCCCGGCGGAGGGTACCCGCAGCGGCTGCGCCATCACGGGCGCCCTTTCCCCGCTCACGACGCCTCCCCCACTCCGGCGAACAGGTCGCTTTCCCGGCTTTCGGGATGTTCCCCGCGTACCAACTCGTAGTACTCGGTGGTGAACAACGGCTGAGCGAGGTCGTTCGACAGCACGAAGTACGGCTCGGTGACGGTGATCTGGGTGGCGTGCGCGCGCATGGCGGCGGCCTTGGCGGAGGCGTACGCGGTGCCGTCGACCGCGGCGGTGATCCGCTCGTCGTCGACCACCCCCGGTACGTCCTCCACGGCGCCCGCCTTGTCGAAGGGCAGCCCGTCCAGCTCGCCGTTCAGCTTCGCGAACAACTCCTCGACCACGGACCGGGGCACCCGGTTCCAGTACACCCTGGGGATGTCCCACCCCGCCGCGGCGGCGAGCTCGACGGCGCGCATGGCGACGCGGTGGGTCTGGATGTGGTCGGGGTGTCCGTACCCCCCGTTCTCGTCGTACGTGACGAGGACCTGCGGCCGCACCTCCAGGATCACCTCGGCGAGCAGCCCCGCCGCCTGATCCACATCGGCCTGCCAGAAGCAGCCGGGGTCGTCATTGTCGGGCAGCCCCATCATCCCGGAGTCGCAGTACCGCCCGGCCCCGCCGAGCAGCCGGAAGTCCGTGACCCCGAGCGCCCGCATCGCTTCCTTCAGCTCCCCGAGCCGGTGCCCGCCGAGTGCGGCCCCGCTCAGATGCCGCAGCCCGGGCGGAATGACCTCACCCCGCTCACCGAGCGTGCAGGTGACCAGCGTCACCTGGGCGCCCTCGGCGGCGTACCGGGCCATGGTCGCGCCGTTGTTGATCGACTCGTCGTCCGGGTGGGCGTGCACCAGCATCAGGCGCCGGGAGCGCAGTTCCGTCATGGCCTCACCTTATGAGGTCCCCGACTGCCACTCCCCGCACACCGGACCATCACCCCTCGTCGTCGAGCACATGGGCGACGGCCAGGGCGATCCGTTCGATCCATTGGAAGAAATGTTGGTTGACGCAGCCCTCCGTCTCGTACCAGAGCTTCTTGTCCGTCACGAGTTTGAGGACTTCACCGATCTGCCACGGGTACTGGAGCGCCTGCCCGGAGAGCCCTTCTCGCGCAGATGCTCCACGACGGCTTCGGAGAGTGTGGCGTCGCCTCGCTGTACCGCCTCGACACGGTGCAGCGGAAGTTCGTACACCCGTAACTGGTGCAGCATCTCGGGGCTGTCCTTGGCCGCCGGATCACCCCCTGAGGACTCGGCCTCGTCCACGCCGTCGCCCTGGCGGAGCGGGAGACCCCACGTAGAGATCGCCCACTCCCCAATGGAGACGCCCTGGGCCCTGGACGAAGTCCTTACGGACCGCGTAGGTGCGCCAATGCGGTCGGTCAGCCCGCAGTCCGTAGGACGTCACGCAGGACGTGGTAATCGGCCCTGCGGCCGGCGGCATGCCCGCCCGGAGTTCGCGCGCACGTGCGGCGACCTGCGTGCTCGCGGCGAACCGAAAGGCGAAGGGCGACCTGGAGAACGTTTCGAGTGTGGCCGAGAACAATCACCGGACATCGACTCATGACAGGGCAACTGGCCATTTACTGCCGCCGGTTACCACTTCTTGTTGTGCATACCGACATCTGCTTCCAGCCTGCCGCGCCATGCGACCACGAACCGCAGCGGCCACCGCGGCGCTTCCTCTCATCCTCCTCACCGGCTGCACGGAGGCCGCACCGCCGCCCGACGCGTCCCCGGAGGTTGAGGTGACCCATTCCGAAACCCATTGGCGCGGAGACGAGTTCGCGGCAGCCGCCGACTACACGATCCGAAACCCGGGGCCCGCCTCGACCGAATACAAGATCGAGTTCAGCTTCACGGGCGACGGCTACACCGATATGAAGTGGGTCACACGCAAGGTGGAACCGGAGAAGACAGCCTCCGGCACCGTCTTCACGCCCTGGCCCGACCACATGCCCTCGCCACAGGTCGAGGTGGAGGAGATAGTCGAAAAGCCGTTCTAGGCCGCGAGGTCGGTCTTCATCGCTTCCGTGAAGGGACGTTTGGTATTCGCTCGGACTCCGTCAGACGCCCTGGAGCGTCCGGAACGGCTGGTCCGCCTCCAGTTCGAAGGCCAGCTCCAGCAGTTTGCGTTCCGCGCCCGGCCGGCCGGAGAACATCACGCCGATGGGGAGGCCGTCCGGGGTGGTGCGGGTGGCCGGGACGGAGAGGGACGGGGTGCCGACGACGTTGTTGACCGGGGTGAACGCGACGTAGTTCACGAGCCGTTCGATCAGCGTGGCGTACGGGACGGTCGGGCTGAGGTGACCGAGCGGTGGGGTGGTGTGGGCGAGGACCGGGGAGAGGATCAGGTCGAGGCCGCGGAACGCCGCCGCGTAGGCCAGCCGCGTGCGCTTCAGCCGGCGCAGTACGCCCGGCGTGGTCCGCCAGTCCTTCACGTACGACTCACGCAGGCCCCTGCTCAGGCCGTCCATGCGGCTCCGGTCGAAGTCCGTGCCGAGTGTCCTGCCGGTGACGCCGATCAGGAACGACAGCATGCCCCAGTAGGTGAGGAAGTCGTCGGTGAAGTGCGGGTCGATGGAAAGTTCCACCGGTTCCACGGTGTGGCCGAGGTGTTCCAGGCGCCGGGCCGTCTCCGTCACCGCCGCGCGGGTGTCGTCGTCGGAGCGGACGCCGTTCGGGGAGTCCACCAGGAGGCCGATGCGCAGGCGGCGGTCCGAGGGGCCCTCGACCAGGCCGACGGGCGGCAGCTTGGGGTTCCACCAGTGTTGTTCCGCCGCCGCGAGGAACGCCGCGCTGTCGCGTACCGAGCGGGTCACCACGCCGTCGGTGACGAGGTCGATGGGGAGCTGGCGGCCCTGCGCGTTCGCCACCATCCGGCCGCGGGTGGGCTTGAGGCCGACCAGGCCGCAGCAGGCGGCGGGGATGCGGATCGAGCCGCCGCCGTCGTTGGCGTGCGCGATCGGTACCGCTCCGGCGGCGACCAGGGCCGCGCTGCCGCCGGACGAGCCGCCCGCCGAGTGGTCCGTGTGCCACGGGTTGCGGACCGGCTCGGCGCCCTCGTACTCCGTGGTGGGGCTGAAGCCGAACTCGGGGAGCCGGGTCTTGCCGAGGACCGTGACGCCGGTGCTCAGGAACTGGCGGGTGAACGGGGCGTGCCGGCGAGCGGCCCTCGGGGCGAAGGCGAGGCTGCCGTGTCCGGTCGGCAGGCCCAGGTAATCGGTGTTGTCCTTGACGAAGGTCGGCACACCGGCCAGGGGCCCGCCGGACGCCGAGCCGTGCGCCGGGAGGTCGAGGAGGACCTGGACGGCGTTCAGCCGGGGCTCGACGGCCCGGACGCGGGCCGACGCGTCGCGGGCGGCCTCGGCGGCACTCACCTCGCCCCGGCGGATCGCCCGGGCGAGGCCCACCGCGTCGTGGTCGCCGAGGGCGTCGTCCCGGAAGACGTGCACCCTCGCCCGCGCCTCGCTGTGTCCCTCGCTCTGTTCCTCGAACGTCGTCACCGTCGGCTCCGCCCTGCGCACGTGGATGATGGCTCCGCCATCATTCCTTACCGACGGGTAACACGCGAGGGGCCGAGGGGCACGAGTCGGGACGATCACCCGCTGTGCCCGCTCCGGCCGGCGTCGGCGGCCAGCTCCCAGTCGATCTCCCACACCCGCACGGTCCCGGCCGAGTCGCCGCAGACGACGTGACGGCCGTCGGGGGTCGGCACGGCTGCCAGCAGACCGTCCCCCTTCGCGTCGCGCAGGGGGGAGCAGCGCCCCGTGCCGGCGTTCCACACCTCGATGTTCCCCGAACCGTCGCACACCGCGAAGCGGCCGTCCGCCGTGAGGCGTGCGCCGGAGGAGGAGTAGCCGTCGAAGGTCCGCAGGCACTCGCCGGTCGTCGTGTCCCAGAGGCGCCGGGCGCGTTCCCGGTGGTCGCCGCCCGAGAGGGCGTAACGGCCGTCCGCGCTGAGCCACACCGACATCACGGCGCGGGTGTGGCCGGTCATGACGCGCAGGCACCGGCCGCTGTCGAGGTCCCACAGGCGGACGGCCCTGTCGTCGCCCCCGGTGACGGCGAGCCTGCCGTCGTCGGCGGTCCACACGGCGTTGACGGAGAGTTCCAGGCCGTCGAACGCGCGCACCTGCCGGTCGTTCCCGACGTCCCACAGCCGCAGCTTCCGGCCCGTGCCGCCGATGAGCGCGTGGCGGCCGTCGGGGAGCAGCCGGACCGACGAACCGTAGGCCTCCTCGTCCAGCACGCGCACGCACGTCCCGGTGGTCACGTCCCACAGACGGGCGGTCCGGTCCCGTCCGAGCGACAGCAGGCGGCTCCCGTCGGGGCTGAGGGCGACCTCCTCCACCAGGTGCGTATGGCCCGTCAGCACGCCCACGCACCGCCCGCCGGTGATGTCCCACAGCCTGACGGTGCGGTCGCTGCTCGCCGACGCGGCGAGCCGGCCGTCCGCGGAGACGTCGATCCGTGTGACGTACCCGGTGTGGCCGGTGAGTTCGTGGGCCGGCCAGCCCGTGCGCAGGCCCACGCGCACGGTGCGGTCCTCCAGCCGCCGCCAGTGGGCGAGGAGACGCGGGGCACGTTCGTGGCCGGGGACGGAACGGGCGAGGGTGAGCCGGTCGAGTGCGCGCGCCGTGTCACCGCCGGCCAAGGCCCGTTCCGCCTCCATGACGAGAGCGTCGACCCGCTCACCCCGGCCGGACAGTTCGACCGGAGGGCGGGGGCGGCTGAGGTGCGGCGGGGCGGTGTACCCGCCGGGCAGTGCCCACCGCCGCAGCGTGTTGTCCTGCGCGGCGGACATCCCGTACCGGGCGTCGGAGGAGAACGTCACGGCGGTCACCGGACCGCGGTGTCCCGTGAACGTGCGCAGGCACCGGCCCGAGTCCAGGTCCCAGTAACGCATTCTGTGGTCGTCCCCGCCGGACAGCGCGAAGCGGCCGTCCGCGCTCATCGCCAAGGACATGACGGCGTGCCGGGGCCCGCGGAGGGTCCGCAGCAGCCGGCCCGAGTCGACGTCCCACAGGTGGATCGTGCCGGTGCCGTGCCCGCTCAGCGCGTGGCGGCCGTCCGCGCCGAAGCACACCGACCACACGAACGAGGGGTCGCCACCGTGCAGGAGGCGTACGGAGGCGTCGGTCATCGAGACGAGCTGCAGTGTGCCGCCGGTGCCGCCGGCCAGTGCCCAACGGCCGTCCGGGGCGACCTCGAGCGCGTGCACCGGTTCGCCAGTCCTGCCCGACCGGTTGACGGACCGCAGCGTGCCACCGCCGAGGTTGACCCCGATGACCGTGCCCTGGTTCGTCCCGAACAGGACCGCCTGCGCGTCCGGGGTCGGCCGCACCGGCGCCACCGTGAACCCGCCCTCCGCGGGCGGGGGGAAATCGGCCTCGTACAGGCACCGTCCGTCGTTCAGGTCCCAGAACCGGACGTCGCGGTCCACGCCGACGGACACGGCGATCCGCCCGCCGGGGCTCACGTCCACGGACCTGACCGGTTTGTCATGGGCCCGGATGACGCGCAGGCACGCACCGTCCCGTACGGACCACAGCCGCACGGTGCCGTCCCAGCTCCCGGTCAGCACGGTCCCCGCCCTGGGGCAGAACCGGATCAGGATCTCCTTCGCGAGGCGGTCCCGGTCGGTCATCCGTTCCCGCGGGTACGACTGCCAGGACACCGGTGTCGCCTCGACACAGCGCGCGTCCACCACGCGCCCCGACTCGATCGCCCGGAGCGCGTCGGCCGTGTCCGGGTCGTCGGGCCGCTGCTCCAGCAGCGCGCGGGCGGCGGGCAGATGGCCGCGTTCCAGGTTGACCTGGGCCAGCAGACGGCCTGCCACGGCGAGGGCGGGCACCGCGTCGGGAGCGTCCGCGGCGACGCCGCCGTCGTCGTCGTCGTCGGCGGCGGCGGCGGCGGCGGTCCAGGCGGCCTCCATGGTGGCGACCAGGTGCTCGTCCGTGATCTCGCCCCGCCGCCAGCTCAGCAGACCGGCGTTGTAGTGGGCGGCCGGGTGGTGCGGGTCGGCGGCCGTCGCCCGTGCGAACGCCTCCTCCGCCTCGTCCGGACGTCCGAGGTCCAGCAACGACAGCGCCCGGTTGCTCAGTTCATCGGCGCGCAGCTCCGCCGGGACCGGCGCGGGGCGGGGGTAGGGGTGTCCGGTCAGCCGCTCGTACGACGCCACCAGCCCGTCGGCGACCTCGGACATCGAACCGGGGCGGGCGGCCGGATCCACCGACAGGCACCGGGCGAGCAGCGCCGCGACGTCCTCGGGCACGGGCACCGCGTATCCGCCCGACACCCGCAGGCCCGCCAGTGTCTCCCCGGCGACCGGACCCGCGAACCACGTGACGCCGCCGGCGAACATCTCCAGGACGGACACGGCGAAGCTGTAGAGGTCGCTGCCCGGCCCGACCCGGTTCCCCAGGGCCTGTTCGGGGGACGCGTAGGCCGGTGTCATGCCGAGCCGGGTGACGAGCAGGCTCGCGGGAGGCACCCTGCCGGTCCCGGCCTCCCCCGTCGGCCGTTCTCCCCCGCTCTCCCCCGCCTCCCACTCCGCGGGCACCCCCCGGTCGGCGTCCCGACCGGCGGCCGGCCGCCTTCCGCGCTGCGATCGCGCCAGGCCGAAGTCCGTCACCTTCGCGACGCCGTCTCCGACAAGGATGTTCGCCGGTTTGACGTCCTGGTGCACCAGACCCTTGCGGTGCGCGTGCTCCAGGCCCCGCGCGCACTGCACGGCCAGATCGAGGACACGGGCCGACGTCTCGCGCGGTGCTCCCTCGTACAGGGAACGGTCGGCGATCCGGTCCCGCAGGCTGCCGCCGGACACGTACTCGGCGAACACCCGCGGCACCCCGTCCAGCGTGCGGACGTAATAGCAGGCGCAGACGTTCGGATGCAGGCCCAGCGCGACCCACTCCTCGGCCTCGGTGACGAACCGCGCCCGCCTGGCCGCGTCCCGGTACACGTCCGGTCGCGGGCTCTTCACGGCGAGATCGATGTTCCACCCCAGGTGCCGCACCCGGTGGACGAGCCCCATGGCCCCCTGCCCGTGCACCCGCGTGATCTCGTACCGCCCGTCGACCACGTCACCGACGCGCCACTCCCCCACGGCCCCACCTTCCGTCACGGCCCGCCCTCCGAGCCGCCGCTGTCCCGGCGTCAGACCGCGCGGCGGAGAGCGAGACGGAGCGGACACGCGTTCATCCCGCCCGCCGCCACCGGTCCGGAGCCTACGAGGCCGATGCGGGGAACGGGAGGGGAGGACTTACAGGACGTGGACTCCGGCCGGGCCCCGGGACGGGCCACGGGCCCCAGCCGGAAGACGGTGCTCAGAAGTTGATGCTGCCGATCATCCCCGCGATGTTCGTCGTGAGCTCGCTGATCGTGGGCGCCATCGTCGACGAGGCCAGGTAGAAGCCGAGCAGCATGCACACCACGGCGTGCCCTGCCTTCAGTCCCGACTTCTTGATCAGCAGGAAGACGATGATCGCCAGCAGCACCACCGCCGAAATCGAGAGTGCCACGGCGGTTCACCTCCAAGGATCCCAGGGCGCGGGGGTAGGAATATGGGGGCAGATACATCCACACAGCAGCCAGCAGGTTCATACCCACTATGCGCTAACGATCATAACTATCCGTACGTGCGCATCGGTCGGCGCACGGCCGCACAAGGGGGCGCATGGCCAATATGGTCATGGCATGACGACCGAGGCTGACTCCTTCCCCCGACGGCACGCCCGCACCCTGCGCTTCACGCTCGGCGCGCCGCGCTCGTTCAGCGTGGCTCCCGACGGCTCGCGTGTCGTGTTCCTGCGCTCGGGTTCCGGTACGGACCGGGCCAACTCCCTCTGGGTCCTCGACACGGAGGAGGGCGAGGAGCGCGTGGCGGCCGATCCGCGCGCCCTCCTGGGCGGTGCCTCCGAGAACCTCTCCGCCGAGGAACGCGCGCGGCGTGAGCGCAGCCGTGAGGGCGGTGCCGGCATCGTCGGCTACGCCACCGACGCGGCGGTCGAGTTGGCGTCTTTCGCCTTGTCAGGGCGGCTCTTCGCGGCCGAACTACGGGCCGGGACGGCGCGTCGACTGCCCACGCCGGGGCCGGTGATCGACCCCCGGCCCTCGCCGGACGGACGGCACGTCGCGTACGTCGCCCGTGGCGCGCTGCGGGTGACCGGGGCCGAGGGGGCGGACGACCGTGCGCTCGCGACCCCCGAGTCGGAGGACGTCGTCTACGGGCTGGCGGAGTTCATCGCGGCCGAGGAGATGGGGCGTGCGCGGGGCTTCTGGTGGGCGCCGGAGTCGGACCGGCTGCTGGTGGCCCGGGTGGACGACACGCCGGTGCAGCGGTGGTGGATCTCCGATCCCGCCCACCCGGGACGTGAGCCGCACCACGTCCGCTACCCGGCGGCGGGCACCCCGAACGCCGACGTACGACTGTTCGTGATCGACCTCGACGGGACGCGCACGGAGGTCTCCTGGGACCGTGCGCGCTATCCGTATCTGGCACGTGTGCACTGGTCAGCCGCGGGTGCCCCGCTCCTGCTCGTACAGGCGCGCGACCAGCGCGGCCAGCTGATCCTGGCCGTGGACCCGGACTCCGGGGCGACCCGGATGGTGCACGCCGATGAAGATCCAACTTGGCTTGAACTTTTCCCCGGGGTGCCCTGCTGGAGCCCCTCCGGGCAGCTGGTCCGGATCGCGGACGAGGGGGGTGCGCGACGGCTCGCCGTCGGTGAACGCCCACTCACCGGAGGGCAGTTGCACATCCGGGCGGTACTGGACGTCTCCGACGACGATGTGCTGGTCTCGGCCTCGGCGGGCGAGGAGGCCGCCGGTCCGGAGATCGGCGAGGTGCACGTCTACCGGGTGAACGAACTCGGCACGGAGCGCGTCTCACAGGAGCCCGGCGTGCACTCCGCGGTACGCGCCGGAGGGGTGACCGTACTCGTCTCGGCGACACCGGATCGGCCAGGTTCGACGGTACGCGTGCTGCGTGACGGGAAACCGACGGCGACTGTCCCCTCGTACGCCGAAGACCCGGGTATGTCCCCCCGCGTGACCCTGACCCAGGGGGGCGCACGCCGCATCCCGTGCGCCGTGCTTATGCCTCGGGACTACGCCGGTGACACCCTTCTGCCGGTCCTCATGGACCCCTATGGTGGTCCGCACGGTCAGCGGGTGGTCGCCGCCCACAACCCGCATCTGACCTCGCAGTGGTTCGCCGACCAGGGCTTCGCGGTGATCGTCGCGGACGGGCGTGGGACGCCTGGACGCTCCCCCGCCTGGGAGAAGGCCGTCAAGGACGACATCGCGGCCATCGTCGTCCAGGACCAGGTCGACGCCCTCCAGGCGCTCGCCGACGACTTCCCGCTCGACCTGGGCCGGGTCGCCATCCGCGGCTGGTCCTTCGGCGGCTACCTGGCGGCCCTCGCGGCGCTGCGCCGCCCCGATGTCTTCCACGCCGCGGTGGTGGGCGCCCCGGTCACCGATCTCCGCCTCTACGACACCCACTACCAGGAACGCTACGTCGGCCACCCGGACGAGCAGCCCGACGTCTACCGCCGCAACTCGGTGATCGACGACACGGGCCTGGTCGACGCCGCCGAACCGCACCGCCCGATGATGGTCATCCACGGGCTGGCGGACGACAACGTCGTCGTCGCGCACTCCCTGCGGCTGTCCTCCGCCCTGCTCGCGGCCGGCCGCCCGCACGAGGTCCTTCCGCTGTCCGGGGTCACGCACATGACCCCGCAGGAGGAGGTCGCCGAGAACCTGCTCCGCATCCAGCTCGACTTCCTCAGGCGCTCGCTGGGCCTGGCAAACAGGGACGAACCGCGTTAACACAGAGGCAACTTCACGGAAGCGGTACCGATATACGGACACGGAACGCTGAGCACCGTACGGCCGTGCGGGTGCCGTGAACGGGCCGGGGTGCGCCATGTCACCCCGGCCCGCTGCCCTGCTCATCCGGCGACGGCCGGTGGAGGGCGCGTTCAGCGCGAGAGCACTTCCACCTGCCTGGTCTCCGAAGGGTCAAAGACGTCACTCGTGCCGGCGAAACCGCCGAGGTCGAGACCGGGAGAGGGCTGCAGGAGCCCGAAGTGCCCGGGGTTCACCGGCGGGTCCGCCAGGGACGTGCTCGCCGCCGAGGCCGGCACGCTGCCCAGCATCACCGCTGCGACGGCGGTCGTCGCGCCGAGTGCCGCCGCGGCGCCGAGACGAAGCCTTGTCATGGTTGTTCTCCTCACAGAAGGAACGGTGTCCGCACGCCTCGTGGCTCGTGCATGGGGGGACACATGTGCGTCGGCACAACGCGGCCAGGACGCCGGCGGTTCAACAGACGCACTCAGACGTGGCCGCCGGGGCGCTCCTCCGGCGGCACCACCTGCTTCTCCTCCGCGAAGTGGCAGGCCGAGTCGTGGGCGGCCGGGCCCCCGGCCGCCTTGAACCAGGCAGGCACCGCGAGTGCCGGCACCTCCAGCGCACAGCGCTCCTGCGCCTTCCAGCAGCGGGTGCGGAAACGGCAGCCGGAGGGGATGTTCGTCGGGGACGGGACGTCGCCGCTGAGGATGATCCGCTCCCGGTGTTCCCGGGCCTCCGGGTCCGGCACGGGGACGGCGGAGAGCAGCGCCTGGGTGTAGGGGTGCGTGGGGTGGTCGTAGATCTCGGTGTCCCTGCCGGTCTCCACGATGCGGCCCAGGTACATCACTCCGATCCGGTCCGAGATGTGCCGGACGATCGACAGGTCGTGCGCGATGAAGAGGTAGGCGAGGTCGAACTCGCTCTGCAGCCGGTCCATCAGGTTGATGACCTGCGCCTGCACCGAGACGTCCAGCGCGGAGACCGGTTCGTCGGCGACGATGACCTCCGGGCGCAGCGCCAGTCCCCGCGCGATGCCGATGCGCTGGCGCTGGCCGCCGGAGAACTGGTGCGGATAGCGGTTGATGTACTCCGGGTTGAGGCCGACGACGTCCAGCAGGTCCTGCACCTTCCGGCGCCGGTCGCCCTTGGGCGCCACCTCGGGATGGATGTCGTACGGCTCCCCGATGATGTCGCCCACCGTCATACGGGGGTTGAGGGAGGTGTACGGGTCCTGGAACACCATCTGGATGTTGCGGCGTACGGCCTTGAGTGCCTTGCCCGACAGGCGGGTGATGTCCTCGCCCTTGTAGCGGATCGAACCGGCCGTCGGCCGCTCCAGGTTGACCAGCATCTTCGCGACCGTCGACTTCCCGCAGCCGGACTCGCCGACGATTCCCAGGGTTTCGCCCCGGCCGAGGTGGAGGTCCACGCCGTCGACCGCGCGCACGGCGCCGACCTGCTTGCGGAAGACGACACCGCGCGTCAGCGGGTAGTGCTTGACCAGGTCGCTGACCTCCAGGATCGGCTCAGTCATCCAGGCACTCCCTCCAGAAGTGGCAGGCGCTCCCCCGCGTCGGCGAGACCTCGTACAGCGGGGGCTCGTCGGTGCGGCAGACGTCCCGGGCCAGGGGGCAGCGGGGATGGAAGGCGCAGCCCGGTGGGATGTTCATGAGGTTGGGCGGCAGGCCCTTGATGGCGTAGAGCTCCTGGCCCTTCTGGTCCAGGCGCGGGATGGAGTCCAGCAGGCCCCGGGTGTACGGGTGTGCCGGGGCCTTGTAGATGTCGTGGACCGGTGCCGACTCGACGATCCGGCCGGCGTACATCACGGCGATGCGGTCGGCGACGTCGGCGACCACGCCCAGGTCGTGGGTGATGAGGATGAGGCCCATGCGGTACTCGCGCTGGAGTTCCGCGAGCAGTTCCATGACCTGGGCCTGGACGGTGACGTCGAGGGCGGTGGTCGGTTCGTCGGCGATGATCAGGGCGGGTTCCAGGGCCAGCGCCATCGCGATCATGATGCGCTGGCGCATACCGCCGGAGAACTGGTGCGGGTACTGCCTGACCCGTTCCCGGGCGGCGGGGATGCGCACCCGGTCCATCAGCTCGATCGCCCTGGCCCGTGCGTCCTTGCGGGACATGCCCCGGTGCACGGTGAACATCTCGCCGAGCTGGTCGCCGACGGTGAGCACGGGATTGAGGGACGACAGCGCGTCCTGGAAGATCATCGCCATGTCGGCGCCCCGGACGCGCCGGCGCTCGTCCTCCCTGAGCTTCAGCAGGTCGCGTCCCTGGAAGACGACCTCACCGCCGGTGATCCGGCCGGGCGGGATGTCGAGGATTCCCATGATCGCCTGTGCGGTCACGGACTTGCCGGAGCCGGACTCCCCGAGCACGGCCAGGGTCTCGCCCGCGTCCACGCCGTAGCTGACCCCGTTGACGGCCTTCGCGACCCCGTCCCGGGTGTGGAACTCCACGTGCAGGTCGCGCACTTCGAGCAGCACGGTGGCTCACCTCAGCTTCGGGTCGAGGGCGTCGCGCACCGCGTCGCCGAGCATGATGAACGCCAGGACGGTGAGCGCGAGGGCCCCGGAGGGCCACAGCAGCGCGTGCGGGGCATTGCGGATGTACGGGGAGGCGGCGGAGATGTCGATGCCCCAGGAGACGCTGGGCGGCTTCAGTCCGACGCCGAGGTAGGACAGGGTGGCCTCCAGCGCGATGTAGGTGCCGAGCGCGATGGTCGCGACGACGATGACCGGGGCGATGGCGTTGGGCGCGATGTGCCGCAGCACCAGGCGGGAGTTGGAGGCGCCGAGCGCCCGCGCGGCCTGCACGTAGTCGTTCTGTTTGGCGGTGATGACGGAACCGCGGGCGATGCGGGAGAGCTGCGGCCAGCCGAGCAGCACGATGAACCCGATGACCGGCCAGACGGTGTTGCTGGTGATGACGGACAGCAGCACCAGCCCGCCGAGGACGACCGGGATGGCGAAGAAGACGTCGGTGACCCGGGACAGGACCGAGTCCCAGACGCCTCCGAAGAACCCGGCGAGGGCGCCGAGGACGCTGCCGAGGACGGCGACCCCGAGGGTGGCGAGGACGCCGACCGCCACGGACGTACGGGCACCGTAGACAGTGCGGGTGTAGACGTCGCAGCCCTGGCCGTCGAAGCCGAAGGGGTGGCCCGACTGTGAGCCCTGCTGGGCCTTGGACAGGTCGCACGTGAGGGGGCTGCCGGAGGTGATCGCCGAGGGCCACAGGGAGATGAGGACCAGGAAGAGGATGACCAGGGCGGAGACGATGAAGACGGGGTTGCGGCGCAGGTCGCGCCAGGCGTCGGACCACAGCGAGCGCGCCCGGTCCCCCGGTCCGGAACCGTCCGGGCCCTCCGGCCGCTTCTCCAGGGTCTCCGCCTCGTCGACGCCCAGGTCCATGGTGCCGCCCATCCCGGTGCCCGCGATGGCCTGTTCGGGTTCGTGACGGCCGTCAGGCATAGCGGATCCTCGGGTCGAGTACGGCGTACAGGAGGTCGACGATCAGGTTGGCGACCAGGAACACCAGCACCAGCACGGTGACGAAGCCGACGACGGTCTGCGTGTTCTGCCGGAGGATGCCCTGGTAGAGCTGGTAGCCGACGCCGTGGATGTTGAAGATCCGCTCGGTGACGATGGCGCCGCCCATGAGGAAGCCGATGTCGGCCCCGATGAAGGTGATCACGGCAATCAGGGAGTTGCGCAGCAGGTGCCGCACGACCACCCGGTGCCGGGGCAGGCCCTTGGCGATGGCGGTGCGGACGTAGTCGGAGCGGCGGTTCTCGGCGATGGAGGTGCGGGTCAGCCGGGTGACGTAGGCGAGGGAGACGGAGGCCAGGACGAGTCCGGGCAGGATCAGTTCGTCGAAGGGCGCCTCGGAGGAGACCGAGGGGCGGATCCATCCCCACTTCACGCCGAGCAGCAGCTGGAGCAGCAGGCCGGTGACGAAGGTGGGCACGGAGATGACGACGAGGGTGAGCAGCAGGACGCCGGTGTCGACGGGGCGGCCCCGGCGCAGTCCGGTGACCACGCCGAGGGTGACGCCGATGACGATCTCGAAGAGGATCGCGATCAGGGTGAGCCGGATGGTGACGGGGAACGCCGTCGACATCAGCTCGGTGACCTCCTGGCCGTTGAAGGCCGTGCCGAAGTCGCCGGTGAAGACGTTCGCCATGTAGGTCAGGTACTGCTGCCAGACGGGCTTGTCGAGGCCGAACTCCTGCTCAAGGCGGGCGGCGGTCGCCGGGTCGCACTGGCGCTCCCCGCACAGTCCCGCGATGGGGTCGCCCATCACGTTGACCATGAGGAAGATCAGCAGTGTGGCCCCGATGAACACCGGGATCATCTGGAGCAGCCGCCGGACGACATAGCGTCCCATGGCGGATCAGCTCACCTTGATCTGGTCGTACACGGGGACGCTGAAGGGGTTGAGCTTGACGTCGGAGAGCCGCTCGGACCAGCCGGCGCTGCCGTTCTGGTACCAGAGCGGAATGGCGGCCATGTTGTCGCGGACGACCTCCTCGGCCTGCTGGAACAGGTCGATGGCCTTGGCGGTGTCGGTCTCCTGGTTGGCGCGGTCGACGAGGTCGTCGAACTCCTGGTTGGACCACTTGCCGTCGTTGGAGGAGGCGTCGGTGTAGTAGAGCGGCTGGAGGAAGTTCTGGATGAGCGGGTAGTCCATCTGCCAGCCGGCCCGGAACGGGCCCGTCATCTTCCGGTCGGTGATCTCGTTGCGGAAGTCGGCGAAGGTGCCGACCGGGTTGGCGGTGCAGGCGCGCTCGTCGTCCAGCGCGTTGTTGATGGAGTTGCAGACGGCGTTGACCCATTCGCGGTGGGAGCCGGTGTCCGCGTTGAAGGTGATCGTCACCTTGCCGCCGGGCAGTCCGCCGCCCTCCTCGATGAGCTTCTTCGCCTCGTCGGGCTTGTACTCGCAGGCCTCCCCGCACAGGCCCGCCTGGAAGCCGCCGTCCTCGCCGAGGACGGGCGAGGTCCAGTCGGTGGCGGGGGTGCGGGTCTGCTGGAAGATCGTGTCGGTGATCTGCTTCCGGTCGATCGCCATGGACAGGCCCGTGCGGACCTTCTCCATGCCGGGCTTGTTCCAGTCCTCGTCGTAGAAGGGGAAGGCGAGGGTCTGGATGATGCCGGCGGGGGTGTTGAGGTAGCGGTCGCCGAGGTCGTTCCGCACGTTCTTCAGCTGGGCGGCGGGGACGTCGTCGACCAGGTCGAGGTTGCCGGCCAGCAGGTCGGTGTAGGCGGTGTTGTTGTCGGTGTAGACCTTGAGGTCGACTCCGCCGTTCTGGGCCTTGTCGTCGCCGGGGTAGTCGTCCCAGGTGCGCAGGGACATCTGCGAGCCGCGCGTGTACGCGTCGACCAGGTACGGGCCGTTGCCGACCGGCTTCTTCACCCAGGCGTCGTGGTCGTCGAAGAACGCGCGGGGCAGCGGGGCGAAGGCGTTGTAGCCGAGGGTGTCGGGGAAGGTCGAGAACTTCTGGGTGAGCTTGACGGTGAAGGTGCGGTCGCCGGTGACCTTCAGGCCGGACAGGGTGTCGGCGGTCTGCTCGCCCTCCTCGGGGTGGACCTGGTCGTAGCCCTCGATGTAGGCGAAGAAGTACGAGTTGCGCTGGTTGTTGCGGAGACTCGCGCCGTAGTTCCAGGCGTCGACGAAGGACTGGGCGGTGACCTTCTCGCCGTTGCTGAAGGTCCAGCCGTCCTTGACGGTGATGGTGAAGTTCTGCGAGTCGGAGGTCTCGATCCTCTCGGCGAGCATGTCCTTGGCCTCGCCGGTCTCCGGGTCGTACCGCTTCAGCCCCCGGAAGATCATGTCGAGGACCTTGCCGCCCTGCACCTCGTTGGTGTTCGACGGCTCCAGCGGGTTCTGCGGATCGCCCCAGGAGGCGCTCAGCACGGCACCGGAGTCACTGCCGCCACCGCCCTCGTCGTCCCCGCAGCCCGTCGCCGCGAGGGCGACCGCCATCGCGCAAGCGGCCCATTTGGCGTGCATGGCTCCGCGCATGGGGTGCCTCCTCGTACGTGCGCCGATCATGTACGCCAATATCGCCACAAAGGGCGCGGAACGCACTCGCACGGCACCTGTACGGGGGTGACCCCCGGCCATATGTACGTATCAGAACCCCCGAACGAACGACGGCTGCCGTTCACCTCCCGGAGAGGCGAACGGCAGCCGTGGCGAACGACGGGGTGTCAGTCCTTGTCGACCGAGCCCTCCAGCGCCTTCAGCGCCGGGTCGAGGACGACGTCCTCGCCGCGGGACTCCGTGGTCGGGTCCTCCGGGAAGTGGCAGGCCGTCAGGTGGCCGTCACGGTTGCCGGAGATCTGCACCAGCGGCGGCTCCTCCGTGGCGCACTTGTCCTGCGCCTTCCAGCACCGGGTGCGGAAGCGGCAGCCGGACGGCGGCATGATCGGCGAGGGGACGTCGCCGTAGAGGCGGATGCGCTCCCGGTTCTCCGTCTCGTCGTCCATGGCCACCTCGGGCACGGCCGAAAGGAGAGCGTGGGTGTAGGGGTGCCTGGGCCGGTTGTAGATGGAGTCGCGGTCGCCGACCTCGACCACCTTGCCGAGGTACATCACGGCCACGCGGTGCGAGAAGTGCCGGACCACCGCCAGGTCGTGCGCGATGAAGAGGAAGGCGATGCCCAGTTCGTCCTGGACCTTCTTCAACAGGTTGACGACCTGCGCCTGGATCGACACGTCCAGCGCGGAGACCGGCTCGTCCGCCACGATCAGCTTCGGGTTCAGGGCCAGGGCACGGGCGACGCCGATGCGCTGGCGCTGACCGCCGGAGAACTCGTGCGGGAAGCGGTTGTAGTGCTCGGGGTTGAGGCCGACGAGCTCGAGCAGCTCGCGCACCTTCTTCTCCCGGCCGCCCGCGGGGTCGATCCCGTTGACCTCCATCGGCGACTTGATGATGGTGCCGACGGTCTGACGGGGGTTCAGCGAGGAGTACGGGTCCTGGAAGATCATCTGGATCTCGGACCGCACGGGTGCCAGCCGCCTGCGCGAGGCGTGCGTGATGTCCTGGCCGGCGTACTCGATCCTTCCGCCGGTCGGCTCCAGCAGCCGGGTGATGAGCCGGCCGGTGGTCGACTTGCCGCAGCCCGACTCACCCACCAGACCGACGCTCTCGCCGACGCCGACGGTCAGGTCGACGTTGTCGACGGCCTGGACGGCGCCGACCTTCCGCTTGATCGGGAAGCCGCCGTAGATCGGGAAGTGCTTGGTCAGGCCCTCCACCTTCAGCAGCGCCTCGGTGGACGCGCCGGTGGAGCCCTGCTGTGCCGGGAGGGTGAGGTTGTCGCTCATGTCTCGGATCTCTCCCTAGCGCAGCCGGGGCTGGATCGTGTCGATGAATATGGACTGCTTCTGCTCCGCCGTCAGATGACAGGCGGCGGCGCGGCCTTCGCCGAGCGACGGGCGCTCGGTACTGCAGCGGTCGCCCCCCACCTCGCCGGTGAAGGCGCAGCGCGGGTGGAACGGGCACCCGGAGGGCGGGTTCAGCAGGCTGGGCGGAGACCCGGGGATCGGGTTGAGGGCCTGCGAGGTGTCGCCGCCGAGGCGCGGCATCGAGCTGAGCAGGCCCCAGGTGTAGGGGTGCTTCGGCTGACGCAGCACCTCGCGGACACTGCCGCGCTCCACGGCCCGGCCCGCGTACATCACCAGCAGGTCGTCGGCCACGTCGGAGATGACCCCGAGGTCGTGGGTGATGAAGATGATCGCCGAGCCGAACTCCTGCTGGAGGTCCTTGAGCAGGTCGAGGATCTGGGCCTGGACCGTCACGTCCAGGGCTGTGGTCGGCTCGTCCGCGATCAGCAGGTCGGGATCACAGACCAGGGCCATGGCGATCATGGCACGCTGCCGCATACCGCCGGAGAACTGGTGCGGGTAGTCGTCCACCCGGGTCTGGGGCTGCGGGATGCCGACCTTGGTCAGCATCTCGATCGCCCGCTGCCGGGCCTCCTTCTTGGAGGCGCCGGTGTGCTTCATGTACGGCTCGGCGATCTGCCGGCCCACCGTGTAGTACGGCGAGAGCGCCGTCAGCGGGTCCTGAAAGATCATCGCGACCTTGTTGCCGCGGAGCTTCTCCATCTCCTTCTCGGAGGCGGTCACCAGGTCCTGCCCCTCGAGGATGATCTCGCCCTCGACGGTGCTGGACATGGGGTTGTGCAGGCCGAGCACCGTCAGGTTGGTGACGGACTTGCCGGAGCCCGACTCGCCGACGATACCGAGGGTCTTGCCGCGTTCGACGTCGAAGGACAGCCCGTCGACCGCCTTGACGATGCCGTCCTCGGTGGAGAACCGCACCCGCAGGTCGCGGACCGAGAGGAAGGAGTCCGGCCCGGTCGGGGCCTTCTCGCCTTCGGTCTTGGTCAGTGTGGTCACGGTTCTTCTCCTAGCTGAGCCGCACGCGCGGGTCGATGTACGCGTAGACGAGGTCCACGAGGATGTTCAGGAGCAAAATGAAGAACGCCCCGAACAGCATGACGCCCATGGTCACCGGCAGGTCCTTCGTCAGCGACGAATCCACCGCGAGACGGCCGATGCCGGCCAGGTCGAACGTGAACTCCGTGACCACCGCACCGGACAGCAGCGCGCTGAGGTCGATACCCAGGATAGTGACGATCGGGATGAGCGAACCGCGCCAGGCGTAACGGAAGAAGACGTAGCTCTGCTTCATGCCTTTGGCACGCGCGGTGCGGACGTGTTCTTCCTGGAGCTGCTCGATCATGGTCGAGCGCGACATACGCGTGTACTGCGCGGTGAAGATGGTGGCCATCACCGCCCACGGGATCAGCAGGCCGACGGCCCAGGTGAGCGGGTTCTCGGTGAACGGGTGGTAACTCGGGTTGTCCAGCCAGCCGGCCTGGTAGACGACGATGCCGAGGACGATCGGGCCGAGGAAGTAGATCTGGAACGAGCTCAGCACGATGGAGGCGCCGCTGACCAGCTTGTCGACGACGGTACCGCGCTTCCAGGCGGCCATCAGGCCGGAGCCGAGACCCAGGATGAGGAAGATCACCAGACCGCCGACGGTCAGCGAGAGCGTCAGCGGGAAGCGGTCCATGATCGAGTCCCAGACGAACTGACCGGAGCTGAAGGACTGTCCGAGGCACGGTGCCTCACAGTGGCCGGTCGCGAAGTCCCGCCCTGCGACGATGCCCGTCATGAACTCCCAGAACTGGGTGGTGATGGGCTTGTCCAGGCCGAGGTTCTCGCGGATCACGGCAAGGTTCTCGGGCGAGCAGTTCTTGCCGCAGGACAGCGCGGCGAAGTCCTGAGGAACCGTATAGAACAGAAAGAACGTGAAGGCGCCGATCAGGAACATGATGACGACGGCGCCGATCAGCCTGCGGATGAGGAACTGAAGCATGGCGGGTGAATGCTCTCTTCGAAACGCGGCGGCAGGGAGGGGGTACCGTCCGCGGGGGTGCGCTCCGCCTGGCGCGCACCCCCGCGGTCAGCCTAGCTGACGGGTTACGGCTTCTTCAGGTACAGGTCGTTGATGTCGATGTAGCTCGACTCGGTGCTGTACCGGGCGCCACCGATGTTCGATCCGTAGAGCTGGATCTGCTTGGAGTAGTAGACCGGGGCTGCCGGGTTGATCTCCTCCACGATGCGGTGGTGAGCCTGCTCCCAGGTCTTGGCGGCCTCCTCCGGCTGCTGGATCAGAGCCTTCTGGATCAGCTCGTTGACCTGCTTGTCGTTGATGTGCGAGTAGTTCGACGCACCGTCGGCGACGAGCTCACCGTCGTAGACCGGAGTGATGACCGTGGACGGCGACGACCAGTCCTGGCCCCAGCCGGTCATGTAGATGTCGTACGGGTTGTCCAGCTTGCCGACCTGCTCGTAGAAGCTGGCCCGGTCGATCTCCTTGGCCTGGACGTCGAAGCCGATCTTCTCGAGCGCGTCCTTGATGATGACCTGCTGCGCCTGGCCGCGCGGCGTGTTGGAGTAGGCGTAGCTGATCTTGGTGCCCTCCTTGAAGCCGGCCTCCTTCAGCAGCTCCTTGGCCTTCGCCGGGTCACCGTTGGGCTTCTTCAGCTTGCCGAACGGGTCGTACTCGGGGTCGTAGTTCGGCAGGGTCGGGGCGAGCAGACCGCCGGCGATCTCACCGCCGTAGCGGCCACCGTCCGCCTGGACCATGGACTGGTTCGGGATGGCGTAGGTGATCGCGTCACGGATCTTCTTGTCCTTCACCCGGTCCAGGTTGAAGGTCAGCTGCCACACGTAGGGCTGGTAGCCCTGGATCGTGCGCTTCTTGGCCTTCGCGTCACCGATGACCGTGGTCATCTGCCCCGGGTCGACCGGGTCGGTGAACTGGATGGCGTTCTTGGCCTCGCCCTGGTCGGCGATCAGACGCTTGGTCTGGCTGGCCTGGTCGATGGTGGAGCTGAAGTTGTAGCCGTCGACGTACTGGTGCCGCACCGAGTCCGTCTTCGGGTCCCACTGGTCGTTCTTGACCAGCTTCATCGACTTGCCCGGCTTGTACTCGGCGATCTTGTAGGGGCCGAGCGCGGCGGGGGCGTCGTCGTACTTCTCCTTCGTGTCCTGCTTCTCGGGCACGATGGCGTAGCCGGCCATGGCCAGGGCCTGCGGAAGGTCCGGACGCGGCTTGTCGAAGTGGAAGACGACCGTCTTCTCGTCCGGGGTCTCCAGGACGGTGTCCGGCAGGTGCTTGCCCTTGTAGGGGCCGTCCGGCAGCGCCTTGCGGTAGTCGTTGCCCGAGAGCCAGGACTGGACGAAGGTCGGGCCGTCGAAGATGACCTTCGAGTACAGGCGCTCGATGGAGTGGCGGACGTCGGTCGAGGTGATGGCGTTGCCGTCCTCGTCCTTGACGCCGTCCTTGAGCGTGTACGTCCAGGTCTTGCCGCCGTCGGAGGACTTGCCGGAGTCGGTGGCGATGTCACCGACGACCGTCAGGTTGCCCTTCTCGTCCTCCTGGTAGTTCGTCAGACCGCGGTGGATCAGGTTGGCGAACTGACCGGCGTCACTGACGTAGATCTGACCCGGGTCCATGTGGGTCAGGTCCGACTGCATGTAGACGTTGATGAAACCACCGGACTTGGCGCCGGCGACCTCTTCGGCCGGGCCCGTCGATGCGGCGGCGTCACCGTAGGCGACAGGGTCCTGCTGCTCGGCGGCGTCCTTCTGCGACTTCGAGTCGTCCTTGCCCTTGCTGTCGCTGCTGTCGCTGGAGCAGCCGGTCAGCGCCAGCGAGCCGGCCACGATGGCCACGGCGATGGCACGCGCGGTACGCGTTCTGATGGGCTTCATGATGCGGATGCACCTACCTGTCATTGGGTTGTCCACGAGTGCTGCCTGACGGTCCGGAAGCCCGGCACGGGGGCGGCAGCTCCCCCACCCACCAATGGACGTTTACCGTCCGGTCTTGGGGTCGAATGCGTCCCGGACGGAGTCGCCGAGAAGGTTGAAGCAGAGAACGAAGACCACCAGCGCCACACCCGGGAAGAACATGAACATCGGGTCCTGCTCGTACACGCCGGCGGCGAGGGCGAACATCCGGCCCCAGTCGGGGGTCGGCTCGACGAAGCCGACGCCGATGTACGACAGGAAGGCGATGGAGAGGATCGTCCCCGGCAGGATGTAGGTGGCCTGCACCAGGATCGGGGTCACGATGTTCGGCAGGATCTCCTTGCGCACGATGCGCCACGGAGAGGCACCGGACACCTTGGCCGCCTCGACGAACTCCCGGTCGGCCAGCGAGAGTACAGAGCTGCGCACCAGACGCGCCAGGCCCATCCAGCCGAGGAACCACATCACCAGGGTGATGGCCAGGGCCCGCAGGTAGGTGGGGGTCTCGTCCTGCGGGTCGACGAAGAGCGCGACCACGACGGGCATGAAGGCGATGAAGAACAGCTGCTGCGGGAAAGCCAGGAAGAAGTCGGTGACCCGTCCCAGCCAGTAGTCCACCCGGCCGCCGAAGTAGCCCATGATCAGGCCGATGAGGACGCCCGTGAGGACACACAACGTCGTGACGACCACGGCCATGTACAGCGAGGTCCGGATGCCGTACAGCAGCATCGTGAACACGTCACGGCCCAGCTTCGGCTCCACGCCGAACCAGAAGTCGCCCGACATGCCGCCGAAGGATCCGGTGGGCATGGCGAAGTCGTCCAGGAGGAACGGGTACTCCGGCTCCTGGGCGTACAGCGTGTAAGGGTTCTTGCCATACAGCTTGGAGATGAGCGGAGCCGCGGCGGACACCACGAAGAAGAAAATCACTACGCACGCGGAGACGACCCCGGTACGGTCGCGCTTGAAGCGCTGCCACATCAACTGGCCGGGGGAACGACCCTCGGGCTGCTTCTCGCCCTTCACGACCGCGTTTTCGGTGGTCGCTGCGAGCTCAGGGTCCAAGACAGCCGCGGACCCGGAGTCCTCGGCCTTGATTGGACTGGTCATCGTGTTCGTCCCCCGGGGGGTTGGAGAGTTGAGCGCAGCACAGATACCGGCAGGTTCTGTGGTTTGGGGGAACTTTCGCCAAGACCGTCAACGCGCGTCAAGGGCGGAAGGCATAGGGATCTCCCTACCGTCCATATTTTGAGCAAAAATTGCAAAGATTGACACCTACGCGCGCTTGACACCGGTAAACAGAAATCGACATTTCGGACATTAAGGCGCACCATTTTGTTTACATGTCCGAAACGTGTTTCCGTGTACACCGATATGCGAACGAGTCCTCCCGGTTCCCGGGAGCCTCAGAGGGCCCAGGGGCTCGCGAGGGCGGACCTCGCGGCGGGCCCGTACCATGGAGGAGGCCGAGGCGTGTGTCAGCCCGGCAGGGCCCGCACACCACAGACACTCGTGCAGGGCATTCCTCAGCACTCCGGGAGTACGCCTTTTATGGCACCGTCCGCAACACGTCACGACATCCGCAACGTCGCCATCGTCGCTCACGTCGATCACGGCAAGACCACCATCGTCGACGGCATGCTCAAGCAGGCCGGCGCCTTCGCCGCCCACCAGCTCGACTCCGTCGACGACCGCATGATGGACTCGAACGACCTGGAGCGTGAGAAGGGCATCACGATCCTCGCCAAGAACACGGCGGTGAAGTACCACCCCAAGGACGGCGGGGAGCCCATCACGATCAACATCATCGACACCCCCGGCCACGCCGACTTCGGCGGCGAGGTCGAGCGCGGCCTGTCGATGGTCGACGGTGTGGTGCTGCTGGTGGACGCCTCCGAGGGCCCGCTGCCGCAGACCCGCTTCGTGCTGCGCAAGGCGCTGCACCAGCGGCTGCCGATCATCCTCTGCATCAACAAGACGGACCGTCCGGACGCCCGGATCGACGAGGTCGTCAACGAGACCTACGACCTCTTCCTCGACCTGGACGCCGACGAGGAGCAGATCGAGTTCCCGATCGTCTACGCCTGCGGCCGGGACGGCGTCGCCTCCCTGACCAAGCCGGACGACGGCACGGTCCCGAAGGACTCCACCAGCCTGGAGCCGTTCTTCTCGACCATCCTGGACTACATCCCGGCCCCGACCTACGACGAGGACGCGCCGCTCCAGGCCCACGTCACCAACCTGGACGCCGACAACTTCCTCGGCCGTATCGCCCTGCTGCGCGTGCACCAGGGCGAGCTGAAGAAGGGGCAGACGGTCGCCTGGATGAAGCGCGACGGCTCCGTCGGCAACGTGCGCATCTCCGAGCTGATGATGACCGAGGCGCTCACCCGCAAGCCCGCCGAGAAGGCCGGCCCCGGTGACATCTGCGCCGTCGCCGGTATCCCGGACATCATGATCGGCGAGACCCTGGCCGACCCGGAGAACCCGATCCCGCTGCCGCTGATCACGGTGGACGAGCCGGCGATCTCCATGACCATCGGCACCAACACCTCCCCGCTGGTCGGCCGCGGCGGCACCGGCAAGGGCGCGGGCAACAAGGCGGCCGTCAAGGACCGCAAGGTCACCGCCCGCCAGGTCAAGGACCGCCTGGACCGCGAGCTGATCGGCAACGTCTCGCTCCGCGTCCTGGACACCGAGCGCCCCGACGCCTGGGAGGTGCAGGGCCGTGGCGAGCTGGCGCTGGCCATCCTGGTCGAGCAGATGCGCCGTGAGGGCTTCGAGCTCACCATCGGCAAGCCGCAGGTGGTCACCAAGGAGATCGACGGCAAGGTCCACGAGCCCGTCGAGCGCATGACCATCGACGTCCCCGAGGAGCACATGGGCGCGGTCACACAGCTCATGGGCGTCCGCAAGGGCCGGATGGACAACATGTCCAACCACGGCTCCGGCTGGGTGCGCATGGAGTTCGTGGTGCCCTCCCGCGGCCTGATCGGCTTCCGTACGGAGTTCCTGACCCAGACCCGTGGCACGGGCATCGGCCACTCCATCCACGAGGGCCACGAGCCCTGGTTCGGGACGCTCACGACCCGTAACAACGGCTCCCTGGTCGCCGACCGGGCCGGCGCGGTCACCGCGTTCGCGATGACCAACCTCCAGGAGCGCGGTGTGCTGTTCACCGACCCCGGCACCGAGGTGTACGAGGGCATGATCGTCGGGGAGAACTCCCGCTCCGACGACATGGACGTGAACATCACCAAGGAAAAGAAGCTCACCAACATGCGGTCGTCCTCGGCCGACTCGTTCGAGGCGATCGTCCCGCCGCGCAAGTTGTCGCTGGAGCAGTCCCTGGAGTTCTGCCGTGACGACGAGTGCGTGGAGGTCACCCCGGAGGCCGTGCGCATCCGCAAGGTGAACCTGGACGCCCGCGAGCGCGCCCGCGCCACGAGCCGCGCCAAGCACGGCTGATCCCGGCCGAACCGTACGGGGAGCGGCCCACCCCTTGGTGAAGGGGTGGGCCGCTCCTCGTACGCGCCCGAGGCGTCAGTCCCCGGCCGACGGCGCGGAGCTCCCCGTGCCCGGTGAGCCCGACGGGCCCTCGGCGGACTTCTTCACGAAGCCCATGTCCTCGAAGACCGGCGTACGGAAGCCGAAGGCGCCGGCGTTGGCCAGGTTCTTGCGGGCCGCGGTGAGCTGGGGACGCTGGAAGAGCGGGATCGAACCGGCCGCCGCCCAGATGCGCGAGTCGGCCTTGCGGATCAGGGCGTGGCGCTCCTTGTCGTCGAGGGTGCCGATGGCCTGGTCGAAGAGCTGGTCGATCTGGTCGGTGCCGACACGGGTGTAGTTCTGCTCCACGTTCAGGGAGCCGTCGGCGGCCGGGACCGGCTTGGAGTGGACGGGGCGGGCGTCGGTGGCGGGGAAGGCGGTCGCGGGCCACGAGTACAGGGCGAGGTCGTACTCGCCTGAGGCGATGTGGTCCTTGAAGTAGCTGTCGTCGTCGACCTTGGAGAGGTCGGTGCGGATGCCGATCCTCCCGAGCATCCTCGAGATGCGGCCGGCCACGGTGGCCAGCGTGTCCGAGCCGGGCCCCGAGGGCAGGACGAAGCGGAGGGTGAGCGCCTTGCCGTCCTTGGCGACGGGAGCGCTGCCGGCCCGGGCCGGGGCGGCGGTGCCCTCGGGGGCGTAGGCGCCGGGGGCACCGCCCTGGTTAAGTTGCCCGGTGCCGGTGCCGGAGTCGCGCGGGGCCCTGTTGTCGGTGGTGTCGGTGTTGTCGCCAGTGCTGTCCCCCTCCCCGCCGCTGTCCCCGTCCCCGCTGCCCCCGTCGTCCTCTTTGTCGTCCTCGCCGACGATGTACGTTCCGTCGTCGCCGTCGTCGCCCCCGGACTCGCTTCCGGAGCCGTCCCCGGCGCCGTCGTCCTTCTCCGCCTCCGAGCCGGCCGCTTCCTCCTTCTCGTCCTTCTTCTCCTTGACCGGCCCTCCCCGCACCCAGCCGGCGTCCGCGAGCAGCGCCCGGGCCTCCTTGGCGTCCTGCTTGCCGAGGGCTCCGCTGCCGTCGGCGTAGGCGTCCTGGCCGGCCAGCGCGAGGTGGCTGCCCACAGGCTCGGCGGGCAGTCCCAGCGGCTTCAGGACGGCCTCCGCGAGCTCCTCGCGGTCCAGGGCACGGGCCACGGCACGGCGGACCCGCTCGTCGGCGAGAGGGCCGTCCGCGCCGTTGAGGGCGAGCTGGGTGTAGGCGGGCTCCAGTGACTTGCGCACCTCGAAGCCGCCGAGGGCCTTCTGCTGACGGGCGTACTTGGCGGCCTTCTTGCGGAGCTTCTTGCGGGCGGAGACCTCCTCGTCGGCGGCGTCCTCGTCGGAGCCGTTGGCTACCGCCCAGGAGCGCAGCGCGTCCGCGGCGGACCGGTCCGCGCCGGGGCCCATGAGGGGGGTGCTCTCGCTGCGCGGAAGCGCGGCGGCGGTGATCCGGCCGGCGGCGGAGGGGTCGATCTCGGCCAGATCGACGGTGCCGGCACTGAGCGCGGAGATCCGCTTGTCGCGGTCCACGGCGCGCAGCACGATCTTCGAGAGTTTCGCCGGGTCGCCCCACCAGCGCTTGTTGCGGGTGAGGGTGACCTCGTCCTCCTCGGTGTCGACCTTCTTCACCGTGAAGGGCCCGGCGGTGACCTTCAACTTCTCGCGTGCCCCGTCGTTGAAGGCGTCCGGGGTGCCCATGACCTCCTTGGGGTACAGCGGGGTGAAGAGGGACCGCCAATCGGCGTAGGGGCGGCTGAAAGTGACCTTGACCTCGAGGTTGTTCCCGCCTCGCTCGACCTTCTCGATGCGGTCGTAGCCGGCGTTGCGGGCGGTCCAGTAGGCGGTGTCCTTGCCGGACAGGGCGCGCCACTGGGCGGCGAAGTCGGCGGCGTCGATCTCGCGGCCGTCGCTCCAGACGGCCTGCTGGCTGAGCCGGTAGAGGACCACCTGTCGGGGCTCGGTGTCGACGACCTCGGCGGACTCCAGATAGTCGGGATTGCGCACCGCCCGGCCCCGGCCGTCCATCCGGTACAGGGAGGGCAGGACGGCCTGGGCGATCCGGGAGGTGGTGGCGTCGGCGTCCGCCTGGAAGGTGTTCAGGGTGTCCGGGACGGTGTCCACGGCCCAGCGCAGGGTGCCGCCGTCGGCGATCTTCGCCCGGTCGGCGCGCGCGATGTCCGCCCCGGCGAGCGGCTTGCCCGCGGGGTCGTCGTCGGAACCGCATCCGGCCAGCACGGGCACCGCGAGCATGCCGGCGGTGAGGAGGGCGACCGGGCGCAGAGCCGCGCGCGGTCCGGCGCCGTCGTGGGACATCTCTGGGTACCTCCGGGAGGCCGCGGGCGTTACGATCACTTTTGGTGTTATTTGGAGCTCATCCGATGTATGCGGCCCACTGAAGAGGAAAGGGTTCGGCAACCCAGGGCGACACGGCGGCCACGGGTGACAAGCCCACCCGTGCGGCCCAACGCACCGCCCGGCGCGGTGCCCGTGGGGCGCGAGGCACCGGACGATGCACCCATGCGCCTCGGCCAATCGATGCACATCCCTTCACAGCGCAAGGTGTGACGCGCAACACTCGCAGGCGCATGAACGTTGCCGCCTTGGGCCAGAAGGACCCGTGGAAGTGAGGGCAAGTCATGTCCGTGCACGACGAACTGACATCCGTCCAGCGCTGTCTCGACGACCTGATCCGGTCGGTGGGGCGCCTGGAGAAGCAGATGGGCAGCGGTGGTCTGGAGATGCGCCGCGTCCGGTCCGACACCAATCACCTGCGCGAGAGCATCGCGCTGCTGCGGGAGACGGCGGCCACCACCGCGGCCCCCCAGAAGCGGCCCGACCTCGTGACCATCTCCGACACTCCCTACGACCCCTCGCTGTGGGTGGACACGGACGACGAGGGTCTGGGCGCCCGCGGCCGTCACGCCCCCTGACCCCGCCGATCGCGGCGCCCCCTGACCCCTACCGGAGTGCACCAGTGGCCACTGGCACGGAACCCCCTGCCACAGAACCCCATCCCCGAAGCGGCGGCGTGAGAACCGGCACGCGCGCCGCGATCGACGCCCCGCATCTGCGGACCGACCGCTGGTGGCTGGCCCCGGCCGCCACCGCGGCCGGGCTGCTCGCCTTCATCGTCTACTCGACCTGGCGGGCCTTCGCCAACGCCGACTACTACGCGGCGCCGTATGTCTCGCCGTTCTACTCCCCGTGTCTGGCGGAGAACTGCGAGCCCATGAAGGCCGGGCCGAACTGGGAACTGTTCGGGAGCTGGTGGGGCATCTCCCCGGCGATCATCATCCTGATCTTCCCGCTCGGCTTCCGGCTGACCTGCTACTACTACCGCAAGGCCTACTACCGGGGCTTCTGGGCGTCCCCGCCGGCCTGCGCGGTCGCCGAACCGCACACCGCATACACCGGGGAGACCCGCTTCCCGCTGATCCTGCAGAACATCCACCGGTACTTCTTCTACGCGGCGCTGCTGGTCGCCCTGGTACTGACCTACGACACCGTGCTCGCCTTCCGCGACGAGGACTACAACTGGGGCCACGCGGGTCTGGGCACCCTGGTGTTCCTGGTCAACATCGCGCTGATCTGGGCGTACACGATCTCCTGTCACTCCTGCCGGCACATCGTCGGCGGGAAGCTCAAGCACTTCTCCAAGCATCCCGTGCGCTACCGGATGTGGCAGTGGGTCGGCCGGCTCAACGCCCGGCACATGCAGCTCGCCTGGGCGTCGCTGCTCAGCGTGGCGCTGGCCGACCTCTACGTGTACCTCGTCGCGTCCGGTGTCTTCGACGATCCGCGCTTCTTCTAGCTGGGGGCTTTGACTGATGTCCGTGGTCGACCGACAGGAGTGGGACGTCGTCGTGGTCGGGGCCGGTGGCGCCGGACTGCGCGCCGCCATCGAGGCCCGCGAACGGGGCGCCCGTACGGCCGTGATCTGCAAGTCGCTGTTCGGCAAGGCGCACACCGTGATGGCCGAGGGCGGCATCGCGGCGGCGATGGGCAACGTCAACTCCGGCGACAACTGGCAGGTGCACTTCCGCGACACCCTGCGCGGCGGGAAGTTCCTCAACCAGTGGCGGATGGCCGAACTGCACGCCCAGGAGGCACCGCAGCGCGTGTGGGAGCTGGAGACCTGGGGCGCGCTGTTCGACCGGACGAAGGACGGCCGGATCTCGCAGCGCAACTTCGGCGGCCACGAATACCCGCGGCTCGCCCACGTCGGCGACCGTACCGGCCTGGAGCTGATCCGCACCCTCCAGCAGAAGATCGTCGCGCTCCAGCAGGAGGACTTCCGGGAGACCGGGGACCACGAGTCGCGGCTGAAGGTCTTCCAGGAATGCACGGTCACCCGCGTGCTGAAGGAGGACGAGAAGGTCAGCGGGGTCTTCGGCTACGAGCGGGAGTCCGGGCGCTTCTTCGTGCTGGAGGCACCCGCCGTGGTCATCGCGACCGGCGGGATCGGCAAGTCCTTCAAGGTGACGTCGAACTCGTGGGAGTACACCGGTGACGGGCACGCGCTGGCACTGCTGGCCGGGGCCCCGCTGTTGAACATGGAGTTCGTGCAGTTCCACCCGACCGGGATGGTCTGGCCGCCGTCGGTGAAGGGCATCCTCGTCACCGAGTCGGTGCGCGGGGACGGCGGGGTGCTGCGCAACTCCGAGGGCAAACGGTTCATGTTCGACTACGTCCCGGACGTCTTCAAGGAGAAGTACGCCGAATCGGAGGAGGAGGGCGACCGCTGGTACGAGGACCCGGACCACAACCGGCGCCCGCCCGAACTGCTCCCCCGCGACGAGGTGGCCCGCGCGATCAACGCCGAGGTGAAGGCGGGCCGCGGCTCGCCGCACGGCGGAGTCTTCCTGGACGTCTCCACGCGGATGCCGGCCGAGGTGATCAAACGGCGGCTGCCGTCGATGTACCACCAGTTCAAGGAGCTGGCGGACGTCGACATCACGGCGGAGGCGATGGAGGTCGGGCCGACCTGCCACTACGTGATGGGCGGCATCGCCGTCGACTCCGACTCGGCGGCGGCGCGCGGGGTGCCGGGGCTGTTCGCGGCCGGTGAGGTGGCCGGTGGCATGCACGGCTCCAACCGGCTCGGCGGCAACTCCCTGTCCGACCTGCTGGTGTTCGGGCGCCGGGCGGGATGGCACGCGGCCGAGTACGCGAGCGGGGCGGGGTCCTCGCGCCCCCGGGCGGACGACGTACAGGTCGACACGGCCGCCGCGGAGGCCCTGCGCCCGTTCTCGGCGGAGAGCGGGGAACCGCACGAGGGCCCGCCGGAGAACCCCTACACCCTGCACCAGGAACTCCAGCAGACGATGAACGACCTGGTCGGCATCATCCGCCGCGAGCACGAGATGGAGCAGGCCCTGGAGAAGCTCGCCGAGCTGCGGGTACGGGCCCGCCGCGCCGGGGTCGAGGGGCACCGGCAGTTCAACCCGGGCTGGCACCTGGCGCTCGACCTGCGGAACATGCTGCTGGTCAGCGAGTGCGTGGCCCGGGCGGCGCTGGAGCGCACCGAGTCACGCGGCGGCCACACGCGTGAGGACCACTCCGGGATGGACCGCGCCTGGCGCAACGTCAACCTGCTGTGCGCGCTCGCCGACCGCACGGGCGGACGTCCGGTCACCGAAGCGGTGCGCGGCCAGATCGCCCTCACCCGGGAGACCACCGAACCCATCCGCCCCGACCTGCTCGCCCTCTTCGAGAAGGAGGAGCTGGTCAAGTACCTCGCCGAAGGGGAGCTTTACGAGTGAGCAGCTACGAGGCCCGCTTCAAGGTGTGGCGGGGGGACGTCGAGGGTGGCGGCCTGGAGGACTTCGAGGTCGAGGTGAACGAGGGGGAGGTGGTGCTCGACATCATCCACCGCCTCCAGGCCACCCAGGCCCCCGATCTCGCCGTGCGCTGGAACTGCAAGGCCGGCAAGTGCGGCTCGTGCTCGGCGGAGATCAACGGGCGTCCGCGGCTGCTGTGCATGACCCGCATGTCGGTCTTCGAGCCGGACGAGACGATCACCGTGACGCCGCTGCGGGCCTTCCCGGTGGTCCGCGACCTGGTGACGGACGTGGGCTTCAACTACACCAAGGCCCGGGAGGTCCCGGCCTTCGTGCCGCCGGAGGGGGTGGGTGCGGGCGAGTACCGGATGATGCAGGAGGACGTGGACCGCTCGCAGGAGTTCCGCAAGTGCATCGAGTGCTTCCTGTGCCAGGACGTCTGCCATGTGGTCCGCGACCACGAGGAGAACAAGCCCGCGTTCGCCGGACCGCGCTTCCTGATGCGGGTCGCGGAACTCGACATGCACCCGCTGGACGCGGCCGGGGAGTCCGGCCTGGACCGGGCGCGCACCGCCCAGGACGCACACGGTCTCGGCTACTGCAACATCACCAAGTGCTGCACGGAGGTCTGCCCCGAGGGCATCAAGATCACCGACAACGCGCTGATCCCGCTGAAGGAGCGGGCGGCGGACCGGAAGTACGACCCCCTGGTGTGGCTGGGCTCGAAGATCAGGAGGCGTTAGGACGCAGCCAGCCCTCCCGGTACTCCTCCCAGTTCGTCTCCGTCGCCGCGAAGTCGATGTACGGGGCGACACCGAAGAGTTCCCGGTCGGCGTCCGTCCGGGAGAGGCCGAGGCGGACGCCGCGGACGGCGGCGGCGACGGTCTCGGCGTGGCCCCAGTGGCTGAAGTTGCTCTCGTAGTAGAAAGGCAGGCCCATCAGCAGGTGGGTGGTGGGCGGGGTGACCTCCAGGGCGAGGGAGGTCTGCTGGGCCACGTAGCCGCCGTAGGTGCTCTCCAGCGGCCGCGCGGTGTCGTACGACATCACGGCGATCTGGTCGACGCGCCGGGCGACCTGGCCGAAGAACTCCTGGGACCACCACTTGGGGTGTTCGGCGAAGAGACCGGCGACGGAGTGGAGTGCCGGGAGCGGGTCGATCTGGTGGGCGGCGACCGACAGCTGGGCGTCCCGTGCGCGGGTGACGGTGCGCAGGTCGTCCAGGAGGGAGAGGTAGTCCCGGTCGCCGGAGTGCAGCGGCTCCAGGTCGAGGTGGACGCCATCGTAGCCGGTGTCCAGGACCTGACCGGCGCTGCGGACGACCTCCGCGCGGGTGGCGGCGCGGTCCAGGTGCAGGCCGTCGGGGCCCCCGTTGGCGAGAACGTCCCCGAGGAAGGCCTGGACCCGGACGCCCGGCAGCTCGCGGTGCACGGAGTCGATGAACCAACGGGCACGCGGGTACACCGACTTCGGCAGCGTCCCGTCGTGCTCCAGCGGGCCGGAATGGACGTACAGGTGACGCACCCCGGTGTCCTCGAGCCGGCGGGCGAGCGCGCTGATGTCGGCGTCCTTCTTCCGTCCGTCGACCCAGGCGTGCCCGAGCCACATGGCGTCCCGGTCACGGGTGTACGTGCCGTCCGCCGGATCGCCCATGTAGGTGACCCGCAGGGCGGTCTCGATGGCGAGAAGCGGCACGATCAGGAGGAGGGCGAGCACGAGTGCGGTTCGCCTGAACCGGCGGACCCAGGGTCCCCGGCGTCCGCCGGCCCGCCTGCCGGGGACTGCGGCGGAGTCGCCTTCGGTCCGCTCCCCCGGGGAGACCGCACCACCCGCACCACCCGCACCACCCGCATCACCCGCTCCGACCGCCTCCGGCGGGGACGCCTCACCCATGGCGGCCGCCGGCTCCGCACGCGGCGGCTCGCTGGGCGGTGAGCCTCGGCAGGCTCCCGCGGGGAAGGCATCGTCGCCGGTGTCGTCCGGGGCACTCGCCCCGGCCGGTTCCGGCGTGGAGTCCCCGTTCCCCGCGGCCGCCGGCTCCGTGCGCCCGGGCACCCCGGCGGGCTCCGGTCGGGCGTCGGGTGCCGGTTCCGGGGGCGGGGTGTCCGCCGGGGCCGGCGGTTCCTGCGGGTCCGTGCGTTCCATGCCGGCTCCCCTGCGCCTGTCGACTCCCTCGCGGCAGCCGTGTGGTCGATGTCGGAGGGAGGACGAGGGGAACGGGTGGCCCGGTTGCGATCATGCCTCGGTGGGCGCCTGGCGCATGTGCCGGTGGCCCTCCAGAGGGAAGGCGGGCGGGGCGGCGGGGAGTACGCCGGACAGGAGGAAGCCGCTCTTCTCCGCGACCCGGCAGGAGGCCGTGTTGTCGACCTGATGCAGCAGCTCCAGGTGGGCCAGGCCCTCCTGGGCGAAGGTCGCGAACGCCCAGTCGGCCAGGGCCGTCAGGGCGCGCGGGGCCACTCCCCTGCCCCGTGCGTGGGCCGCAGTCCAGTAGCCGACCTCGGCGGAGGGAGAAGCCGTGGCCGGGCGTTTGAGGACGACGTTCCCCGCCGGCCGGGCGTCGGACGCCCGTGTCTCCTCCACGGCGAACGCGAGGCGTTCACCGGTTTCCCAGCCGCGCTGCTGCTCGGCCACCCAGCGCGCCGCGCCCGGCTCGTCGTGCACGGGCGCGGTCGCCCAGCGGCGCAGGGCCTCGTCCTGGTACAGCTCGACGAGGACGGCCGCGTCCTCGGGGGTCCAAGGGCGCAGGGTGAGGGTGCCGGTCGTCAGGCGTACCGGAGTGGCCGGGGTGAGGTGCATGGCGCGAGCGTACGCACCTCGCCGACGTCCCGTCAGAAGAGGCTCAGCAGCGCCTCCGCCGGGTCGGTGAGCGTCGTGTCGGTGCCGGGGAGGGGGAGTTCGAACCAGACCGTCTTGCCCCGGGGCGTACGGCGTGAGCCCCAGGCCGCGCTGAGCAGGCCGACGAGCTGGAGGCCGCGGCCGCCCTCGTCGGTGTCGCGGGCGCGCCGGCGACGGGGCTGGACCAGGCCGGAGTCCCAGACCTCGCAGACCAGGGTGCGGTCGAGGAGGAGCCGGAGCCTGATCTCGCCCTCGCCGTAGCGCAGGGCGTTGGTGACCAGTTCACTGACCAGGAGCTCCGTGGTGTCGACGAGGGGCTCCATGTCCCAGGCGAGCAGCTGTGCGCGGGCGTACTCGCGGGCGCGCCCCACGCTGCGGGGCTCGCGGGGCAGGGTCCAGTCGCCGACGGAGTCGGCGGGCAGTCCCTGGACGCGGGCCATCAGCAGGGCGATGTCGTCCTCGCCGTGGTGGGTGTCGAGGGTGTTGAGGACGTGGTCGCAGACGTCCTCCAGGGGGGCCGAGGGGTCCGTGAGGGCGCCCACGAAGGCCTGGAGGCCCTCGTCGAGGGGGTGATCGCGGCTTTCGACCAGTCCGTCCGTGTAGAGCGCGAGCAGGGCGCCTTCGGGCAGTTCGACCTCCACCTCCTCGAAGGGCTCCCCGCCGACCCCGAGCGGCATGCCGGGCGGCACGTCGAGCATCAGGGCGGGCTCGCCCGGTTCGACCAGGACGGGCGGCAGATGGCCCGCGTTGGCGAAGGTGCAGCGCCTGGTCACCGAGTCGTAGACGGCGTAGACACAGGTCGCCAGGTAGACCTCGGAGAGATCCGCCTCGCGGGGCCGGCGGGCGGCTCTGGTGGCCTGCTGCACCCCTCCCGCGAAGGCCTGGGAGGGACCGCCGGGGGTCCCGAGGCCCCGGGCGATCTCGTCCAACTGGGAGAGCACCTCGGCGGGTTCCAGGTCGAGCTGGGCCAGGGTGCGTACGGCGGTGCGCAGTTCGCCCATCGCCACAGCCGCGCGCAGGCCGCGCCCCATGACGTCGCCGACGACCAGCGCGGTGCGGTGGCCGGGCAGTTCGATGACGTCGAACCAGTCGCCGCCGACCTCGCTGGGCCGGCCCGTCGCCACGCTGCCGGGCAGGTAGCGGCAGGCGATGTCGAGGCCCGAGGCCTCCGGGTCGCCGGGCGGGAGCAGCGACCGCTGGAGTATCAACGCGCGTTCGTGCTCACGCCGGTACAGGCGGGCGTTGTCGATGCAGACGGCGGCCCGTGCGGCCAGTTCGACCGCGAGGTCGCGGTCGCGGTCGCCGAACGGCTCGCTGCCCTTGGTGCGGGCGAACTGGGCGAGGCCCACCACGGTGTCGTGGGCGACCATCGGCACGGCGAGCGTGGACTGCACCAGGCCGCCCTCGTCGCCCGGCACCTTCTGCGGGCGGGCGGTGCGCAGGGCGTCCGCGCAGGGCGAGTTGAACGAGTAGTGGTGGACGGCGCCCAGCTTGACCGGCTCCCCGGTGCCGCTGAACGGCGCGTCGGAGACGGCGCTGGCGAAGGCGACCCGGCGCACCTCGGCGCTGCCGTCGGCGAGTCTCGACGGGGTCTCGTCACCGGCCAGCAGTCCCTGGTACAGGTCGACGGTGGCCAGGTCGCAGAAGCCGGGGACGACGACGTCGAGAAGTTCCCGGGCGGTCGTCTCCAGGTCGAGGGAGTTGCCGATCCGGGCGCCCGCCTCGTTGAGAAGGGCGAGATTGCGCCGCGCGGCGGCGGCCTCCCGGGCGGCGGCGCGGCGGGCGGTGATGTCGGTTCCCAGCCAGGCGATGCCGATGGGCCGGCCGCTGCCGCTGTGTACGCGGTAGAGGTTGACGGACCAGTGGCGGCGCTCGTCGGAGCCCGGCACATGGCCCGTGACGTGCATGTCCGTGATGGAGTTGCCGGACTCCAGGACCCGGCGCAGGGTCGCCGCGACCCGCTCGGCCTCCCCGCGCGGCAGATAGTCGTGCACGCCCTTGCCGCGGTGGTCGTCGGGGGTGCCACCGAAGATGGACGCGAACCGCTGGTTGGCGCGGCGTACCCGCAGGTCGGTGTCGATCAGCAGGAAGCCGAACGGAGATTGGCCGAATATGGCCTGCGAGGCGGCGAGATCGGTCTCGATACGGCGCAGGGTGCGGACGTCGACGACGATGCAGACGGCGGCCTTCTGCCCCTCCTCGGTCCGTGTCGGCATGACGTAGACCTCGGCGAGACCCTCCCGGTCGTGCTCGTCCGCCGCGAGCGAGTCCGGCAGCCGGAAGGGCACCACTCCGGTCCACTCCCGGCCGTCGAGGATCTCGGCCATCTTGCGCTGGCCGCGCTCCCGGCGGACGGGCTCGATGAACGCCTCGATGGGGTCCCTGCCGACGACGCGGTCCGCGGGGATGCCGAAGACCTGCTCGGCACGCAGGCTCCACTGGTCGACCAGCCCGTCCGGGCCGATGGAGAAGGAGGCGACCTTGATGTAGTCGTACATGGAGCCGGGCGGACTGCTCTGCCACATCCCGACGCCGGACGGAGCATCGCCGGAGAAGAGGCCGTCGGCGGCCCCGCTCCTCGCGCCACCCGACGAGTCCTCGGACTCCGTGGCCTTCGCTGGTATCTCGCTCACGCGAACCGTCCCCTCCAGCTCACCGCGTCCGGCACCGGTCACCGGGGGCGGCTGCCCGCAGTATCCAGCACTACGGCGCCGCGCAACACGGTGTTCACGATCACAGCACGGTCCCGATGCTTTTCGGTCCGCGCCGTGAGATCACTCCCAGTCTTCTAACCAGCGGACACGTCGTCGAATCCCCCTCTTCGACAACGTCCACAGGCCGGAACCGGGCACTCGACGGAAAGTCCGGTCGCGTACACCGGTGAACGGCCGTGCCAGGCGTCATCGCGGCACCGTGAGTTCGAACCACACGGTCTTGCCGGCGGCGCCCGGGCGGGTGCCCCAGCGGCGGGAGGCGGAGGCCAGGAGCTGCAGTCCGCGTCCGCCCTCGTCCTCCGGCCGGGCGGGACGTTCACGCGGGGGGTCGGGGAGCGGGTCGGACACCTCCACGAGGAGGACTTCGGCGAGGTCACAGGGGCGTACCAGGCGGACGCCGATGGGGGCGGTGGCGTACCGCAGGGCGTTGGTGACCAGCTCGCTGACCAGCAGGGCCGCGAGGTCGCCGACGCTCTCGAGGTCCCACAGGCGCAGCTGGTCGCGGACGGCGGAGCGGGCGGCGCGCACGGCTCCCGGGTCCGCGGAGAAGGTCCACGCGGCCCAGTCGCCGTCGGTTCCGGTCACACGGACCACTTCCCCGCCGAGGGAGTGAGGGAGATCCCACCCCATGTCCCGTTTCATGGGGTTAATGGGCACATACCCGATATCCCGGACGGAGTACCGCGTTCGGCGGCGCGTCGTGGCACGAACGGCGCGGAAAGGCGCCCACACTCCGTCACCCCTGCGTCCGCGCGCCGGAGTCGTGCTTCACACGCCCTCCCCGAGGCCGAGGTGGACGAGGGTGTCCCGGACGGCGGGCACATCGTGGTCGAGCCAGCCGACGTCCCAGATCCGGTCGGGAGTGAGCCAGCGCAGCTCGTCATGGTCCTCGAGGGGCCGGGGCTCGGCGGATCCGGGGCGCAGGCGGGCGGTCCACACCTGCATCACGTACGGCGTCCGCAGCGGCCACTGGCCCGGGACGCGCTCTCCCGCCTCGGCGTCGACGCCGAGTTCCTCGCGCAACTCCCGTACGACCGCCGCGTCCGGGGCCTCCCCCGGTTCGACCTTGCCACCGGGCAGCTCCCAGCGCCCGGCCAGTTCGGCGGGCGCGCTCCTGCGGGCGGCGAGCAGCCGCCCCTCGTGCCACAGGGCCGCACCGACCACCACGATCCGCTCGCTCATGCGCCGGAGCCTACGGGAGGGGGTCAGCCGGATGATGTCCCGTTCGGGCCGATCCGCTCGACCCAGTAGAGCCGCCGGTGTCCTCGCCCGTCGAGGCTGTCCGCGATCCGCTCCGCCTCGGCGCGGGTCGCGTACCTGCCCACCCGGTAGCGATTGCCGTTGTCGTCCTGACGCACGACGAGCCAGGGAAGAGTCACCGTGCCGTCGTTCATCGCTCCCCTCCACTTCCCGCCCGCGGTCTGCGCCGCGCCCCGCCCGATAAGGAAACCCCAGTCCGCATATGCCCGACCCTACGCCTTACCTTCACTGAGCGAATACGGCTTTTCACAAAGAGGTACGCAACCAGCCAGAGCACAGGGGGGCGCATGGTGGCGGATGCGCCGTGCGCCCCGGTCGACGCATCCGGTCAGTGGCATACCGCCGGGCGTCCCCGGCTCCGGAGGCGACCTGGGAGAACGGCCAGATCACTCCGGCGGCGGGGCAGCGGTGCACCGTACGGCGCGCCGGAGCGGATGCGGGAGCGGGGCGCGCGAAGGAGCGCGAGGGAGCGATGGGGCGGGAGTTCGAGGGCGGAGGCGGGAGCGTGAGGGCCGAAATGACGCTACTTGACGGGGAGGTGGTAGGCGGCCCGGTAGCGGTCGGCGGGAATGACCACGTCGGCGGTCTCGACCGGCCGCCCCGAGGCGAAGTAGGTGCGCTGGATGACCAGGACGACATGTCCGGGGACACCGCCCAGCAGGACCAGTTCCTCGGCGAGGCCGGGGCGGGCGCCGACCTCCTCCGTGACGTTGTCCACGATCACGTCGATGGCGCGCATGCGCTCGACGACGCCCATGCCGCCGAGCGGGCCCTCCTCGGGCAGCATCACGGGCGTCCGGCCGGTGAGGGCGAGCGGTTCCCAGGAGGTGGAGAGCATCATCGGCTCACCGGCCTCCCTGAAGAGGTACTTGGTGCGCATCACGCGGTCGCCGGGCTCGATGCCGAGCCGGCCGGCGACGGCGGCACAGGCGTCCGCCTGCGCGCTGCCGGACTCCCAGGTGCCGCGGACCCCCGCGTCCGCCTGCTCCTGACGGAACGGCGTGGCCCCGCGCTCCGGACGGAACCCGGAGCGGGCGACCCGCCGGGGCACGGGACGCTCACGCACATACGTCCCCGAGCCGGAGCGGCCCTCGACGAGCCCTTCGGCCATGAGCACCTTGCGCGCCTCCAGGGCGACCGTGTCCGAGACGCCGTACTCCTCGCGGATCCTCGCCTGGGAGGGGAGCCGGGTGTGCGGGGGCAGACGGCCGTCGACGATCTTCTTGCGGAGATCACCCGCGACGCGCAGGTAGGCCGGCTGCTCACCGAATGTCACGGGCCACTCCCATCAGGTTGTACAGACAGCAACAGCGTGGCAACCGTAGGTTGTGCCAGGCAAGCAAAGGCCTGAGAATCACTCGATGTGATGACATGTGCGGGGTGCAGGCTTTACGCAGGCACTTTCTCCCCGCTATGGCGGCCGTCACACCTTCATGTCACCGCTTTCGGGCTCCCGCTCCGTCTCGTCGTCGTAGAGGGGCGGGGACGCGGTCAGGCCCAGAGCCTTGCGTGCGGTGACCGAACCATCGGGGTCGATGAGGTTCCATCCCCGGTCGGAGTGCTCGTAGTAGGTGTCCGCGTCCCCGGCCCCGGCGGCCTCCGCCCACTCCCCCTCCGCCTCCTCCAGCTCGGCGGCGAGCTCGCTCACCGGCTCGTGCGCACCGGCGGGCCACTCGTGCGCGCGCAGCATCCGGGTCTGCTCGGCGACCGCCGCCGCGACCTCGCCCGCCCACGCCGTGTGCCCCGCCAGGTCGTCCTCGGCGAGCTCGGCCTCGGGGGCGTCGTCCAGGGCGTCGTCGAGCACCCGGGCGGCCTCCAGATAGGCCACCTGGTGCGGATCGAGGGTGGTGTCGTCCCGGCGCAGCGAGCCGGTGAGACGGGACTGCCCGTCGCGGTGGCCGAGGACACAGGTGATCCCGCGGTCGCCGAAGCTCCAGCTCTCCCGGGTCGGCACGAAGTAGTACACGTCGACCGTGGCGGGCAGCGCCCAGCGGTCCATGACGTAGTCGTCCTGGACGCCGTAGCACCGCTCGTCGGCGGTGGCGGTGAGGGAGGCGTCGCCCGGGTACGCCCCGCGCGGCAGGGTGACGAGGGCGAAGACCTCTCCGTCGTGCTCCCGCGCACAGGACACCTGGTCGGTCCTTTCGGTCCATCCCTCCAGGCCACCGGGCGCGTTGAAGCAGTCGCCCTTTTCCAGGGCGAGCACACTGCCGCCGCCGCTCGCTCCGTCCTTGACGCCCTCCCAGAAGTCGGCCGCGGCCCCGGAGGCGAGCAGAGCGGTCCACAGGGCGAGTCCGGCGCAGGACAGCAGGGAACCCGCGATCGCCATCCCCCGGCCCCGCTCACCGCGCCGTTTGATCTGCCGCAGCGCGATCAGCCCCAGCACCAGCCCGAGGGCCGGCAGAAAACACAGCACGCCGAAGACCAGGGCGGTGATGGCGACCCCGTTCACGGCGGCCGGCGGCCGGGGACCGTAGGGCCCGTAGAGGCCGTACGGCGCGAACCCGGGTTGCCCTCCGTAGGGGAACCCGGGTGGCGGGTGGGCGCCTTGGGGGCCGCCGGCGGAGTACTGCCCCTGAGGATCCTGCGGGCCCCGGGCGTGCGGGGGCCCGTATGGCGGAGGTATGGACACGAGGCGCATCGTAGGCGGAGGTGGCGGGCCTCGCCCCCGGGGGGCTTCCCCGAGGGCGAGGGTGGTGCTGCCCGTCCGACGGGCGGAGTCACGTCAGAACTGCAGGGCCCAGCCGTTCAGGCGGCCGGAGTCCCACCAGGCGTTGTCGCTGACGCGCAGCTTCCAGGTGCCGTTCGCCGACTCCGCGGAGGCGTCGACGGTGTAGGTGGTGTCGATGTCGTTCGCGCTGCCGCCGGTGCCGTACGACTTCAGCGTGTACGCCGTGCCGTCGGGCGCGATCAACTGGACTTGGAGGTCGCCGATGTAGCTGTGGGTGATGTCCACCTCGACGGCCAGGTTCGAGGGCGCGTTGCCGGAGACGCCGGAGACGGTCACCGGGGACTCGACGGTGCTGTTGTCACTGATGGTGGCGCCCTCGGTGTTCTCGAAGCGGTCACCGGGCGGAGGCGGGGTGGTGCCACCCTCGCCCACGTTCAGCAGCCGGTTGGGCGATCCGCTGCCCGGGTTGCCGACGACGCCGGTGGTGGCGGCGGAGGTCAGCGCGGAGGAGACCTGGGCAGGGGTGGCCGAGGGGTTGTCGGCCAGGTGCAGGGCGGCGGCCCCGGCGACGTGCGGGCTCGCCATGGACGTACCGGAGATGGTGTTGGTGGCCGTGTCACTGGTGCGCCAGGCGGAGGTGATGGAGGAACCCGGCGCGAACACGTCCAGGACGGAACCGTAGTTGGAGTAGCTCGCGCGCGCGTCACTGGACGTGGTCGCGCCGACGGTGATCGCCTCGGTCACCCGGGCCGGGGACTTGGTGGAGGCGTTGGTCGACTCGTTGCCGGCCGCGACGACGAACGTGACGCCGGAGGCGATGGCGTTGCGGACGGCCGTGTCGAGGGCGCTGTCCGCGCCGCCGCCGAGGGACATGTTGGCGACGGCCGGCTTGGCCGCGTTCCGCGCCACCCAGTCGATGCCCGCGACGACCTGGGCGGTGGTGCCGGAGCCTGAGTCGTTCAGCACCCGGACGCCGACGACCTTCGCCTTCTTCGCCACGCCGTAGGCGCTGCCCGCGACCGTGCCGGCGACATGCGTGCCGTGACCGTGGCCGTCCTGGGCGGTGTTGTCGTTGTCGATGGCGTCGTAGCCGTAGGAGGCACGCCCGCCGAAGTCGCTGTGGCTGATGCGGACGCCGGTGTCGATGACGTACGCCGTCACGCCCTGACCGGCCGAATCCGGGTAGGTGTACGAGTTGTTGAGCGGGAGGCTCTGCTGGTCGATCCGGTCCAGGCCCCAGGAGGGCGGGTTCGGCTGGGTGCCGGTGACGTGGAAGGTGCGGTTCTGGACCACGGAGGCGACGGCCGGGTCGGCGGCGAGGCGCTTGGCCTCGGCCGCGGAGGCCTCGACCTCGTAGCCGTTGAGGGCCTTGGTGTAGGTGCGCTCGATGTCGGCACCGTACTTCTTGGCCAGCGCCCGGCCCTCGGCCGAGCCGGAGCGGGCCTCGTCGGCCTTCAGGGTCACGATGTAACTGTCGGCCACCGCGTTCTCGGCGCCCGCGTACTGGATGCTGCCTTCGGGCGCGGCCGGGGCCGCGCCCGCGGGGAGAGCGGAGACAAGGCCCGCGACGAGCGCCGCGGAGGCCGCGGCACCGAGGGTGGCCAGTCTTCGCCGGGGGTGACGCATCACTGCCATGTGAGGGTTCCTCCTCAGTCGGTGGTGCGTGTGCTGTGGGGGGGGTGGTGCGGTCGGCGCACGTGCTTCGCGGGTGGCGAAACGATCCGGCCAATGACAGGATCATGTCAATAACGATGGCCAAGTCCGTGCGTCAGCCGAAAGATTGAGGGTTCCACAGGATTTCCACAAGGGTCCTGCACGAACGTAATGGGCCGGACCCACGACAACACGGCACCGGGCGGGCCACCCCGTACGGGCGGGCCGCCCGGTCGCGCCCGCCGGCCGTCAGTCGCCGGGGCCGCCGTGGAGCCCGGGCGGCGACAAGGGCCGGTGCGGGGCGCCCGGTCGTGACGGTTCTACGGCCGGCCGGGGCCGGCGTCCCCCCGTCGCCGCCCGACCAGGTGCCGGCCACGCGGTGTCAGCCGGTGCGTGACGTGCACTCCGGCGCGTTCGCTCGCGACGAGTCCGGCGTTTCTGAGCACGGTCAGGTGGCCGCTGACGGACGACGCCGGGAGGGTGAGGCACGCCGCCACGTCACCGGTGGTGCGGGTGGTCGCGAGGGCGGTCAGTATGCGTGCGCGGTTCGCTCCGAGCAGCCGTGCGAGGGCCGCGTCCTGGTGGGCTCCGCTCCGGGCCTCCTGCGGGTCGTCGGGGTGCAGCGGATAGACGACGACGGGAGGCAGCCGGGGGTCGGCGATCGCCACGGGCCGGGCGTGGCAGAAGAAGGAGGGGACCAGGCGCAGCCCCCGTCCCCGCAGGCGGAGGGTGCGGTCCATCGGGTACGGGGCGCTCAGGACCGGTTCGCGCCACACGAAGGGCGTGAGCGAGGCCAGCACCGCCCCGAGTCCCCCTTCGAGCCTGTCCGTCCGGCGCGCCCGGTCGGCCGCCCCGGTGGCCTCGACCTCGCTCCAGTCGGGGGCGAGCAGGCTGCGGTGGACGGTGCGGACGGCGTGCGCGACGTCGTCGAGCGACGAGGGGTCGCCGGCGGCCAGGCGGCGCGCCCAGGGGGGCAGGGGCCGGTGGCGCGACACCTCGCGCACCTCACGCTCCAGCCGGGTGCGTGAGGTCTCCCGCAGCACACGCAGGCCGGCGGCGAAGCCCTCCTCCGACTCGGCGGGTGTGAGGAAGTCGGGCCAGTAGGGGGCGTCGGACGGGGCGAGGTCGTGCAGCAGGCGGAACGCGCCCCGCACGTCCGGCCGCCGGGCGCGCTCACGCGCCCGGCCACGCCACAGGCGCAGCCGGGCCGGGAGCCGGTCCGCCGGGGTGGTCAGTACGTGCAGGCCGAGGATGGCCTCCCACATGGGGTCCGGTGAGCGGGCGAACCGCACGTGGAGGAAGTCGGTGGGGGTGAAGTGGATACTCAGCGTTCCGGCCATGTCCGGCATGAAACAGCCTTCGGGTGTCCGGCGGAAGACTCGTTCCCGGGCTCCGCGCGGGGGACTGCCTGGGCTTTTCGACTGGCACGGAAAAGCTTCCCATCCTTGGCATGGCCACGCCCATACACTCGGCGCCGCGACGCGAACCGTCACGCGTGCGCACGCGTCCTCCGGCCGGCGCTCCCCCGAGCCGCCGGCCCGGCTTCCCCAGAAGGGCCCCGTGCCATGTCACTCAGACGCCTCCTGTCCGTCCTCCTCACCTGCGCCCTCGGGGCCCTGGGCCTCGTCGGCCTCACCGCCGCACCGGCCCAGGCGGCACCGAACTTCAAGGCGCCCTACCCCTGCGGCCAGCAGTGGACCTACAGCCATCACTCCGCCGAGGTCCGCCTCGCCCTGGACTTCGTACGCTCCGACGGGGGTGCCACCTCGGGCGCCCCGGTGCTGGCCTCCGCCTCCGGTACGGCGTACCGCTACTACGAGGCGGGCGGTGCCGGCAACTACGTCGTCATCGACCACGGCGGTGGCTGGAAGACGTACTACTTCCATCTGGCTGCCTACTCGATCAGCCACGGCCAGGGTGTCGCCCAGGGCCAGCAGATCGGCACGACCGGCTCCACCGGCGCCAGCACCGGGGCCCACCTCCACTACGAGCAGCTCTACAACGGTGTCGGGCAGAGCATCCGGATCAACGGCGCTTCCCTCGCCCCGTATCCCGGCTCGTACTACCAGAGGTACCTGACCAGCGACAACGGCTGTTCCGGCGGCGGCACCCACTGGGTGGACACCTTCGCCGACGCACCTGGCTACGCCTCGCCCACCAGCACCACCCGGACGGGCACGCTGTACGCGGGCACCAACTACGTGTTCTGCAAGGTCTGGGGGCGCGAGATCCGCGACGGCGCCGGCAACTACAACCACTGGTGGCTGCGCACCGACCTCGACGTGGGCCCCGGCAACCAGTACGTCTCGGCGTACTACCTCTCACGCTGGGGCAACGACCAGGCGCGGGACAACAACGGGACCGTCATCCCCGACTGCTGACCCTGCCGTCCCGCGGGCGCGGGACGGCAGGGCGGGAGGGGCCGGGCTCCCCCGGCTGCGCCCCTGCCTGTCAGGAGCACCCGCGAGCGCCCGGCGCCCGGCCCGGCGGGGCCGGGCAACGTCGCGTACCGCTCCGGCCGAGAGATCATCGCGAGCCGGGTACCTGCGGGCGCGCTCGTCATGCAGACGGCCGCGGAGCGCGGTCAACGGGTGGTCAGGAGCCCTCGGTACCCAGGCCGAACAGCCGGCTGTCGCTCCACCACTCCGGGGTCTCGTCGACGACCGGGATGAGCTCCAGCAGCGTCACCTCGTTGCGGCCCAGGACGAGGTCCACGTCGGCACGCCCTCCGGTGACGGGCACGCTCCGGTGCGAGCTCGCGGGCTCGGCGGCCTCGCGGAGGGCGTCGAGCCGGCGGTCGTCGGGCGCGAGCGGCCGCCCCATCTCGCACCACGCGGCCCAGGGGTTGCCGGCGTCCTCGCTCACGGAGCGGCGGCGCGCGAAGGCGGAGCCCTGTGCGTCCGGGGAACCGACGGGCAGGGACAGCCTGAGTGTGTGGCCGTCGACGGGCCCGCCGCCGGCCGGGTCGGCCGGAGCCCAGGCCAGCGTGGTGACGCGCCCGTCGTCGTGCCGCGTCACGAGGTGGTCCTCGCCCCGGGAGAGGACCTGTGCGCCCATGCCGGCCATGAACGTGTACAGGTGGTAGGTGGGCTTCTTGATCTGACGTTGTGTCAGCAGGCCGAACCCGCCGTGGAACGGCGCGGTGGGGATACCCACCTCCTCGAACACGTCGCTGAACGTCCAGTACGAGAAGGAGTCCGCGAGGTCGCCCCCGTTCGCCAGCACCGGTGCGAGGTAAGCGGCGTGGAACGCGGTGTCGTGGATCGGGTTGTCGGGCCGGTAGGAGGAGTTGAACTCGGTGATGTGGACCGGCAGGTCCGCGAGCCCGGTGCCCGCCAACTGCCGTCGTGGGGCGCCGAACTGCTCCAGCAGCGCCGACGCCGGCATGAGCGTCTGGTGCGCGCCGAAGGGCACCGGCTGGACGGGGCCGGAGGAGTAGGCGTGGCGGCTCACGAAGTCGATCGGCAGGTCGCGGGCCTCGACGAAGTCGGCGAAGCGCCGGATCCATCCGTCCTCGTAACCCGGCGCCAGTGAGGGGCCGCCGACCTGGAGTTCGGCGTCGACCTCCTTCACCGCCAGCGAGGTCACCTCGTAGAGGCGGTGGTACGCGTCCTGGCCGGCGGACCAGAAGATCTCCAGGTTGGGCTCGTTCCACACCTCGATCGGCCACCGGCGCACCTGCTCGATGCCGTAGCGGTCGACCAGGTGCCCGATGACGGCGCGGACGAGGTCCGCCCACTCCTTCTCGTCGCGGGGAGGGGTGATGTTGCCCTTCCACCAGAACACGGTGTCGTCGCCGGAGGCGAGCCCGGACGGCATGAAGCCGAGTTCGAGGAAGGGCGCGATGCCCCTCTCCAGGTAGGCGTCCACCACCTGGTCGACGTACAGGAAGGCGTGGCGCACGCGCCGCTCGCCGGCGTGGTCGTAGGGCTGGTGGACGCCCATCCCGTCACTGAGCAGGCCGTGGCCCCGGATGTGACGGAATCCGATCTCCTTCTGGACGAGATCGAGCGACTCCTGGTAGTCGCGCCTCAGCGCGAGGTCCAACCTTCCCGTGCCGACGCAGTGGCGCCAGGCGTCGGAGAGCTGCGCCGTCGGCCGGCGGGGAACGACGATCCGCATCGTGGAGGCTCCTTGCTCCGGTTCGGTGAGGGGTGGTGCGGGTGCGGCCGGCGAGGGTCGGGTGAGTGGACCGGCCGCGCTCCCGCCCTGCGTGGCGCCCCCCGCGGGGACGGTGAGAGCGGCGTCAGGGCGTCGAGCCGTCCCCCGTGGGCGCTCGGTGGTGCGTGACGACGGTTGCCTTCCCGCTACGCCCGTGCCCCTGGTACGTGACCACCGGCGAGGGCGCCTCATCGGTAACGATCGCACAACTTGCGAAAACTACTGGTTGCCGTTCGTTCTTTTCGCACTGTACACCTTGCCTCACCTTTCCAGAGGGCCCCCAATAGTTGCGCAAATTAACCCTGGTTGCTTACCCGACAACGAAGTAGGGAGTTTCCATGACGACGAGGAAAACCCGCAGCGCCACCGCTGCCGCGATCGGCTTGTGCATCGCACTCGCCGCCACCGGCTGCGCCGGCGGCAGCGACCTCGACGACGGCGCCGGTTCGTCCGACGGAAAGGTCAAACTGACCTTCTGGGGGAACGCGACGACCGGGGCGGGAAAGCAGTTCTGGGAGGACGCCGCGAAGGCGTACGAGGCGAAGCACCCGAACGTCACGATCAAGATCCAGACGATCCAGAACGAGGACTTCGACGGCAAGCTGCAGACCGCGCTCAACTCGAGCTCCGCGCCCGACATCTTCCTGCAGCGCGGTGGCGGCAAGATGCAGGCCATGGCCGAGGCGGGCCAGATCCAGGCGCTGGAGCTGACCGACAGCGACAGGACGAACGTGGGCGAGGCAGCCATCGCGGGCGTCTCGATCGACGGCAAGACCTACGCGATGCCGGTCGACACACAGCCCGAGGGCATCTACTACAGCAAGGACCTGTTCAAGAAGGCCGGCATCACCTCGCCGCCGAAGACGATGGACGAGCTCCAAACCGCCGTCACGAAGCTGAAGGCGATCGACGTCGCGCCGATCGCGGTCGGCGCCAAGGACGCCTGGCCGGCCGCGCACTGGTACTACAACTTCGCCGTGCGCGAGTGCAGCCAGGACACCATGGAGGCGGCCGCCAAGTCGCTCGAGTTCGACGACGCGTGCTGGACCAAGGCCGGCGAGGACCTGGCCTCGTTCCTGGAGACCGAACCCTTCCAGAAGGGCTACCTGACGGCGTCGGCGCAGCAGGGCGCCGGGTCGTCGGCGGGCATGCTCGCCAACCACAAGGCGGCCATGGAGCTCATGGGCAACTGGAACCCCGGCGTGATCGCCGGCCTGACCCCGGACGAGAAGCCGCTCCCCGACCTGGGCTGGTTCCCCTTCCCCGCCGTGGCCGGCGGCCAGGGCGACCCGACCGCCATCATGGGCGGCGCCGGCGGATTCTCGCTGTCCAAGAACGCGCCGAAGGAGGCCCTCGGCTTCCTCCAGTTCGTCGTGACCAAGGACCAGCAGGAGGCCTATGCCGAGGCCTTCGACACGATCCCGGTCAACAAGGCCGCGCAGGGCGTCGTCACCGACTCCTACAACATCTCGGCCCTTCAGGCCTTCAACAAGGCCGCGTACTCCATGCAGTTCCTTGACACCCAGTACGGCCAGAACGTCGGCAACGCGATGAACGTCGCCGTCGTGAACCTGATGGCCGGCAAGGGCACCGCCGCCGACATCGTCAAGGACGTCAACGCGGCCGCCGAGAAGGGCTGAGTAAGCAGACCATGAGCGACACCCTGGGTACTGACACGGCCGACGGCCGCCAGTCGCAGGGCACGCCTCGAGCCGGGGACGCGGCCGAGCCCGCGCCCCCGGCTCCGCCGCGAGCGGCTGCCCGCCGCCGGGGCCGTGCCCGGATGCGACTCGAGATCGCCGCCCTGTCCGCACCGGCGATCATCATGTTCCTGACATTCGTGATCTTCCCGGTCGTGCTCGCCGCGTACTACGGCTTCTACCGGTGGAAGGGTTACGGGGAGCCCACCGACTGGGTCGGCCTGAACAACTACGAGCTGATCCTCACCGACTCCGCGTTCCAGGACGTCCTGTGGCACAACGGCCTCATCCTGGTGCTCTCACTGGTCATCCAGGGCCCGCTCGCCATCGGTCTCGCGCTCCTGCTCAACCAGAAGGTCCGCGGCCGCTCGGTCATCCGCGTCCTGATCTTCGTGCCCTACATCATCTCCGAGGTCATCGTCGGCACCGGCTGGAGCCTGATGCTCCAGAGCAACGGCGCCCTCAACGACCTGCTGCACGGGATCGGCCTGGGATCCCTGGAGGCCGACTGGCTCGCCGACCCGGACCTGGCCATCTGGACGCTGATGGCCATCATCACCTGGAAGTACATCGGCTTCGCGGTGATCCTGATGCTCGCCGGCCTGCAGTCGATCCCTGATGAACTCTTCGAGGCCGCGCAGATCGACGGCGCCTCCTACTGGCAGATCCAGCGCCGCGTCACACTGCCGCTGCTGGGGCCGACGATCCGCATCTGGGCGTTCCTGTCGATCATCGGCTCGCTGCAGCTGTTCGACCTCATCTACATCATCTGGGGCCAGTACGTCTCGGGCACCGCGGGCACCTCGACCATGGCCATCTACATGCTCGCCGAGGGCCGCAACGCGGGCAACTACGGCTACGGCAGCGCCGTCGCGGTCGTCATGTTCGTGATCTCTCTCGTCGTCGCGCTGATCTACCAGCGCTTCGTCCTGCGCCGCGACCTCCAGGGCGCCGTCACCGAAGGGACCGTGCGATGAGCGCGACGACCGCCGGCTCCCGGACGTCCCCCGCGGCGGAGCCGCATACCCCCACCGGCCGGCGCGGCCACCGGGACACCCCGGAGAAGTGGGGGCACCCCTTCACCTACTTCATCGCGCTGCTCTTCATCGGCGTCTGCGTCGCCCCGGTGCTCTACATCGTGCTCGGCGGATTCCGCACCAACGCGCAGATCACCTCGAGCCCGGCCGGCCTGCCGCAGCCCTGGGTCGTCGACAACTACACCAGCGTCCTGAAGTCGAGGCTCTTCTGGGGCGAGTTCGTCAACTCCCTCGTCGTCGGGCTCGCGAGCACCGTCGGCATCGTCGTCCTCGGCCTGATGGTCAGCTTCGTGATCGCACGGTACGACTTCAGGCTCAAGGGCGCGATGTACTCCCTGTTCGCCGCGGGCCTGATGTTCCCGATGGTCGTCGCGATCACCCCGCTGTACCTCGTCATCAAGGACTTCGGCCTCGTCGACAACCTGCTCGGCGTGATCGTCCCGCAGATCGCCTTCGGACTGCCGGTGACCGTCATCATCCTGGTGCCGTTCCTCAGGGCCATCCCGAACGAGATCGAGGAGGCCGCCGCGATCGACGGGGCGAGCCGGCTCGGGTTCTTCTTCCGCATGGTGATCCCGCTGTCGCTGCCCGGTGTGGTCACCGTCAGCATCCTCGCGTTCATCGGCAGCTGGAACAACTACGTCCTGCCCCTCTACGTCATCAACACACAGGCGAACTACACCCTGCCGCTCGGCGTCCAGGCGTTCTCCTCGCAGTACTCCACGAACACGGCGCAGGTCCTCGCGTTCACCTCACTCGCCATGCTGCCGGCACTGATCTTCTTCTCGGTCTTCGAGAAGCGGATCGTCGGAGGTCTCACCGGCGCAGTGAAGGGCTGAGACCCGGCTCCGGGATCCGATCCCGGGCCGTCTCACGCCTGCCCCCGCCCCTGCACCTGCCGGCGGCGGGGGCAGGCCGCCGGCGCCGGCGGCACCGATCGGCCCGCCGCGGCCGCACGTCCCGCGCCCTCCCCCGGGCATGCCGTCCCCGGACATGCCGTCCCCCCAGAAAGGACCGTCGCTTTGCCCCGCGCCCACATCGAGCTCGACAGGAGGGCCGTCATCGCTCCCGTCCGACGCCGTACCTTCGGCTCGTTCGTCGAGCACCTCGGCCGCTGCGTGTACACCGGCCTCTACGAGCCGGGACACCCGAGCGCGAACGACGAAGGGTTCCGCATGGACGTCGTCGAACTCGTCAGGGAGCTCGGCAGTACGACCATCCGCTACCCGGGCGGCAACTTCGTCTCCGGGTTCCGCTGGGAGGACTCGGTCGGTCCGCGCGAGAAGCGCCCGGTGCGCCGCGACCTGGCCTGGCACTCACTCGAGTCGAACCAGGTCGGCCTCGACGAGTTCGCCAGGTGGCTCAAGCTCACCGACTCCGAGCTGATGCTGGCGGTCAACATCGCCACGCGGGGCATCCTGCCCGCCCTGGACCTGCTCGAGTACGCCAACCATCCGTCCGGCACGGCGCTTTCGGACCTGCGCATCGCAGGCGGCACACCGGACCCGCACAACGTGCGCATGTGGTGCCTCGGCAACGAGATGGACGGACCCTGGCAGACCGGGTTCATGACGGCGGACGACTACGGCAAGATCGCCGCCCGCACGGCCGCCGCGATGAAGGCGGCCGACAAGGACCTCGAACTCGTCGTCTGCGGTTCCTCCGGATCCGGCATGCCGACCTTCGGTGACTGGGAGCGGACGGTACTCGAGCACACCTACGACCACGTCGACTACATCTCGTGCCACGCGTACTACCAGGAGCACGACGGCGACCTCGGCTCCTTCCTCGCCTCGGCGCTCGACATGGACCACTTCATCGACACCGTCGTCGCGACCGCCGACCACGTGGGGTACAAGAAGCGCTCCGACAAGAAGATCAACATCTCCTTCGACGAGTGGAACGTCTGGTATCTCAACGAGCATCAGGGGTTCGCGGCGGTCCAGGACGAGTGGCGCCACGCCCCCCGGCAGCTCGAGGACCAGTACACGGTGGCGGACGCCGTCGTCGTCGGCAATCTGCTGATGACGCTCCTGCGGCGCAGCGACCGCGTCACCTCCGCCTCGCTCGCGCAGCTCGTCAACGTGATCGCGCCGATCATGACCGAGCCCGGCGGCCCGGCCTGGCGGCAGACGACCTTCTATCCGTTCTCCCTCACGAGCCGGCTCGCCTCCGGCGAGGTGATCCGGCCCGTCATCGACTCGCCGACGTACACCACCGCGCGCCACGGCGAGGCATCCGTCGTCGACGCCGTCGCGACCGTCGACGAGGACCGGGCCGCGGTCTTCCTCGTCAACCGGGACCTGGCGGATCCCGCGCAGGTCACGATCGACGTGCGCGGCCTCGCGTCGTCGCGCATCGCCGAGGCGGTCACGCTCGCCGACTCGGACGTGTACGCGAAGAACACACTCGCCGAGCAGGACCGGGTGACCCCGGCCACGAACAAGAGCGCGGCACTCGCCGACGGCCTGCTCACCATCGAGCTGCCGCCCACCTCGTGGACGGCGATCGCCCTCCGCTGAGCGTTGGGGCGTGACCGTGACGAGACCGTCCGGGGCGCCGCCCGTCCGCGTCAGCGGCGTGGCGCCGCGGTCGCCGGGACGGGCCCGGTGGAGGCACGGACGACCAGTTCGGTGGCCAGTTCCATGCGGGCGGGGGGCCGGATGCCGCCGTCCTCGCTCCGGGAGAGGTCGATCAGGAGCTTGACCGCCGCGGCACCCAACTCGGTGCTGGGCTGTCTGACGGTCGTCAGCCCGGGGGTGACGTACTGCGCCTCGGGCAGGTCGTCGAAGCCGATGACGCTGACGTCCTCGGGGATCCGCAGGCCCCGGGCCGCGAGCGTGTCGTAGATGCCGAGCGCCATGGGGTCCGAGCAGGCGAAGATTCCCGTGATCCCCGGGTCGCCGTCGAGCAGGGTGTGGGTGGCGGCCGTCGCCTTGGCGCGATTCCATCCGCCATGGACCACGGACACCGTGGCACCTCCGGCGGTCGCCGTGTCGGCGGCCGCACGGAATCCGTCGACGCGGGCCCGGCTGAAGAGATGGCGGGCATGACCGGCGACCACCCCCATCCGCCGGTGACCGAGAGACAGGAGGTACTCGGCGGCCGCCCGGCCGCCGTCCCAGTTCGCCACGCCGATGCTCGCCACCCCTGACGGCGGTGTGCTCATCGGGTCGATCAGCACCACGGGGACGCCCGCGGCGGAGAGCGCGCTGAACTGCCGTGAGGTGGGGTCGATCAGCGTCCCGATGGTGCCGACGGCGCGCCTTCTCAGGACCCGCGACACCCAGTCGCTGTCCGGCTCGGCGAGCGTCAGTACGACATCGAGTCCCGCTGCCGCCGCCTCCCGCCCGACCCCGGCGATCACCAGATTCGCCCAGGACCCCTCGAAGTGGGTGACCACGAGATCGAGCACGTTGGACAGGCCGCTCTCGTCCCGCACGCCGTCGCTCTTGGACCCCGCCCGGCGGGTGTAGCCGACGGCTTGCACGGCTTCCATGACCCGCGCGCGCGTCTCGGCCGAGACGTCGGTCCCGCCCCGCAGCACCTTGGACACGGTGGGCACGCTCGTACCAGCGGTTTTGGCCACCAGTGACAGTGTCGGGCGCGAGCCGACGGGTCGGGGGGACATGAGGACAGGCTATCCGGCGGGGCAGCCGTCCAGGACGCCGGGGCGGCTGCCCCGGCGGGCCCCGCGGAGGTGTTCGGCGCCGACGCCACCCAGGTCGGCGACGTCGTCCGCCCTCTCCCGGGGCGCGGCCGAACGCCGGGGTCAGGCGACCGGCGTCACGCGGAGGGCGCCGGGAGCGGGGCGGCGTACTCGAACCAGTCGAAGGCGACCTCGCCCTCGACGGCGTACATGCCGATCACCCGGCCGGTGAAGCCGCAGGCGACCTCGGTGGACAGGTAGCGTCCGTCCAGTTCGGCGAGCGGCCGGGCGTCCGGGGCGTCGGGGTCGCCGAGCCAGAAGGCAATGGTGTCGGGGCCCGTGGCCCCGCCGTCGGTGAGCTCGGGCGAGGCGGGCACGAGGTCGGACGTCCGGATCGTGACGGTGAGGGTCAGCGGCCCGGACGGGACCGGCCGGGCGGCCACGGTCTGGCGCAGCGGACCGATCCGGGCGACGACGCCGGCCTGTCCGTTCCCGATCTCCAGTTCGTAGTGGTGGGCCTCGTCCAGGCGCACGCAGAGTCCGCCGCGTCCCGTGCCCGGGTCGATCTCGGCGCTGACGCGGCAGTCGTGGTGCTGCTGGCGGCGGCCGACGAAGGTGTATCCGGGGCGGTCGAGGGTGGGGCCGGTGGTGGTGAGGGCCAGCAGGCCGGGGCGCCGGGTGAGCGACCAGGAGCCCTCCGGTCGGGCGAACGGCGAGACCCAGTGCGGCGCGAGAGCGGTCCCGTCGAAGTCGTCGCGAGCGGGCGGCTCCGGAACGGGATGCCAGGCCCCGCCCGGGGCCGTGTGGCTCTCGGGAACGGGCGCGACGACGGGCCAGCCGTCCTCGTCCCACTCCACGGGGGTCAGGAACGTCTCGCGGCCGAGCACGTGGACGTCGGGCGTGAAGCCGCGGGGGCGGACGCCGAGCAGCACCATCCACCAACTGCCGTCGGGAGCCTGCACCAGGTCGGCGTGGCCGGTGTTCTGGATGGGGCGGGGGGTACCGCTGTGGGACAGCAGGGGGTTGGCGGGCGCGCCCTCCCAGGGGCCGCGCGGTGAGCGGGCGCGGGCGACGGACACACTGTGGCCGCGTTCCGTGCCGCCCTCGGCGATCAGCAGGTACCACCAGTCGCCGATGCGGTAGAGGTGCGGCGCCTCGGGGAACTTGAGGCCGCTGCCCGACCACGTGGCGAAGGGCCCCTCCAGCACTTCACCGGTGACCGGGTCGATGCTGGCCATGTTGATGCCGCCCGCCGGCCCGGAGAAGGCGCACCAGCAGGTGCCGTCCTCCTCCCATGCCAGATCGGGGTCGATCCCGGTCAGGTCGATCCATACCGGGTCGCTCCACGGCCCCTCGGGCCGCTCGGCCGAGACGACGAAGTTGCCGCCGCCGTCGATGTTGGTGTTGACGACCCAGTAGCGGCCGTCATGGTGACGGATGGTCGGGGCGTAGAGGCCGCCGGACGCCTTGGCCCCGGGGATCGGCAGCGGCAGTTGCCCGGGCCGGTCGAGCACGTTGCCGATCTGCTCCCAGTGCACGAGGTCCCTGCTGTGGAAGAGCGGCAGCCCGGGAAAGTACTCGAAGCTGGAGCACACCAGGTAGTAGTCGTCACCGACCCGGCACACGCTCGGATCGGGATGGAAGCCGCTGATCACAGGATTGTCGTACGTATGCACGGAGCCGTGCCTTCCCTTCGGGCCACCGAACGCCGCGAACCGGGCCCGGAGTTCAGCGGCTCATCATCAGGGGGACGAAAGCCCCCCGCCCGTTCGTTCGTTCGCGATATCGAACGAGTGTCGAAATTCCGATCAACCTAGATGATAGAAGCGAACGACGTCAACGGCTACGACCCGGCGATGCGGGAAGGCGGCAGCCCCGCTGAGGCTGCCGCTCGCCTGCCCACCTGCCCGCCTGCGCCTGAGCCGGATGCGAGCCTCAATCGGACGTCGGGGGCCTCGGGTTCGTCATGCCCAGACGCGCCTGCTCCTCCTCGACGATCCGGCGAGCCAGCTCGGTGTCCGACACGTCGACCGCGTCCGGGGTGGCTTCGGCCACCGCGCTACGGCGGGCGTAGGCATCGAACAGGCGGGTCTTCTTCTCCAGCATCTTCACCATGCGCTCATCCACTCCCCCGGTGGCGAGAAGGCGGTGCACGTGAACCGGCCTGACCTGCCCCATGCGGTGGGCCCGGGCCACTGCCTGGTGTTCGAGGGTCGGCTTGATCTGTGGTTCGCAGATGATGACGACGGACGCAGCCTGCATATTGAGGCCGACGCCGGCCGCCTGGATCTGCGCCAGGAGCACCGCCGGCCCTGAGACCCCGGCGAAGTCGTCGACGATCTGCTGCCGCCGCCCGGCCGGGATACTGCCGGTGAGCGGACCGAGCATCGGGGTACCGGCGGTGGGACCCACCGCGAGGGCCGCCTCCACCACGCCCAGCACGTCCTTGAAATGGGAGAAGACCACTGTCTTCTGCCCGTTCTCGGCGGCTTCCTGAACGATCTCGCGGAGCCGGTCCAGCTTGGCCGACTTCTCGGGACGCAGGTACGCGGCCCTGCGCATCGCCATGAAGTTGCCCGCGCGCACGGCTTCGCGGTACGCCTCCTCGTCCGACGCGCTCAGCTGCTCCCACTCGTCGGTCTGCTGAAGACTCGGGAGTTCCGTCAGCACGTCTTCCTGGTTGCGCCTCAGGTAGACCGGGGCGACGGCCTTGCGGAAGGCGACCGATCCCGCCAAGGCGTCCCGCTCGCCGAGGGAGTCCGCCACCCCTCCGTCGAGCATCTGGACCAGGTTGCGGAACTCCGCGACCCGGTTCTCCATCGGGGTTCCGGTCATGAAGAGGGTGCGCTCACAACGCTCCGTCCACAGGGCGACCGACTGCGACCGCTTGGTCTTCGGGTTCTTCACGGAGTGAGCTTCGTCGACGACGAGCAGTCCGACCTCGCCGCCGCCGGGCGCCGGAAATCCGCGCAGCGCGTCGAAGGTGGTCACCCCCACCCCGCCCCGCCCTTTCCAGTCGGCGAACGCGTAGTGCCGGTCGGGGCCGTGGAGCACCGTGACCCGAAAGGCGCTGCGGGCCTCGATCTCCCGAGTCCAGTTCACGAGAACGCTCGCCGGGCAGACGACCATGAAATGGCTCTGCCCCTCGGCGGCCAGGTGTGCCAGCACGGCAATCGCCTGGATGGTCTTCCCGAGACCCATCTCGTCGCCGAGTATCACCTTGCGCTGCGCGAGGACGAACCGCGCGCCGAACGCCTGATAACCGCGCAGGGAGACCCGCCGGTGCGAGTCGTCGAGCTGTTGCGTCCGTACGCGCTCGGCGATCTCCTCCGGCAGGAACCCCTCGGCGGCCGCCGTGTCCGGCGGCCGCCCGGCGATCTCGGCGAGCAGGCTGTAGTACTCCGCGGAGCGGAGCTCGAAGTCGACCCATGCCGCGATGTCGGACGAAGATCCACGCAGCAGGTCCACCGAGGCCTGGGCGAGCAGTCCGGGCAGGCCGGCCTGCTCCGCCTCGTCCACCAGTGAGCGGATCTCGGCTACCGCCGTCACGGCACAAGCCCTCTTCTGCCGGCCGGCCAGCAGCATCCTGACACGGCCGGCGGCGGGCCTCGCGTCGGCCAGCAACGGGCCGAGCCGTTCCGACAGGGCCGCGGCTCGGTCCACCGCGCGCCGGGCGTCCGGGCCGGCTTCCACCAGTACGTGCAGGGCCATGACGAGCGCGGTGGTGCTCGGCTCCGGCCTGTCCACGTCGATGTGGACGGCCACCGTCTCGTGCACCGCTTCGGAGAGCCGGCGGGCAGCGGCGAGGATCTGGTCGACGGTGCGTTGCCCGACACCGGGAATCTGCCGCAACCGGTAGGGACCCGCTTCGAGGACACGGCCCACCGTGCCGAGGCCGTTCTTCTCGACGTTCCCCAGCCGCAGGCGTCCTTCGGTGACATCCTGCAGCCGGGCGACGGGTATGGCGTCGAGCTCCCGGGTGACCGCCGCGTCGCTGATCGGCTTCAGCGCCGCCCGCACCGCCTCGACCGCCCTGCGGTGGTCACCGGCCACCGCCTGCGCCGCCTCGTGGAGCACCGCTCCCCTCGCGATCATGTCCCGCTCGCCACGCCCCACGTGTCCCGCCCCTCTCGCAATCCCCGCATCCTCCCACCAGCCACGCCGGCCCTGGACGAGGTTCCCGTCCGGGGCGGGGCGGAACGCCGATGCCCATCGGACGGGCATCTGATCAACCTGCCGCAGGTCAGCGGCCCTCCTCGGCCGATCTCCCGGACGCGGGACCGGACGCGGGACCGGACGCGGGACCGGACGCGGGACCGGACGCGGGAGAAGCCGCCGCGGATCAGCCGGGCCCGCAGAACTCTTCATTACCGAAGGCTTACGACCACCAGTAGGATCGGTGGCATGAGCGGTAGCAGGAAGTACTCCATCAGTCTGCCCGAGGACCTCGCCGAGGCCGTACGCGCCCACGTCGGCCCCGGCAGCTTCTCCGCCTACGTCGCCGAGGCCCTCGAACAGCGGGTCGCCATGGACAAGCTTCGGGAGATCGTCGCCGACTTCGAGACCGACAACGAAGCTCTCACCCGTGAGGAGGTCGAGGCCGCTCGGGCACTACTGCGCCATGATCACCGGCAGACCGGTGGGGCCGCCATCTGATGCCCGGCACCCTCCTGCTCGACAGCGAAGGCCTCTCGAAGCTCTACCTCAAGGACCGCACCGTCACGGCTCTTGTCCAAGCTGCGTCGGAGGAGGGCATCCGCGTAGCCACCAGCGCCATGACGACTCTCGAGGCCGACTACGAACGTATCCACCCGGCCCGCGTCAAGTGGGTCCTCTCCCGCGTCGACGTCCACGACGTCACCAAGGTGATCACCCACCAGGCCGCCGCGCTTCTGCGCGCCCATCACCTCCACGGCCACAAGTACGCCATCGATGCCGCCTTCGCTGTCATCGCCCGCAACGCGCCCCGGCCGGTCACCGTCCTCACGTCCGACCCCGAGGATCTGACACTCCTGTGCGGCCCTTCCGTGGAGGTCGTCAAGGTCTGAGGCGGTGTCACCACCACGCCGGCCCGACCTGCCACGGGATTCACGACGCAGTACGAGAGGGCGACGTCCGTTCCGCCTGATCACGCTCCTCAACTCCCGTACCGCAGCTGCCACCCGCCACTCACAGCGGCCAGGCGGACAGCAGATCGCCGGGACCGTAGGCGGCGTCAAGCCCGGGACAGTCGACTCCACTGCGCGAGACCGCCACGACTGGAACCGGTTCGTCGGTGAGGGCGGCCCGGTGTCGATGGAGAGCGGCCACGTCGTGCCGGTCGAAGGGCGACTGCTCCAGCCACTTGATGGAGCCGACGAAGAGCAGCTCCTTGGCGATGGGGGCGCGGTCCGCCCCGACGATATCGATCTCGACGTCGTTGGTACGGGTCCAGTATCCGCCCACCGCGGGGGCCGCGGACAGCCGGTCGTCGGGCAGAATCCGCGCCAGGGCCTCGCGGACAAGGGGCTCGACGGCCCGGCCGCGCCAGCTGGTCCAGTTCTCCCGGATCCGCGCCAAGGTCAGATCGCCCCGCCCCCGCTCGATCTCATCCATGGAGGGGCCGAGCAGGTGCAGCCAGAACCGCACGTAGGGATCCGCAACCCGGTAGCGGCGGTCCTTCGACGGACGCAGCGATACGGGCAGCTCCGCAGCGACGATCCGCTTGTCCGTGAGCAGTTCCAGCGCTCGCTGCAGCGGCGTGGCCCCGATACCGCCGGCCGCACGAGCGATGTTGGTGAAGGTCCGCTCGCCACTGCCGATAGCCGCCAGCACCGTACGCGCCTGAGCCTGCGGAGGAAATTCGGCAGCCAGCGAACGCTCTGCCGACACCAGCAGGGCCGAGACCGGGTCACTCAGTGCCTCACCAAGGAAGTCCCACAGCCCCGCACCCCCCGGCCACTCCGTGCAGATCAGCGGCAGCCCGCCGGTGACGAGCGTGGCGTCGAAGGCTCCCGCTGGCTCCAGCCCCAGCATCCTCCCCACCTCGGCGGGGTTCAGCGGTCCCAGCACCATCTCCCGGCCGCGCTGATGGAAGGGCCGTCCATAGCTGTTCAGTGCCTCCATCATCGACAGATCGGAGCCGATGAGGACCAGCAGCACGGGCTTGGTCTCCAGCACCCGATCCCAGGCCCGTTGCAGCATCCCCTCGAAGGCGCCATCGATATCCATCAGGTACGGCACTTCGTCGATGACCAGCACACTCGCCCGGTCGGCGGGCAGCGCCGCGGCCAGCACATCGAACGCGGCGTCCCAGCTCTCCGGCCGCGCGGCGGCCACCAGCCCCGCCAACGGCAGCGTCGACGCCTGGGCGTCCCGGCTCAGCCGTGCCAGATCATCCCGGGGAGACGCACCGGTCGCCGCATAGAACAAGAACGGAGCCCCGGAGCGCTCCGCGAACCGCTCGACCAGCCGCGACTTGCCCACCCGGCGCCGCCCACGCAACATCACGCACCGACCGGGCCGCTCCCCGCCGGCGCCTGCCGCCACCTTCTGCAGCTCTCGCTCCAGCGTCGCCAGCTCCTGGCGACGGCCTACGAAATCAGCCACGGCCGCCGACCTCCACGCATGACACCAACAATGATGTTACTAACATTTACGTTAGCATCTTAGGGCGCCGACACCGCACCGCGACGAAGCCGTTGTCGGGGAGGGCCGAGGGCCCATCCCGGCCCGATCCACAGGTGATGAAGGACCGGCTGTCCCAGCACCGCCTCAGCACGGTCAAACCCGAAGGGCCCGACCCCGAAAGAGTCGGACCCTCTCTGCCTCTGCACGTTCGCGAGATCAGTGACGTGTCGGCACGTCCGCGGCTACACGTTGAAGCGGAATGTCTGCGGCCCGATTCCGACCTGCGGCGGAGCGCCGTGCAGGACCCTGACCTGGGATTCCTCGTTGGTATGCGTTGACTCCCGACGGCCGTTTACGGGTGTCCTGCGGACTGGCTGCGGACTGGCCGGGGGTGCCGAGGCAGAGAAACCCATGGCACCCCGGCGGGACCTTCCAAGGAGACTGCGGGGGTGAGCGACTCCTACCCCTGCCCGTGCTGCGGGCACCGCGTGCTGGACGCGATGCCCGGCTCGTACGAGATCTGCCCCATCTGCTTCTGGGAGGACGACGGGGTCCAGTTCCGCTGGCCGACCATGGCCGGAGGGGCGAACAAGGTCTCCCTGATCGAGGCCCAGCGGAACTATCAGGACTTCGGCGCCTGCGACGAGCACGGCCTCTGGTACGTCCGCCCGCCGGCCGAGGACGAGCCGCTCGACCCCGCATGGCGGCCCATCGACCTGACGCGCGACTCCTTGGAGGACTGGGAATCCCAGGACCGCGCCCCGTGGCCAGACGACCGCTCGGTGCTCTGCTGGCGGCTCCCCACCTTCTGGCGCCGGGACCGCTCCGCGTCATGACCTCCCACATCGAGACACTCGTCCAGCAGCTCGACGGCAAGGCCGATAAGTCCTACGACGCCCGCGCGGAGCTGATCTGGATCGGCGCCGACGCCATACCCGCCGTCATCGACGGCCTTCCTTCCCTCGGCGGCTTCGGCCAGCTGACCGCCATCGAAGTCTTTGAGGAGGTGGGCGATCCCCGTTGCGGCCCCGCTCTCATCGGCCTGCTGGACAGCGACAACCCGACCGTCCGCGAATGGGCGGCCATGGCCCTGGCGAGCCTGGAGATCGACGGCGCCATCGAGCCCCTGCGCCGCGCCTACCGCGCCTGTCTAAAACGCGCGACCCCACCGGACTGGACCGAGTCCGTCGGCATCCGCTGGGCGCTGACCGAACTCGGCGCCCGCACCCCCGTCGTCCCGCCGCTCACCGCGCGCGCCACCGTGGCAGACGACGCCCCGGGCTGGCCCTCGGTCCACTTCACCGAGATCATCAACGACCTGGCCGACCACGCCCAGGTGATCCTTTACTCCCAGTTCTGGCGCGTGGACGACGGCCGCACCTACGGCATCTCCGGCACTGGCCTGGACTGGGAACTCGACTGGACCGCACCGTGGGGGCACCTGGTCGAGGAGTCCCGCACCTGGTCCCTGCTCGAAGCATCCGAAGCCCTCGCCGGCAACAACATCTTCGTCGCCCCCACCTGGATTGACCGTGCCGACCTTCACCAGGAGAGTTGACCGATGCCGTTCCAGCACCCCGAAGAGATCGTCTACGGCTTCCTGATCGAGCGCTACGTGACGAGGAAGGACTCGGGCTCGGGCCACCCGTGCCACTTCGTGAGGTGGACCACCATGCGGGTACCGCGCGGCCAGGCCCCCTACACGGCAAGGCGGCCAACGAGCGTCAGATCGTTGGCCGCCTTGCCGTGTCCAGGCCCAGGCCAGTCGGTAGTAGGGCTGGCGGGCGGAAGGCGATCCGGGCGAGGGCCGAACAGTCCGCGGCGAGGCAGCAAGCCGGGCAGACGTGGCCTCCGCCCTGGCGGCCCACCGCCCCCTGGATGGGCACCCACAGGTCCCACGAGCGACCGGGCGACTGTCACAAACACGCGTTGATCAAATCAGCTATCTCGTTGGTCATTGAGAGCCATCACCGGCTGTTGCTGAGCCATCCGGATAGGCAGCCTTCAGGACGTCCGCGAGGCGTCTGATTTCGGCGGGGTCCTCCGTTCCCGATACCGCAACGGTTACCGAACCCAATTTGATCTCCACGGGATCCGGCGCGCCCCCGCGTGCCTTGAACCAGTTGGAGATGATCTGGATGAATCCAGGAAGCGCCAGCGTCCCGGAAATTACGATGGCGAGGACGTCGAGCCCGTCGCCGAGTGTGCCCGCCGCCGGTTCCGTGGCCTTCCGCTGAAAGCGCCCAATTGTGCGAGAATTGGGATCACGAGCGAGAAACCTCTTAAGATCCTCGAGCTGCGTCGATCCGTCAGCGTGACGGATCTCGATAGTTCGAGACACTATTTCCCCCACTTGTTTGTCATGATTTCCACCCGGTCTCCATCGCCGCCGATCTGGCGTCCAGGCGCGGGAAAGCCGCGCGCCTTGGAGATGCGCTCGATATGACGGAACAGTACATCAGTGTTAATGACGGACGGACCCTGAGGAATTCCCTGGCGTAGCGCATCGACGAGATGCCCGGTAAAAGTGGTGAAACGCTCACCGACGGGTGCGAGCGCTGCCGTAGTGGCATTCGCGGACGTCAGCACGTAGGTCCCATCGATGACAGCCGCACTGGCCAGCTCCTCGGGCTGGCCAAGGATGTCCAGTGCCGCACCGCTGTAACAGCTATCGAGGATCACAACGCGCTTTCCGATTTGACTGTCGGCGATCTGAATGCGCAAGTTGTTGAAGTCGAACGCGGACCATGGCCGCGACGGCGAGGAGCGGACGAGGCCCAGCATCAGCCTCCCCCGGGAGTCAGTCCAGCCGTGGCCGGCGAAGTAGACGAGCAGGGCCCCGCCCGAGGGGTCCGCCGCTTCGGCTGCCCGTTCGACAGCATCATGCACGTCTGAGTTAGATTCCGGGTTCTTCACCACGAAGACGTTCTCTCTGGGGATTCCCATGCTGCTCACCATGAGCTCTTGGAGAGATTCAAGATTGTTCGCAATAGACTTCACAGGAATCATTTCCTGGTAGTCGGATACGCCAACGAGAACTGCCGCACCACTTTGCCATCACGGGAAGAATTGTGGAGGGGGCGTATCTAGTGATGCCGGAGACGAGTCTTGAATTCCTTGTGAGTTGCGGAGGTACGCTGTGACCGTCCGCCTCTTCTTCAGGTAGTCCTTGATCGATCTTTCCACAGACTCTTTTGGCGTTGCCCGGCCGTTGAGCCAAGCCTGGACGGCGGCCCTGGTCATCCCGGTGTCACTTGCAAGTTGCCCCTCGGTGACACCCGCCTCTCTCATCATCCGAGCGAGCCAGATGGTTGTGGGTTCGCTTTGATGAATCGGAAATTCCGGGTCCCAGTGATCAGGCCACCCTTCAAGCTGATAGCTGAACACGGCGGGCGGGATTTCAGCACTCTGGAGGTAACCGGGGTGTGCTTTATCTGTTCTTTCTAGCTCGCTAGCGTATTCGAGGTTGCGGGTGAGGAGGGTAATACGTTTCCCCTTCTCTCCCTCGAGGAGCAGTAGCCCGTATCCCGTCTCAATATGGGGGAGCCCCGCAGTAGAGCAGAACTCCCGGTAGCGCACCGCTCCAATGCTCTCGGGAGTCGCCAAGAGGATTCGCTTTCGGGTTATCCGGTCTGACTCGCTGCGGCGGCCTACCAGAGGGTTCGCCTGCTTCCTCGCGGCCGCCAGAGTCACCGCTTCCCTGGCGGCCCCCGCCATGAGCTCGCACCAGTCGCCGAGATCAGGGTCCTCGCCGGCCCAGGCCGACATGACGGTCACGGCAGCGATAAACGCATCCTGATACTTTTTGGGCACCGGAGGCTCGAACGTGCGAGGTGAGAGCCACAGCCTGAGCACGTACTCCGTGAGCTCCGAGGAGCCGCGGATCTGCATCTCGTGTGCCGCCATCACGACGTCCTGGACGCCAGGGGCCCGTTGCTCGCGTTCCCGCGCGGCTCGCGCCCGTTGGTAGAGCGCGCGAAGCCGTTCACTCAGGCGGTCTTGAAGCACCCGGCCCGCAGACACGTCGCCGGTGGGCGTCTCCGCGAGCTCCCCACCGCGAGGGTGCGCGCTGAGTGACCCATGTTCATAAAAGGTGCCCACGCCCACGTTTGCCGGATGCGTGTAGGGCGCTCCGTCGGTGATGTGCGACGAGTGAGGCGTGTCCGAAGTCGACATTCCCCCAGGATCCCCCTGTCGTGAGCCCGCCGAAGCACCTACAGCAGAACGCGATGAGGAGCTTACTAGGCGTGTTTACCGATTCCTCCAACGTATCGGTATACCGACACCGGAAGGGGTAGGTCGTGGGCTCACGGTGCGGACCAGCCGTCCAAGGAGACTTCCGAGCCGTGAGTCAGATACTGATGGAGAGCGCTGGCGGTGGTGTCGACGAAGGCTTCGGGGATGGCGTTAGCGTCGACCCAGCGGACCTGGGCGTGCTTGCGGGGTTCGCGGTTTTCCGGTTCGCCGGTCCAGTCGTGGGCGGCGAAGACGACGGTGAGGAAGCCGTTGGGGGCCTCGACACCCCAAGCTCCGTGGATGATGTGGGCGACCTTGAGGGACTCGGGCTTCACCGTGAGGCCGGTCTCCTCGTAGAGCTCGCGGACCGCGGTTTCGGTGATGGGCTCGCCCGGCTCGCTCTTGCCGACGGGGAGGTCCCACATTCCCTGGGCGAACTTCGCGTTCTCGCTGCGTTGGAGAAGAACCACGCGGTTGGCGGCCTTGTCGTGGACGATGACGGCGGCGACCAGCAGGGTCATGGATTCGAGCGCCGGCTTCAGGGCCTTGGGCTGGTCGTCGGTCTGCTGGGTCACGGTGTTCCCTTCGGCGGGCGGGTTGTTGGGCATGTTAGGCGAGGGCCTCGCGGGCGCGGCGAGCAAGATCGGCGGCGCCGGGTACCTTGCGCCTCTGGTAGATCGCCAGGGTGGAACGGATCGAGGTGATCGCCTTGCGCGTCCGGTCGGAGGTCATGCCCTCCATGAGGACGAGGGCCTGGGTCCAGGCGGCGACGGCCTCATCGGCGCGGGCCTGGGCGGCGAGGCTGTCGCCGAGGTCGGCGTGGGTGAGCGCGTGGACCCGCTTGTACTTCTTGGGGTCCCAGCGGGTGAGGGCGTCTCGGTGCTGCTGTTCGGTGCCGATGTGGTCGGCGAGGTCAGTCAGGGTGCGGGCGGTGTGGCTGGCCACGGTGCCGGCGGCGGGGCCGCTGACCCGGGAGTAGCTGGGCTGGGGGCCGTCGTCGCGGAGGAGGGCGTCCTCGGCGGCGAACAGGGCGCGTGCGGCCGACGGGTTCTCGTCGGTGGCAGCGTAGGCGCGGGCGTGGGTGATGTGGAGGAGGGCCTCGGTCTGGCCGTCGACGTGGCCGAGACCTGTGCGGAGGGCGCCTTCGACGAGGTCGACGCAGTGGTGGGGCTGCTTGAGGCTCAGGGCCTGGTGGGCGAGAGCGCGCATCATCCAGGCGGCGTGGCCGTGCGGGTCGGCTTCGCAGGCGAGCTTGTAGCCGACCTGGTAGTAGCGCTGGGCGGCGCCTTCCTGGCCGAGGTCGTGGTGCTTCCACCCTGCGAGGTAGGCGAGTTCGGCGACAGCGCCGAAGGCGGCCCGGCGTAAGGCTTCGCTGGGGAAGCGTCCGCGCAGCATGGGGGCGGCTGTGTCGGCGAGGTACGCGGTGACGGTGGTCAGGCCGTGTCCGCCGCCGAGGCGCTCGTCGGCGGCGCTGAAGGCCGCGGTGATCTGGCGTACGACGTCCACGTCCTCCGCACCGACCAGGGATATGCCCGTGCGGGCGCGGAGCATGCGGGTGGTGGCTTCGTGGTCGTAACCGAGCGGCATGGCGACGCCGGCGGTGGTGAAGGCCGCGATGGCGAGGAAGCGGCGGCGCTCGACGTCGGCGCGGCCCAGGTCGGTGACGGCGAGGACGGGGTCGGATTCCGCCGGCTCTTCGTCACCGCTGGCCTGGAGGCCAATCTCGGTCTGGGTGACCGTGCGCTCCGCTCGGCGGGACAGCGCCTCGGCCAGGTACTGACCTACCCGGCCCGACGGGGCACGAGTGCCGTTCACCCAGTGCGAGATGGCCGACTTGTTGGTCTGGAGGATCTCGCCGTTCTCGGCGGCGATACGTCGTACGTCTCGGGCGAGGGCCTCGTAGGTGCAGTCCGCCGCGTCGATGACGTCGCGTAGACGGGAGTTGGGTTCTCTCAGCGCCGCCACGACCGCCTCCGCCCTGGAGCTGTAAACCGCGTATACCGCTTCAACTGCCTTCCACCGTACCCACTGAGCGTGACCACCGGTTCACTTATCAGCAGCCGCCCCGGAACGGCGCGACCGTGATCCAGGCTCCCCCTTGGTCCGGGCGGCACCCCGAAGTTCCGTACGCCCACACCAGGCTCGGGCATTCCTGTGCCCCAGCCTGGCCGATCAGAGACGGAGAAGCGGTGACCACCATCGACACAACGGCCATCACGGTCGAGCTGCCCGAGGCGTTCGACCCGCGCTGGAGCCGCCTGCCCGGCATCCAGGTCGACGGCCGACGCATCACCATCGACCCGGCGGAGTACTTCTTCCGCTTCGAGTCCAACACCTGGCTCGTCGCCGACTGGGAGCTGGTCAAGGCCCAGCTCCTCGGTGCGGACGAGACGACCGAGAGCGCCGTCGAGCAGCTCGCGCTCGACTTCATCAAGCAACACAGTGAGTCGACCTCCGACGCGGCCCGCGTCCTGGCCACCGCGTACGAGGTGTACGCGTACCTGTTCCGCGACGAGCACCTGGCCGGCCTCGGTCTACCGCAGATCACCGCCGAGCACCTTCGGATGCTCCGCGAGGCGGCCACGCTCATGGCGCTCAACAAGGTGGAGCTGGACGGGCACATCTCCAACGTCGGCCCGTGCTGGTTCTTCCCCGCCGCCACGTCCGTCGTCTTCGACCTGGACGACGAGATGGGCGGGATGCTCGACGAGGTCTACCACGGCGGCTGGTTCAACGAGCACCGCCGGATCGAGTCCATCAAGGCCCACGCCGCGCTCGGCGGCCGGCTCGTGCACGGCTGCCAGTCCGTGCCGGACCAGTCCGGCGGCGTGGTCGCGCCCTACGGTGCCTCGATGGCGAACTTCCGCAACGGCCTCGACGCGTTCAAGGCGGGCTGGATCGAGCAGGTCAACGCCCACCGCGTGAACCCCGCCGCGTAACCCACCTCCCGATCAGGCTCCGGGGCGGGCCGGTATCTCGCCCGCCCCGGACGCCACCACCCCTCCCCGGAGCCCCACGTGACCACGAACCCCAGCGCCGAACTCCTCGACAACCTGCTCACCGCGACCGGCCAGACCACCGCCGTACGGGAGGAGGTGCGCGTGTGGTCTATGTCCGGCGTCGAGCGCGTGGCCTTCCCCGACGGCTCCACGGCCATCTTCAAGTACGCCAAGAAGCCGTTCGACAGCGAGGACCAGGCCCTCCGCCTGGCCAACACCCTCGGCGTACCCGTCCCCCAGGTCCACGCTTCCGCCGTCCTGAACGGCTGGCTCGGCATGCTCATGGAGGACCTCGGACCGTCCGTCCGCGAGGCCGACGACCTCGACGGCGTCGCCGCGGCCGTGATCCTGCACGGCACCCGTACGGCTCCGCCCTTGCCCGTACTCGATCAGAACCGGCTGCGGACGCTGCCGGCCAGGGCGCTTGAGCATCTCGAACGGCTGCGCAAGGTCGATCGATGGCAGGACGCCGACGACGTCGAGGACGCGCTCGACCATATCGCCAAGGCTGCCGAGGCCCGCTCGGCCGGAGCAACGCTGGAGCCGTTCGGCTGGGTGCACTCCGAGTTCCACCCCACCAGCCTCCACATCGGCGAGCACGGCTGGCGACTGCTCGACTTCGCCCGCGCCTTCACCGGCCCCGGCCTGCTCGACCTCGCAAGCTGGCACGGCACTATCGAGCCCCCGCACCCCGTCCGCCTGCGCCTCTTCCTGGAGCAGTACGTCACCGCCGGCGGCACCCCCGACGCCCTCGCCCAGCGCGGCGGGCTCACCGCCGAGAACTGGGCCCTGGGCTGGCACCGCATGTGGGCCGTGGAGTGGTTCATGGAGCAGGCCATCCGCTGGATCAACGACCCAGCCACCGACCCGGCCTACATCAAAGCCGTCCGCCGCCACCTCACCGACGCCCTCCACATCCTGGAGATCTGACGTGCTCGCCCAGGCGTCCCCGTGGCACGCCCACGCCCTCCAGCGCACCGCCGCCGAACTCGCCGAACCCCTGGCCGTACCCGCCCGGATGGAATGGACCACGAGACCCGGCCAAGGCCCCGGAGCAGAGATCCTCGGCCCCGACCTGCGCGGCAAGCGCCTCCTGGAACTCGGCTGCGGCCCCGGCCACAACGCCGCCCACCTCGCCACCCGCCACAGTGCCCGTGTCACCGGCGTCGACCTGGTCGGCCTCCAGGTCCGCCGCGCCCGCTCCCACTACGGACGGCTGAACAACCTCACTTTCGTCGCCGGTCACACCCTGCACTACCTGAACGCCTCCAACGAGCAGTTCGACGCGGTCTACTCCATCTTCGGCGCCGTCGGCCTCGTCGCCCCCGAGCTCCTGCTCCCGGCCATCGCCCAGCGCCTCACGCCCGGCCGGGTGCTCGCCTTCTCCGTCCCCCACCCGCAGCGTGGCGGCCAAAGCCCCTCCGGCGACGACCGGCCTCGTCGCGACCACGTCACTCTTCCCGATCGCACCCGCCTACCCATCGCCCGCTGGGAGTTCTCCACGGACCGGTGGGAGAAGCACCTCAGCCAGGCGGACTTCTGGCTCACCTCAGCCCAGGAATTTCACGACCCCCGCATGGGCCACTGGCCCACCACCCTACTGATCCGCGCCCGCAAGCTCTGACCAGCCAATTGCCCCGGCTTCCCCCTGGAGGAACCGATGCGTCCGCCCTACCTTCTCCTCGACATCGACGGCGTCCTCATTCCCTTCCCTGACGCAGCGGGCTCGGCCCCGGCCACCCACGCCCGTCACGACGTCGTCCCCACCGGCCGCAGCGCCGCCAACCCGGTCACCGTCTGGCTCAACCCCGACCACGGCCGCCTTCTCATGGACGTGATCCGCACCGGCCTGGTCACTCCCGTCTGGTGCACCAGCTGGCGCAAGGACGCCACCACCCTCATCGGGCCCCTTCTCGACCTCCCGGCCCTGCCGCACGTCGACCTGCCACGTCCCCAGATCACCACCAGCCACCCCAACGGCTACCTCTGGAAGCGCGACCACGTCGACATCTGGCTGGGCGACGCCCTCGCCGTCTGGATCGACGACGACTTCACCAGCCTCGACCACGCCTGGGCGGCGGAGCGCACCTCAAAGGGAACGCCGACTCTCCTAGTTCAACCCGACCCGCACCTCGGGCTGCAGCCCGAGCACCTGACTGAGGTCACGACGTGGGTCGCGCAGTTACCCGTAGCCCGAGCCGCCTGACGACTGTTGCCCTCGCTGCCACGGACAGCGAGGGCAACAGGGTGCGTAACGGGTGGCCCGAACGCGACCTCGACTGGTGGGCTGGCGTACTCGGACCTCCTCATCATGAGTCACGCCACGTCAGGCCGTCGACTCGTTGAGGCGGTACTCCTCGGAGGGCATCGAGTCCCATTCGGTATTCGCGCCGTCGCGCGTCACCATGAACAACGGGCGCGATCGGAGGACCGGCCCGACCAGTTGCCCGCGCATGACGACCCCGGGATCATCCGGTCCTGCGTAGCCCTCGGGCGTGTAGCGGAAGTACACGTCCATTGCCTCGGCATACGCGATTGCGTCGCTCTCCAGCTCCAACAGGTCTCGCCCGACCAGCGGGATTCCGTCGTATGCGACCTGGGGACCGTTCACGGCGTCGACAGCAATGCAGAAGAGGCCCACAACTTGACTCACATAGGTTGTGACGGCAGATGGAGAAGGAGCCGCCCCGTGACGGCGGACCTCGACCTTCCAGGTCGGCGAGAAGATCGCGTGGTCCGGTGCACAATCGCTGACCTTCGTCTGGCCGAGTGTCTCAGCCGCCTCGACCACTTCGTCGACGGTCATACCGAACCGGAGCGGTCCCACGCCGACAGCCGGCGCATAGGACCACTCGTCCCGGCCGGCGACTCCGAAATCGGCTTCGGCCTTGAACGCCACAGTCGCCCCTCCAGAGACACCTGAGAACTCACCGGCGCCCATCATGTCGACGGAACGCCCCCGCTTCAGGGCGCCGAGGATGAATGGCTCTGCGAGATAGCGCACGCCGGAAGGCTGCGGCGTGATGAGGATGCGCGTCCGCAGAAGGACATCGGGCCGGGGTCAGCGGTGTCGACTGCGCCCTTCGGGCCTCGTGGCCACTGGTGTGGCCAGCGCGTATGGCGTGACGGACATGGACGACGTGCCGCTGGTGGCGCTTCGGCTGCGAGCCGCTTGCGTCCGCCGGTTCGGCTGAGCGGTGATGCGCCATTTGAGGACCCCGGCGGGGTGCTCGGCGCTGTCGAGCTCCCGCTCGGTGCCCACCTCGGCCAGGAGACGTCGGGGGTTGTGGCCGGCGGTCTCGGCGTGGGCGAGAGTTGTGGTCAAGGCGGTCCAAGCGGGGCCGGCGAGGATTCGGTCGGCGTGGTCGGGGAATAACGCTGAACACCTGTGGCCCGACTCCGAGGAGCGGACCCGCGCGGCGGTCGACAAGGCGTACGCGGACCGGTCCGCCGATGCCCAGCCACCGGTCGACGAAGCGGCGTAGCCGCTCCCCCGCGCGCTGACCGAAGTCAGCACGCTGCGGACTCCGTGCGGACCACAAAGGCCGCCCAACCCGCTCCGCCGCAGGTCAGACGGCCTTTCGCCGGACCTATCAGACGTTGAAGCGGAACTCCACCACGTCGCCGTCCTGCATGACGTAGTCCTTGCCCTCCATGCGGGCCTTGCCCTTGGCTCGGGCCTCGGCGACCGAGCCGGTTTCGACCAGGTCGGCGAAGGAGATGACCTCCGCCTTGATGAAGCCCTTCTGGAAGTCGGTGTGGATGACACCGGCGGCCTCGGGGGCGGTGGCGCCCTTCTTGATGGTCCAGGCGCGGGATTCCTTGGGGCCGGCCGTGAGGTAGGTCTGCAGGCCGAGGGTGCGGAAGCCGACGTGGGCGAGGGTGGCGAGGCCGGGTTCCTCCTGGCCGACGGACTGGAGGAGCTCGAGGGCCTCGTCCTCGTCCAGCTCGGCGAGGTCCGCCTCCAGCTTGGCGTTGAGGAAGATCGCCTCGGCGGGGGCGACCAGGGCGCGCTGCTCGTTCTTGAAGTCCTCGTCGGTCAGCTCGTCCTCGTCGACGTTGAAGACGTAGAGGAAGGGCTTGGTGGTGAGGAGGTGCAGGTCGTGGAGGAGCTCCGCGCGCTCGGTGCCCTGGACGATGCCCTGGGAGAAGAGGGTGTCGCCCTTCTCCATGATCTCCTTGGCCTCCTCGACCGCCTTGACCTTGGGCGCGATGTCCTTCTTGATCCGCGACTCCTTCTGGAGGCGGGGCAGGACCTTCTCGATGGTCTGCAGGTCGGCGAGGATCAGCTCGGTGTTGATCGTCTCGATGTCGTCCTTCGGCGAGACCTTGCCGTCGACGTGGACGACGTTCTCGTCCTTGAAGGCGCGGATGACCTGGCAGATCGCGTCGGACTCGCGGATGTTCGCGAGAAACTTGTTGCCCAGGCCCTCGCCCTCCGAGGCGCCGCGGACGATGCCCGCGATGTCGACGAAGTCGACGGTGGCCGGGAGGATGCGCTGGGAGCCGAAGATCTCCGCCAGCTTGGTGAGGCGGGGGTCGGGGACGCCGACCACGCCGACGTTCGGCTCGATCGTGGCGAACGGGTAGTTGGCCGCCAGCACGTCGTTCTTGGTCAGGGCGTTGAACAGGGTCGACTTGCCGACATTCGGCAGGCCGACGATTCCGATCGTGAGCGACACGTTGCGACTTCCCGTACGTGAGGATGAGGGGTGAGGACGGACCGGCCCTACGGGGCTGCGGGGGCCGATCCACCAGTCTACGGCGTGGCCGCGCCCGTCCGGCCGACGTGTCGAACGCCTGGCCGGGCTCCCGTTCCCGGCGTGTCTGACGGACTGTTCGGCACATAAAACGACCTAAGTTGGTCCAGTGGAGCAACACAGGACGCGACCCGCACAGCACGGACCGCTACGTGACCCGGCGCCCGGGCCACCCCGGCCCTCCAGGCCGTCCCGTTCGGGCAAACCGCCGCTGCCTCCGCAGGCGGGCCGGGCGGCGGGGGGCGGGGTCGTACGGTCCGCGCGGGCCGCCGGTCCCGGGCGGGCGCCGCAGCGGCGGCCCGCGCCCCCGCCCGCGCCCCGGCGGCTGCCCGGCCCCCGGCTCACCGGGCTGGGCGGCGGCCTGTTCTGCGGACTGGTGATGCTCACGCTCGGGCTGCTGACCGAGGCGCTGTTCGGGGCGTCCCAGACGGTCTACGGGGTGCTGTTCCTGCCGGTGTGCGTGCTCACCGCGCTCTGGGTACGCGAGGGGGACCTGCTCATCGCGCCCGTCATCGTGCCGATCGCCTTCGCTCTGGGACTGGTACCGGTGGCCGACGAAGGCAGCGGGGGCACCCTCGACCGGCTGATGGGCATGGTGACGGGCCTCGCCACCCAGGCGGGGTGGCTCTACGGCGGGACGCTGGTCGCGGGTGTGATCGTGCTCGTACGCAGGACGGGCCGGGTGCGACAGGCCCGCCGGACGCGCCAGGTGCGACGCGTGCAGCCCGCCGGCGGGGGTGGCCGGACCGCCCGTTCCTAGGCCGGCCCGGCCGTCCCGGCCGTCCCGCGAGCCTGCGGCCCGCGCCCGGGGTCCGGCTACGTACCCGTCGCCGCCCGCATCGCCGCGCCCACGATGCCCGCGTTGTTCTGCAGTTGGGCCGGAACGATCTCCGCCTTGATGCCCTCGATGTGGTCCAGGAACTTGTGGGACTTACGGCTGACGCCGCCGCCGATGATGAACGCCTCGGGTGAGAACAGCATCTCCACGTGGGCCAGGTACTTCTGCACCCGGTGCGCCCAGTCCTCCCACGACAGGTCGTGGTCGTCCTTGGCCTTGCTGGAGGCCCGCTTCTCCGCCTCGTGACCGTGCAGTTCCAGGTGGCCCAGCTCGGTGTTGGGGACGAGGACGCCGTCCACGAACACGGCGCTGCCGATCCCGGTGCCGAAGGTCAGCAGGATCACCGTCCCCCTGCGGTGGCGTCCGGCGCCGAAGTGCATCTCGGCGACGCCCGCCGCGTCCGCGTCGTTGACCACCGTCACCGGCAGGCCGCCCAGGCGGTCGCCGAGCAGCACGCGCGCGTCGGTGTCGATCCAGCTCTTGTCGACGTTGGCCGCCGAGCGGATCGTGGTGCCGCCGGTGACCACTCCGGGGAAGGTGATGCCGACCGGGCCCGTCCAGCCGAAGTGGTCGACGACCTGCTTCACGCCGTCGGCCACCGCGTCCGGTGTGGCCGGGTGCGGAGTGAGGACCTTGCAGCGCTCCTGCGCCAGGTCCCCCCTGTCCAGGTCGACCGGGGCACCCTTGATCCCGGATCCGCCGATGTCCACGCCGAAGATCTCCATGCCCCTACGTTACGGCGTACGACGGACCGTCACGCAGGCCGACCGCCGTGACCGCCGCCGTCGTCGTCCCACCACCGTCACGACGCGGAATCCGCGCCGGTCCCGGTGCCGCCGCGCTCGGCCACCAGGGCGGCGGCCTCGTCGCGCAGGTCGCGGCGGAGCTCCTTCGGCAGGGAGAAGATGATCGACTCCTCGGCCGCCCTGACGATCTCGACGTCCTCGAAGCCACGCCCCGACAGCCACTCGAGGACCTGCTCGACAAGGATCTCGGGCACCGAGGCCCCCGAGGTGACGCCGACCGTGGAGACACCCTCCAGCCAGGCCTCGTCGATTTCGTCGGCGAAGTCCACCAGGTACGCCGCGCGGGCACCGGCCAGCTTGGCGACCTCCACCAGCCGCTTGGAGTTCGAGGAGTTGCGGGAGCCGACCACGATCACCAGGTCCGCCTCGGCGCCCATCTGCTTGACCGCGAGCTGACGGTTCTGGGTGGCGTAGCAGATGTCGTCGCTGGGCGGGGAGATCAGCTGGGGGAACTTGTCCTTCAGCGCGTCGACGGTCTCCATGGTCTCGTCCACGCTCAACGTCGTCTGGGAGAGCCAGACCACCTTGGACGGGTCGCGGACCTCGACCTTCTCCACATCGCCGGGCCCGTCGACGAGCTGGATGTGCTCGGGGGCCTCGCCGGAGGTTCCGATGACCTCCTCGTGGCCCTCGTGGCCGATCAGGAGGATGTCGTAGTCGTCGTTCGCGAACCGGACGGCTTCCTTGTGGACCTTGGTGACCAGCGGGCACGTGGCGTCGATGGTGGCGAGCCGGCCGCGCTCGGCCTCCTCGTGGACGACGGGGGCGACGCCGTGCGCGGAGAACATCACGATGTTGCCCGGAGGGACCTCCTCCGTCCGTTCGACGAAGACGGCCCCCTTCTTCTCCAGGGTCTGCACGACGTACTTGTTGTGCACGATCTCGTGCCGGACGTAGACGGGGGCCCCGTACTGCTCCAGGGCCTTCTCGACGGCGATCACGGCGCGGTCCACACCCGCGCAGTAGCCCCGGGGGGCGGCGAGCAGGACACGGCGGCCAGGCGAAGCGGTCATGCCTCCCATCGTAAGGGCCACGTCCCAGGGGTTCGGTCACGGTGCGTTGTCGGTGGGGCGCACTACTCTCGCCGCATGGCTCTCAACACGTCTGCGGAAGCTCCCATCCCGGTCGGGGAGGTGTCACGGCTCATCGGGGGGTGGATCGACCGGCTCGGCGCGGTGTGGGTCGAGGGGCAGATCACCCAGCTGTCACGGCGGCCGGGCGCCGGGGTGGTGTTCCTGACGCTGCGCGATCCGTCGCACGACATCTCCGTGGGCGTGACGTGCTACCGGCAGGTGTTCGACGCCGTCGCGGACGTCGTGAGCGAGGGCGCGCGGGTGGTGGTGCACTGCAAGCCGGAGTGGTACGCGCCGCGCGGGCAGTTGTCGCTGCGCGCCGCCGAGATCCGGCCGGTGGGGGTCGGGGAGCTGCTGGCGCGGCTGGAGCAGCTGAAGAAGTCCCTCGCGCGGGAGGGACTGTTCGCGCCGGAGCGCAAAAAGCCGCTGCCGTTCCTGCCGCAGCTGATCGGACTGGTGTGCGGGCGGGCCTCGGCGGCCGAGCGGGACGTGCTGGAGAACGCCCGGCACCGCTGGCCCGCCGTGCGCTTCGAGGTGCGCAACGTGCCCGTGCAGGGGGTGCACGCGGTGCCGCAGGTCGTCCAGGCCGTGAAGGAGCTGGACGCGATCGACGACGTGGACGTGATCGTCGTCGCGCGGGGCGGCGGCAGCGTGGAGGACCTGCTGCCGTTCTCCGACGAACAGCTGGTGCGGGCGGTGGCCGCCTGCCGTACGCCGGTCGTCTCGGCGATCGGGCACGAGCCGGACAGCCCGCTGCTCGACCTCGTCGCCGACCTGCGCGCCTCCACGCCGACCGACGCCGCCAAGAAGGTGGTGCCGGACGTGGGTGAGGAGTTCGAGCGGGTCCGGATGCTGCGCGACCGTGCGCGGCGCTGTGTGGGGGCGCTGCTGGACCGGGAGGAGCGCGGGCTGGCCCACGCGCTGGCCCGGCCCTCGATACAGGATCCGCACCGGATGATCGACACGCGGGCCGAGGAGGTCACGGCGCTGCTGGAGCGGGGGCGGCGCTGTCTGCGGCATCAGCTGGACCGGGCCGACTCGGAGCTCACGCACACGCATGCGCGCGTGGTGGCCCTGTCCCCCGCCGCGACCCTGAAGCGGGGGTACTCCGTACTCCAGCGGTCGGACGGGCACGCGGTGCGCGCTCCGGGCGAGGTGGAGGCCGGTGCGGCGTTGCGGGCGCGGGTGTCCGAGGGTGAGTTCACAGTCATTGTCGATGCATAGGGTGGGCGGATGACCAGCGAGACGGAGCAGGCGGCGGCGACGGCGGGGACGGCCGAGGCGCTCGGGTACGAGCAGGCACGGGACGAGCTGATCGACGTCGTGCGGCGGCTGGAGGCGGGCGGTACGACGCTGGAGGAGTCCCTTGCCCTCTGGGAGCGGGGCGAGGAGCTGGCCCGGGTGTGCCGGCGCTGGCTGGAGGGGGCGCGGGCCCGGCTGGACGCGGCACTCGCGGAGGAGGCCGGGGCGGAGGACGCCGGGGAGGACTGATCCGGCGGCGAGGACTGGTCCGGGGAGACGCGGTCGGTGAAACGGATCACCACACTCCAGATTTAGTTGAGCATTGAACTTGCTGGGCTACGGTCGTGTCCACCAACCGGTTCGTGATTCCCGCGCGGAAGCCCGGGCCGACGTACCCCCCCAAGAAGGTTCACGTATGTCTCTCGTTCTCGCTCCCGCCGCCCAGGACCTGCTGTTCCGCGAGGCGCGCACCGCCCACGCGTTCGCCGACGAGCCGGTGACCGACGAGCAGGTGCGAGCGATCTACGACCTGGTCAAGTACGGCCCCACGTCCATGAACCAGTCGCCGCTGCGCATCACGCTGGTCCGTTCCCCCGAGGCCCGCGAGCGTCTCGTCCGGCACATGGCCGAGGGCAACCGGTCCAAGACGGCCACGGCCCCGCTGGTCGCGATCCTCTCCGCGGACAACGAGTTCCACGAGGAGCTGCCGCACCTCTTCCCGCACTTCCCGCAGGCCAAGGACGCCGTCTTCGGTGAGCGCCCGGTCCGGGAGAGCTCCGCCGCGCTGAACGCCGCCCTCCAGGCCGCGTACTTCATCATCGGCGTCCGCGCCGCAGGTCTGGCCGCCGGACCGATGACCGGACTCGACGCCGAGGGCGTCCGCAAGGAGTTCCTGGACGGCGACCACACCCCGCTGATGGTCGTCAACATCGGGCGTCCCGGCCCCGACGCCTGGTTCCCGCGCGGCCCGCGCCTGGAGTTCGAGCAGGTCGTCACCACGGTCTGAGCCGAGCCCCGGCACGGGCACAGGCACAGCTCGTAGCGCACGAGAAGCGCACGAGGGGCGGGGGGGGGGGGGGGGGGGGGGGGGGGGGGGGGGGGGGGGGGGGGGGGGGGGGGGGGGGGGGGGGGGGGGGGGGGGGGGGGGGGGGGGGG
>NZ_JBVIIM010000034.1:0-79028 GCF_055569765.1 Streptomyces sp. NPDC031365 | reverse complement strand
TCCCCAAGGACGTCGAACTCGCCGCATGACCCAGCCAGTCAAACCACCCCAAACCAAACCTGGGCGCCTTGACGAAAGACATAGAGGCACCCCCCGTCAGCCGAATGCCGGAGCGAGGGAGGACAGCGCCTCGTCGAGAAGGCACCGCAGCCGCAGGGCGTCCGGCGCCACGGCCGTCACGAGCACCGCGGGGCCGGGGAGCGGCAGGACGGCGGCGCCCTCCCCCAGCTCTCTCGCGGGGACCGGCTTCTCCTCGAACTCCGGTCGCGCGACGACGAGCTGGCCGACGGCCCGGTGCCCGCCGAGCACGGCGGGCCCGTCCCATCCGCCGGGCGCTCCGGGGCCGCAGGCCAGCTGCTGGTCAAGTACGGTTCGCCCCGCGATCCGCACGGTCAGACGGGAGGTGAGCCTTCCTGGTTGCTCTCCGGCCCGCCCCAGCACCTGCTCCTCACGGAGCACGAGCCGGGCCCCCCGGGCCAGGCCGACGTCCGTGGTGAGACGCAGCCCGCTTCCCCTGACGGAGATCAACTGCTGCGGCAGCCAGTGCAGTTCGCCGCCTGCCTCGACGGAAAGACGTACGTCGTAGCGCGCCTCGTCCGAGTGCCGGCCCGGGAGAGCGAGGGTGGCGGCGGCCGACCCGAGCCGGAGACGGGCACCTGGCTCCACGTCCGCGCGTACCGTGAGGCGGTCCCCACCGAGAGGACCGCTCATCGCGCCGACCAGCAGGACGTGCGCCTCGGCCGGGCTCCCCCGTGTCCGTCTCAGGGCCAGTGGTCCGTCGCTCTCCAGCACCGGCAGGCAGGTCCCGCCCCGGCCGTCGGCGCGGGCGCGAACCCGGGCCACGGCCCGTACGGCGGCCGTGTTCACGCGGTCCACGCGGCGAGCCGCTCCCTCACCCAGTCGGCCACGTCCGTCACCCCGGCCTCGCCGCGCAGCGACTGGAGGACCACGGGCAGGTGGCCCCGCTGGTTCCTGGCGTCGGCGGCCATCCGGACGAGGTCGGAGCCGACGTACGGGGCGAGGTCGGTCTTGTTGACGACCAGGAGGTCCGAGGTCGTCACCCCGGGGCCGCCCTTGCGCGGGATGTCGTCCCCGCCTGCCACGTCGATCACGAAGATCTGTGCGTCGACGAGGCCCCGGGAGAAGGTGGCGGTGAGGTTGTCCCCACCGGACTCGACGAGGATCAGGTCCAGCGGGCCGGTCTCCTCCTCGAGGTCCTCCACCGCTTCGAGGTTGGCGGAGATGTCGTCGCGGATCGCGGTGTGCGGGCACGCCCCGGTCTCCACGGCGGTGATCCGCTCGGGCGGCAGCACGGCCTCGCGGAGCAGGAACTCGGCGTCCTGACGGGTGTAGATGTCATTGGTGACGACGGCCAGGGACACCTCGTTCCGCAGTGCCCGGCACAGCGCGGCGACGGTGGCCGTCTTCCCGGACCCGACGGGCCCTCCGAGCCCGATCCGCAGTGCCCGCCGCGAACCGTCGGGCCGCCGGGCATCAGCCCCGACGGCGCCGGGCCCGTGGTGGAAAGGAGAATGGTCAAGATGCACAGGGCGTCTCCAGCATCCAGCCCGTCCGGCGATTGAGGACGGGCCGATCAGGCCGACAGGGGGACCGGGCGCAGCGCCCGCGGTATCGGGACGAGACGGCAGGGGGAGACAGCCGTCTACGTGGCGAACAACCGCACCCCCCACCCCGCATGCGCCTGCGCGTACACCTCGAGCAACGGAGCGGACATCGCGGGCAGGACATCCACCCCCTCCCCGGCAACCCTCCCCGCCGCGTCCACCGCTGCCTCCACCACTCCTTCCATCTCCGGCGCCAAGCGCGCAAGCACCGCCGTGGCGTCGAACGGATCGAGCCCCAGCAGCCGCACCACCGCCGCCGCCGGCCCACTCACGCTCTCGTACGCCGCGCAGTACGCCGCGTCCGCCGCATTCAGCCCGGCCGCCCGCGCCGTGACTCCCAGCACCACCGGCTGGTGTGCCCCCTTCGGGAACGTCCGTGCGACGGCGTCGAGTTCACCGGACGGCCAGACCGCACGCGCCGCTCGCGTCAGCTGCCGCCCCAGCCTGCGGCCGGCGGCCCGCAGCGCGGGTGAGGGCGTACGCGCGTCCGCCGCCTCATCCAGCGCCCCCGGATCCGCCCCCGCCGCAGCGGCCGCGGAGAGCGCCGCCGCCACCAGTCCCGTGGTATGCAGCCGCCCCCGGCAGAAGTCCTCGAGGCTCGCGGCCCCCGTCACCCGCCCGGCCCGGACGGCCGCCTCCGCCCCTCCGGAGTGCGCGTGACCTCCGGCGGGGAACCGGCCGTCGGCCAGGACGAGAAGCGCTCCCCTGGACATCAGAAGAGGAAGTACCGTTGGGCCAGCGGCAGTTCGGCGGCGGGTGTCGACTCGACCGGTTCCCCGTCGATCCGTACGGCGAAACTGTCGGGGTCGACCCGTACCTCCGGCCGGGCGTCGTTCTCCCGCATGTCCGCCTTGGTCACCCCGCGCGTGGAGTCGATGGTCACGAACCGCTTGGCCAGCCCCAGCCGCTCCGGCAGCCCGGCCTCGAGCGCCGGTTCCGCCACGAAGTTGATCGAGCCCGCGGCGGGCGCCCGGCCGACCGCACCGAACATCGGGCGCGGCAGGACCGGCTGCGGGGTCGGGATGGAGGCGTTGGCGTCCCCCATCTGCGCGTACGCGATCTGGCCCCCCTTGATGACGAGTTGCGGCCGCACACCGAAGAACGCCGGTTCCCACAGCACGAGATCGGCCAGCTTGCCGCTCTCCACGGACCCGACCTCCCGGGCAAGCCCCTGGGCGAGCGCCGGGTTGATCGTGTACTTGGCGACATAGCGACGTACTCGGTGGTTGTCGGCGGGTCCGTCGCCCGGGAGGGCGCCGCGCCGCCGCTTCATCACATGGGCCGTCTGCCAGGTCCGCATGATCACCTCGCCGATCCGCCCCATGGCCTGGGAGTCGGAGGAGATGATCGAGATGGCGCCCAGATCGTGCAGCACATCCTCGGCGCCGATGGTGGACGGCCGGATCCGGGACTCGGCGAAGGCCAGGTCCTCCGGCACGGCCGGGTTCAGGTGGTGGCACACCATCAGCATGTCGAGGTGTTCCTCGACCGTGTTGACGGTGAACGGTCGCGTGGGGTTGGTGGAGCTGGGCAGCACATGAGCTTCACTGACCACGGTCATGATGTCCGGTGCGTGCCCGCCGCCCGCGCCTTCGGCATGGTAGGCGTGGATGCCGCGCCCGGCGATCGCGGCGATGGTGTCGCCCACGAAACCGGCCTCGTTGAGGGTGTCCGTGTGGATGGCGACCTGGACGCCCGTACGCTCGGCGACGGTCAGCGCGGCGTCGATGACGGCCGGGGTCGATCCCCAGTCCTCGTGCAGTTTCAGTCCGACCGCACCGCCCCTGATCTGCGAGAGCATCGCCTCGTGGGAGACGGTGTTGCCCTTGCCGAGCAGCCCGATGTTGAGCGGGTACGCCTCCATCGCCTCCAGCATCCGCGCAAGATGCCAGGGGCCGGGCGTGACGGTGGTCGCCTTGGAGCCCTCGGCGGGGCCGGTGCCGCCGCCGACCAGGGTGGTGATGCCGGACGCCAGCGCCTCGTCGGCGAGCCCTGGGCAGATGAAGTGGACGTGGGCGTCGATGGCGCCGGCGGTCAGGATCCGTCCGTTGCCGGCGATGATCTCGGTCTCGGGACCGATGACGAGGTCGGGGTGGACGCCGTCCATGGTGTCGGGGTTGCCGGCCTTGCCGATGCCGGTGATACGACCGTCACGGATGCCGATGTCGGCCTTGACGACACCCCAGTGGTCGACGACGACGGCACCGGTGACGACGGTGTCCGGGGCGCCGTCGGCGCGGGTGGCGGTGGCCTGGCCCATGGACTCGCGGATGACCTTGCCGCCGCCGAACACGGCTTCGTCCCCGGCGAGTCCGGGTCCGCCGGCACGGTCCTCCTCGATCTCGATCAGCAGATCGGTGTCGGCGAGCCGGATGCGGTCACCGGTCGTCGGACCGTACAGGTCGGCGTAGGCGGCGCGCGAGAGCTCAGGCATCGAGCGCACCCCCGGTCTCCCCGCGCAGTCCGGGAACGACGCGGGCTCCGGTGAGCGGGACGAGTTCCACCTCGACCGGGATGCCGGGTTCGAACCGTACAGCGGTGCCCGCGGCGACGTTCAGCCGCTTGCCGCGGGCGGCCGCGCGGTCGAACTCCAGGCCGGGGTTGGCCTCGGCGAAGTGGTAGTGGGAGCCGATCTGGACGGGCCGGTCGGCGGTGTTGAGAACGGTCAGCCGGGTGGCCTCCCGGCCCTCGTTGCATACGACCGGGTCCTCGGCGAACAGGATCTCTCCGGGAATCACTGCGGCCTGCCCTCGCTCAGACGATCGGGTCGTGGACGGTGACGAGCTTGGTGCCGTCCGGGAAGGTGGCCTCCACCTGGACGTCGCGGATCATCTCGGGGACGCCCTCCATCACCTCGGCCCGGGTGAGCAACCGCCTCCCCGACACCATGAGTTCCGCGACGGTGCGGCCGTCGCGGGCGCCTTCGAGCAGGTGCGAGGTGATGAGGGCGACCGCCTCGGGGTGGTTCAGCCTCAGCCCGCGTCCACGGCGTTTGTCCGCCACATCGGCCGCGACATGGATCAGCAGCCTCTCCTGCTCGTGCGGGGTCAGGTGCACGGCATCCACCTCACAGTCCTCGCTCCGGGCCGTGCGGGGCCCGGTGACCTCGGCCACGGGCGTGGCTCCCGATGGCGTGGCCCCGGAGGGTAGCCGGGTGGCGTTTCGCGGACGTTAACAGCGTGGTGAGCGGGTGTCAGGCGTCCGGGGCGGGGCGCTGCACGGACATCAGCGCCCGCAGTCCGTCACCCAGCGTCTGCTCGGAGACCCCGCCGAACAGGGCCATCTGGGCGGCGAAGCCCTGGACGAGCGCGATCATCGCCCGGGCCATGGCGTCGGTGTCGGTACCGGGGGGCAGCAGGCCCGCGTCCCGGTATCCCTCGGCGATCTTCCCCCAGGCGGTGCGGACCTTCTCGTATCCGTCGGCCAGCACGGCCGCCAGCTCGGGGTGGCGCGTGGTCTCCGTCCACACCTGGATCATCAGCCGCGGAAACATCCACTCCCCGCCCTCCAGAGTCGCCGGCCGCTGCTTCCTGATCCGGCCCAGGGCACGCGGGATGAGCACATCGGGCAGGGGTGGCGGGCTCTCCAGCGCGGCCTGCTCGAGAATGCCGCGCACCGTGTCGAGCACCTCGGTCACGATCGCGGCGATCAGCTCGTCCTTCCCGCCGAAACTGTCCCAGAGCTGGCTGGAGGCTGTTCCGGGGAGCTGGTGGGCCGTGGCCGGTACGTTCGCACTGGCCGCGCTGGCCATGGGAGCGGCGGTCTCCGGACTCGCGGCGCTGCTCGGACGGCCCGGCATCGCACTCGGCGCCCTGGTGGTCATGATGCTCGGCAACCCGTTCTCGGGCGCTTCCTCGGCGCCGGAGATGCTGCCCGAGCCGGCCGGGGCGATCGGCCAGTGGCTGCCGCCGGGCGCGGTAGTGACCCTGTTGCGCTCGGTGTCCTTCTTCGACGGCGCCGCCGCCGTCGGCCCCGCGCTGACACTGGCCTGGTGGGCGGCGCTGGGGCTGGGCGCCGTGCTCGTAGGCGGCGCACTGAGGGAGCGCGCGAGGCGCCCCGAGCCCGCACCCGAGCGGCATGGAGACGGTCCGTCCGGGCCGGGCGAAGGGCACCGCCGCGCCGCCGCCGGCCGCCGGCACCCCGGACAAGCGGTTCGTGCTGCCCGGCTCCCGGCTGGTGCTCCGTCAGCCCGCCCTGACGGATCCGGTCGAGGGGCGGGCGAGTGATCTGTCGATGCGGGCCGAGGAGTTGACCCGTATCCGGTCCCGCATGGAGCAGATGCTCCGTCCGGCACACGGGCCGCACCGGGGAGCAGGTCCGGGGCGGGCATGGAGCGGAAACCCGGCCCACTGACCCGAGTCCTGCGTGCCCGACGTCGACACCTCCGCGTCCTCGACGCGCAGGCCCGGTGGACCACGGCCCGGCGGACCGGATCGTGCCCCACCACCGGAGCGTGCGCCCCGGCTCCGGCGCCAAGGTGAGTCACGGATGCCGCCCTCGAGTGCCGCCACCGCCCGCGCCGACCGCGCGGGGCCGAGTTGACCGACCGTTACCTCAAGGGCGCCGACCTGCTCGGCCGGGTCAACCCGGCCCCGGGCGGTGACACCTGCCACGGACCGCGCGGCCCAGGCGCCGGCCGGCAAGGCCCGTCGCACCGCACGACGCGCCGGCCCGCACGCACCGGCGCGGCGAGAGGGACCCGCACTCCGCCATGCCGGCCCGGGCACTTCGGGTGCTGGGCGGTGAGCGGCGCACGGCCGGATCACGCTGCCTTTGGGGCCTGGCAGTTGACGCCCATGGGCCCGGCGCCGGCGGTGCGCCGCGGTGGGCGTCGAAACGGACCAAACGACTTACCCCCATCCGGCGTAGACGAACCTGCTGTTTTGAGGGCATTCCGGTTGCACAACGCGTGCGGCCCGAAGGCGGAAACGAGCGTTCCACCCCTGGTCCGGGGCTCACCCGGGCCCCGGACCGAGACTCGAACAGCCCGGCGTCCACCCGAACGGATGAGTGGTGAGTAACAACACAAACCCCCCGTTCCGTTGGGTTTTCGATCGCGCCATGAGCCAAGATCCCTGACTGACGACAAGACCCCGCCGCCGCGGCGGGGCGATCCGGGCGGACGCCGAGTCCTGCCGCCGCCCGGATGACCGGTCGACAGGAGTGGATCGGCAGGAGTGGAGGACCCAGGCACGACGGGTCGCCGGAACGTCAGTTCCGAGCAGCCCTTGGGGTGAAGCCGCACTCGTGCGGCCGGGCCACTTCGCCAGCCCGAATCCGACAGGTCATCCTTCACAGGCGGCTGACGAAGGGTTGCGCATGACTGCGCTCAATCGTGTCCCGTCTCTCATGGCCCGGGCCGGCACGGCCTCGGCCCTCACCCTCGCCGCCGTGGGCGGCTCCCTCGTGGTCCCCGGAGCCGCTTCGGAGGCGGCTGCCGCGAGCCACGCCACCAAGGCAATGCGTGTCGCCGCATCCAAGAAGGGGTCGCCGTACCAGTGGGGCGCCACCGGACCGCACCGGTTCGACTGCTCGGGTCTGACGCTGTACTCGTTCAAGAAGGTGGGCAAGAAACTGCCGCGCACCGCCGCCCAGCAGTACAACAAGACGCGTCACATCTCCGCCGGTAGCCGCAGGGCCGGAGACCTGGTGTTCTTCCACTCAGGCGGCTACGTCTACCACGTCGGCATCTACGCGGGTAAGGGCAAGATCTGGCACGCCCCCAAGACCGGGGACGTGGTGCGTCTGCAGAAGATCTGGACCCGGAGCGTCTCGTACGGGCGCGTGAGGTGACCCCGCGGGGCGGCGGTGCCCCCGCGCGTGCCGCCGCCCCCGCCGCCCTCACCGCCGCGCTCGGAGGCGGTTCCTACGGCTCCTGTCGGCCCGCCGCCGTGGCCGCTTCGGCGGCCTGGACGGTCGGCGCCCAAGGGAGTTCGACCGAGATGGTCTTGCCGCCCTCACGCGTGGGGCGGATTCTGAGTCTGCCTCCGCATTCCGCGGTCAGCCAGCGGATGATGACCAGCCCGCGTCCGTTGTCCTGCTGAACCGCGGCGGGCAGTCGCTTGGGAAGCCGTGGGTGGCTGTCCGTCACACCGATGTGCACCCGTTCATCACGGACCAGGGCGATATCCACCCTGAACGTGGGTGACTGCCCGAACGTGTGCTGCACCGCGTTGGTGGCGAGTTCGGAGACGATCAGCCGGACGGTGTCGGAGAGCTCCGCGTCCGCCGGCATGCCCCATTCCACCAGCGTCCCCACCACATGGGCTCTGGCGGTGGAGACCGAGGCGGGATCGCTCGGCAGAGTGACGGATGCTTCCAGATGGTCTGCCATGGCGACGTCGTCCCTTTCCCACGGGCCCGCGGTCCGACACGGAGCGTTTGGTTCGAGTACGGTCCCGCACTGGTGCCTCGTCGCAAGACTGCCATCACCGCACGGCACAGGGTGGCGATCCACCAGGATATGCATATATCTGTCGCTCAAAGCGGTGAACTCTGCGACGGGAGAGCGTATCCGGACGGCTCGGAAGGAGTAGGGAGAAACCCATGCAGCACGGTCCCGCGGTGCGCCGCCGCAAACTGGGCGCCGAACTGCGCGCGCTGCGCGCCTCGGCGGGACTCACCAGCGGTGAGGCGGCCCGGCTGGCGGGCTGGCACCAGTCGAAGGTGAGCCGGATCGAGACGGGCACGAGCGGGGTGAAACCGGTCGATGTGCGGTTACTGCTCGACGTCTACGGTGTCGCCGATCCGCAGTTGCGGGAGTTGCTGCTGGTGCTCTCGGGCACCGGTGACGGCGGCGGCCGGCATCACTGGTGGCACGCCTACCGCGGCGTACTGCCGCCCACCTACCGCGATTTCATCAGCCTGGAGTCCCAGGCGAGCGCGATGCGCACCCTGGAGACCACGGTGATCCCGGGGCTGCTGCAGACTCCGGAGTACGCGCGGGCGGTGACCGAGGCGGCGATGGAGGGCGAGTCGGAGGAACGCCTGGACGCCCTGGTGGAGGTGCGGCTGGCCCGGCAGGACGTGCTGCGGGCGGAGCCGCCCCTGGAGCTGAGCGCGGTCCTGGACGAGGCGGTCCTGCGCCGGGAGGTCGGCGGCCCCGGAGTGATGACCCGTCAGCTGAACCGGCTGGTCGAGGCGGCCCGGCTGCCCCAAGTGCGGTTGCAGGTAATGCCGTTCACCGCCGGGGCACACATCGGCGTCACCGGCCCTTTCGTCATCTTTTCGTTCTCGCGCACTTCTGATCTCGATGTGGTTGTTCTCGACCACTTGACGAGTAGCCTCCATCTGGAGCGGAAAGAAGACCTCCGGGCCTACTTGGAGGGCTTCAACGCCCTTGCGAGTCATGCCCTTTCACCGGAGGACTCGTTGGATTTCATCGCCGGCGCAGCAGCCGGCGCGTAAGGAGGCACGATGCCCGCACCGCCTCGGACCATCCCTTCCAGCCTCGCACTGCACGGTGCGCGGTGGCTGCGCAGCAGCTACAGCACGGGTGCGAACAACTGCGTCGAGACGGCCAGGCCGGCCGCCGGCCCCCTGGCCGGACTGCTCGCCGTGCGCGACTCCAAGGCCCCCGACGGGCCCGCGCTGCTCTTCTCCCCCGGAAGCTGGGCGGAGTTCGTGACCGCGGTCCACTGACCGGCCTCGACCGACCTACCCGTCAACCCCTCGTCGAGCGACGCACGGCCGTGTCACGCCGACTCATGGCCGCGTCTCGCCGATCACTCGTACAGCGCGTTCGATCTCGGCCCCGGACAGGTCCGCGCGGGCGGTCAGTCTGAGTCGTGAGATGCCGTCGGGCACGGAAGGAGGACGGAAGCAGCCCACGGACAGGCCGGCCGCCCGGCAGTCGGCCGCCCATCGCACGGCCTGCTCCGGGGAAGGGGCACGCACGGAGACGACCGCGGCGTCCGGACGTACCGCTTCCAGACCCGCGGCCGTCAGCCGCTCGTGCAGTTCGCGCGCCACCGTTCCCGCCCACGCCCCGCGCGCGGGCTCGCGGCGCAGCAGCCGGAGCGCCGCCAGGGCCGCACCCGCCGCGGCCGGGGCGAGTCCGGTGTCGAAGATGAACGTCCGCGCCGCGTTGACCAGATGCGCGATCACCCGGGCCGGGCCGAGCACCGCTCCGCCCTGGCTGCCGAGCGACTTGGACAGCGTCACCGTGACGACGACATCGTCGTCGCCCGCGATGCCCGCCGCGTACGGAGCGCCACGGCCGCCGTCGCCGAGGACACCGAGGCCGTGCGCGTCGTCGAGGACCAGACCGGCGCCGTACTCCCGGCACGCCTCGGCCAGCCCCGCGAGCGGGGCGGCTTCGCCGTCCACCGAGAAGACGGTGTCGGACACGGCCACGGCCGGCCCGTCGTGCCCGTCCAGCGCCTTGCGCACGGCATCGGGGTCGCAGTGCGCCACGACCTGTGTCGTACCGCGGGCCAGCCGGCAGCCGTCGATCAGGGAGGCGTGGTTGCCCGCGTCGGAGACGAGACGGGAGCCGTGCGGGGCCAGCGAGGTGACGGCGGCCAGGTTGGCCGCGTAGCCGGAGGAGAAGACCAGGGCCGCCTCGAAGCCGCAGAACCCGGCCAGCTCGCGCTCCAACTCGGCGTGGAGTTCCGTGGTGCCGGTGACCAGGCGGGAGCCGGTCGAGCCGCCGCCCCAGGTCCGCGCGGCCAGCGCGGCGCCCTCGGTGACCTCGGGGTGCCGGGCCAGACCCAGGTAGTCGTTGCTCGCCAGATCGAGCAGCGGCGTGTCGACGGCCCGGGGACGCAGGGTGCGTACGAGTCCGGCCCGGCGGCGCAGTTCCGCCTGCTCGTCGATCCAGCCGAACGCCATGGGTCCTCCGGGGATTTTGTAGGCAGTGCACAGACATTAGCGGGAGGCCGGGCGGGCCACTGTGTGGCGATACCCACACCGCGGAGCGCCTCTGTTGTACGAACTCTCCTTGGCCCGGCCGGGTCGGGTAGGACAGGATCGGCTCTCATGGACCTGCTGAACACGCTGGTGGACAAGGGGCTTCGGCGCGAGACGCCGACCCGCGCGGAAGCACTGGCCGTCCTCGCGACGTCCGACGACGACCTGCTCGATGTGGTGGCCGCAGCCGGAAAGGTGCGGCGGCACTGGTTCGGCCGGCGGGTGAAACTGAACTATCTCGTCAACCTCAAGTCCGGCCTGTGCCCGGAGGACTGTTCCTACTGTTCCCAGCGGCTCGGCTCCAGGGCCGACATCCTCAAGTACACCTGGCTCAAGCCGGACGAGGCGTCACAGGCGGCCGCCGCCGGGCTCTCGGGCGGTGCCAAGCGGGTGTGCCTGGTGGCCAGCGGCCGGGGTCCGACCGACCGGGACGTGGACCGGGTCTCCGACACCATCAAGGCGATCAAGGAGCGGAACGAGGACGTCGAGGTGTGTGCCTGTCTGGGGCTGCTCTCCGACGGCCAGGCGGAGCGGCTGCGCGAGGCGGGCGCGGACGCCTACAACCACAACCTCAACACCTCCGAGTCGACGTACGGGGACATCACGACCACGCACACGTACGCCGACCGGGTGGACACGGTGCGCAAGGCGCACGCCGCGGGGCTCTCCGCCTGCTCGGGCCTGATCGCCGGGATGGGCGAGTCCGACGAGGACCTGGTCGACGTGGTCTTCTCACTGCGCGAGCTGGACCCGGACTCGGTGCCGGTCAACTTCCTGATCCCGATGGAGGGCACGCCGCTCTCCAAGGAGTGGAACCTGACCCCCCAGCGCTGCCTGCGCATCCTGGCGATGGTGCGGTTCGTCTGCCCGGACGCCGAGGTGCGGATCGCCGGCGGTCGTGAGGTCCATCTGCGCACCATGCAGCCGCTCGCGCTGCACCTGGCCAACTCGATCTTCCTCGGCGACTACCTCACCAGCGAGGGGCAGGCCGGCAAGGCGGACCTGGACATGATCGCGGACGCCGGGTTCGAGGTGGAGGGCACCGACCGGGTGACGCTGCCCGAGCACCGCGCGGGCGGCGGCTGCGGATCCCACGAGGGCGGCGGAGCGTGCGGTCCGGCGAGTGCGGGCGCGGGCTCCCGCGGCGCGGCCGAGGAGCCGCGTACCGATCTCGTCGCCGTCCGCCGCCGGGGCGCCGGAACGGATCTCGCGCCCAATGCCTGAGCGGTCCGTCGCCGAACTGCTGGAGCTCGACCGGCGGCACGTCTGGCATCCCTACGGCCCCATGCCGGGCCGTCAGGAACCGCTCGTCGTGGAGTCGGCGAGCGGGGTGCGGCTGAAGCTCGCCGACGGCTCGGGAGAACTGGTCGACGGCATGTCGTCCTGGTGGTCGGCGATCCACGGCTACAACCATCCGGTGCTCAACGAGGCCGCCGGTGCCCAGCTCGCGCGGATGAGCCACGTGATGTTCGGCGGGCTCACGCACGAGCCCGCCGTACGGCTGGCGAAGCTCCTTGTCGACATGTCGCCGGAGGGTCTGGAGCATGTGTTCCTCGCCGACTCCGGGTCGGTGTCGGTCGAGGTCGCGGTGAAGATGTGTCTGCAGTACTGGCGATCGCTGGGCCGGCCGGAGAAGCGGCGGCTGCTGACCTGGCGGGGCGGCTACCACGGCGACACCTGGCAGCCGATGTCGGTGTGCGACCCCGAGGGCGGGATGCACGAGTTGTGGAGCGGGATCCTGCCCCGCCAGGTGTTCGCCGGGGCCCCGCCCGCGGAGTACGAGGAGGCGTACGCCGCACACCTGAGGGAGACGGTCGAACGGCACGCCGGTGAACTGGCCGCGGTGATCGTGGAGCCGGTGGTGCAGGGCGCGGGCGGGATGCGGTTCCACTCCCCCGCGTATCTGCGGGTGCTGCGCGAGGTGTGCGACGCGCACGACGTGCTGCTGGTGTTCGACGAGATCGCGACCGGGTTCGGCCGCACGGGCGCGCTGTTCGCTGCGGAGCACGCGTCGGTGACGCCGGACGTCATGTGTGTGGGTAAGGCGCTGACCGGTGGATATCTGACCATGGCGGCGACGTTGTGCACCACGCGGATGGCCGGGGGCATCTCGCGCGGTGACGTGCCGGTGCTGGCGCACGGTCCGACGTTCATGGCGAATCCGCTGGCGGCGGCCGTGGCCTGCGCCTCCATCGAGCTGCTGCTCGGGCAGGACTGGCCCGCGGAGATCGGACGGATCGAGACCGGCCTGCGGGAAGGACTCGCGCCGGCGGCCGGGCTGCACGGTGTGCGGGACGTACGGGTGCTCGGCGCCATCGGGGTCGTCCAGCTCGATCGCCCCGTCGACATGGCGGCGGCCACCCGGGCGGCGGTGCGAGAGGGAGTGTGGCTGCGCCCGTTCCGCGACCTGATCTACACGATGCCGCCGTACGTCACGGGCGACGCGGACGTGGCGCGCATCGCCCGCGCGGTGTGCGCGGCGGCGGAGGAGGGATGACATGCCGGTCATGGTGATCACAGGCACCGGCACCGAGGTCGGCAAGACGGTGGTGACGGCGGCGGTCGCCGCGACGGCGCTGGCGGCCGGCCGGTCGGTCGCCGTGCTCAAGGCGGCGCAGACGGGCGTGCGGCCGGACGAGCCCGGGGACGCCGAGGAGGTCGCACGGCTCGCCGGCCCGGTGACGACGGCCGAACTCGCCCGATACCCCGATCCGCTGGCGCCCGCCACGGCGGCCCGCCGGGCCGGCCGCAGGCCCGTGCATCCGCATGAGATCGCGGAGCGGGCCGCCAAGCTGGCCACCGAGCACGATCTGGTGCTGGTGGAGGGCGCGGGCGGGCTGCTCGTACGGTTCGACGCGGCCGGGGGGACGCTGGCGGACGCGGCGGCGCTGCTGTCCGCGCCGGTGCTGGTGGTGGCTTCGGCCGGGCTCGGCACCCTGAACGCCACGGAGCTGACGGCCCGGGAACTGCGCGGGCGGGAGCTCGACCTGGCGGGCGTGGTGATCGGCAGCTGGCCCGGCGAGCCGGATCTGGCCGCACGCTGCAACCTGCTGGACCTGCCGGACGTGACCGGGGCCCCGCTGCTGGGCGCCGTGCCCGGCGGGGCGGGCGCCCTGGCTCCCCCTGGGTTCCGGACGTCGGCACCGCACTGGCTGGCGCCCCGGCTGGAGGGAACCTGGGACGCCGAGGCGTTCCGGGTGCACGAGGCACCCTGACGGCAGCGGGAGGTGCGGTCGGCCGGGCCGACCGGGGAACCCCGTGCTCCGCCCTCGGAGCGGCTGCGCGGAGCACCCCCGACTCCCGCCCCTCCGCAGGGGCGCATGCCGGGCGTCGCCATGCCCACTCCAGGGAACCCCGAAGTCCGCCCGGAGCCGCAGCGCGGAGCACCCCCGACGCCGCCCTCCGCAGGGGCGCATGCCGGGCGTCGCCGTGGGCACGAGGATTTCCCGGGCGGCCCCGGGGGGAGAATCGCCTTGAGCCCGTACCGGGGAGGTCCTCATGCGCCTACGGTCCATCCGTTCCTCGCAGGCGACGCGGGATCCCGTGCACCACCCCGTCTTCGCCCGCGTCTACGCCCGCGCCAGCGTCGCGGCCGAGACCCGCGCCGGCATGGCGGAGGTCCGCGGCAGACTGCTCGGCGGGCTGTCCGGGCGGGTGATCGAGGTCGGCGCGGGCAACGGGCTGAACTTCGCCCACTACCCGGGCGCCGTCTCGGAGATCGTCGCCATCGAACCGGAGCGGGCGCTGCGCGCGCTGGCCGTGGAGGCCGCTCTGCGCGCCGAGGTGCCGGTGGACGTGGCGCCGGGCGTGGCGGAGGCACTGCCGGTCAAGAGCGAGGCTTTCGACGCGGCGGTACTCTCGCTGGTGCTGTGCAGTGTGCGGGACGTCGCGCGGGCCCTCGCGGAGGTCCGGCGGGTGCTGCGCCCCGGCGGCGAGGTGCGGTTCTTCGAGCACGGCCGGGGCGGCGGCCGGGTCATGCACCTGACCCAGCGGGCGCTGGACCGCACGGTGTGGCCGCCGCTGGCCGGGGGCTGCCATGTGGCACGGGATCCGGTCGGCGCGCTGCGGGAGGCCGGGTTCGACCTCGGGCCCTACCGGCGGATGACGATCCCGGAGAAGGGGCCGGCCCTGCCCCAGTCGTACTGCGTCATCGGCACCGCGTGGCGGCCCGCCGTCGGCGCCGCGGCCACCCGGAGCTGATCACTCGCTCCAGCGGCGCAGCTCGGCCGCGATGTCGTCCACCGAGGCCTCGCCGCGCTTGACCAGCCAGGCCAGATCGCGCACCTGCCCGGGCGAGGTGACGGTGCCGAACCCCTCGGCGAAGACGCTCTCGAACAGCTTCATGAAATCGGCGGCGGCCTCGACGAACGCGCGGTCCGCCTCACCGGTGTCCTGCCGGAGCAGTTCCTCGGTGTGGCGGTTGACGCTCATCCCGCGCTCCCGGACACGCTCGCGCGCCGCACGGGCGGTGCACTCGTCCACGCGTACGTTCAGCCGGGTCTTCGCCCTACCTCGAAGCCGGCGCCGGGACGCCGGCAGCGGCAAGTGCCGCCCACCGGGCGAGAAATGTGCCCCTTACACTGACTCCGGGGGCCAGACCTGGGGTGGAGACGGCCCCGCACTCACGGGGGATACGGTTGTCGACCCCGTCACACTAATCTCGACGCGACGGAGACGACCGGACGTCCAATCGAGGAGGCGGCCTTGTCCACACCTGCTGCGGAGCACGCCCCAGGCCTTGCGTCGGGCGCCGGAACCGCGGCCCGCGCCCGCGGCCTGACCAAGGCGTACGGCTCGGGCGAGACGACCGTGCTCGCCCTGGACTCCGTCGACGTGGACATCGCGCGCGGACGGTTCACGGCGGTCATGGGTCCGTCGGGCTCCGGCAAATCCACGCTGATGCACTGCCTGGCGGGCCTGGACACCGTTTCCGCCGGACAGGTGTGGCTGGGAGACACCGAGATCACGGGGCTGAAGGACCGTGAACTGACCCGGCTGCGGCGCGACCGGATCGGGTTCATGTTCCAGTCCTTCAACCTCATCCCGACCCTGAACGCACGGGAGAACATCACCCTGCCCATGGACATCGCGGGCCAGAAGCCCGACGAGAAGTGGCTGGACCAGGTCATCGACACGCTGGGCCTGCGGGACCGGCTCAGGCACCGGCCCGCTCAGCTGTCGGGAGGCCAGCAGCAGCGGGTGGCCTGCGCACGGGCGCTGGCCTCGCGGCCCGAACTCATCTTCGCGGACGAGCCGACCGGCAACCTCGACTCACGGGCCGGCCTGGAGGTGCTGGGCTTCCTGCGCGAGGCCGTGGACCGGCTGGGCCAGACCGTCGTCATGGTCACCCACGACCCGGGAGCCGCCGCCCACTCCGACCTGGTGCTCTTCCTCGCGGACGGCAGGATCGTGGACGAGATGCGGCAGCCCACGGCGGAGTCGGTACTGGAGCGGATGAAGCGCTTCGACGTGATCCGCGCTTCCGAGAAGGACTGACACCGTGCTGAAGGCAACGCTCAGAAGCTTTCTCGCGCACAAGGGGCGGCTGCTGCTGTCCGCCCTGGCCGTCGTGCTCTCCGTGGCGTTCGTCGCGGGCAGCCTGATCTTCTCCGACACGGTCTCCCGTACGTTCGACCGGTTGTTCGCGTCCTCGTCCGCCGACGTGACCGTGGCGCCCCGGGAGGACCTGGAGTCGTCGGTGCCCACCGGAGCGGTGCAGACCCTGCCGGCCGAGCTCGCCGGACGGCTGTCCCGGCTCGACGGTGTCGAGTCGGCCCGCTCCGACGTCGAGGTCCAGAACCTCACGATCGTCGACAGCGACAACGAGTCGGTCGGACCGACCACCGGCGCACCGACCATCGCGGTGGACTGGTACGTCAGCGACCGCAGCGTGGTGGAGCTGACCTCCGGCCGCGCCCCGCGGGGAGGCGGCGAGGCCGCATTGGACGCGGACACCGCCGAGGCCAAGGGCGTGGAGATCGGCGACACCCTGTCCGTACAGGCGCAGCCCGGCACCTTCCAGGTGGAGATCGTCGGCATCGCCACGTTCACCACCACCAACCCGGGCGCGGCACTGGTCTTCCTCGACCCGGCGGTCGCCGCCGCAGAACTGCTGGGCGCCGCGGACCGGGCAACCACCATCTCGCTCACCGCCGCGCCGGGCGTCTCCGACGAACAGCTCAAGCAACGTGTCACGGCGGAGCTGGGTACCGGCGCCTATGAGGTGCGGACGGCCGGTGAGACGGCGGAGACGGCCGCCGAGGAGCTCGGCGGGTTCCTCGACGTGATCAAGTACGTGATGCTCGGCTTCGCCGGGATCGCGGTGCTCGTCGGGATCTTCCTGATCGTCAACACCTTCTCGATGCTGATCGCCCAGCGGACCCGTGAGCTCGGTCTGCTCCGGGCGCTCGGCGCGGACCGGCGGCAGGTGCGCCGGTCGGTGCTCGCCGAGGCGGTGCTGCTCGGCGTGGTCGGCTCGACGGTGGGTCTGGCCGCCGGTATCGGCCTCGCCTTCGGTCTGCTCCGGCTCATGAGCGCGTTCGGCATGAACCTGAAGACCACGGAGATGGTCGTCGGCTGGGCCACTCCCGTCACGGCGTACGCCGTCGGCGTGGGCGTCACGTTCGTCGCGGCGTATCTCCCGGCCCGCCGCGCGGCGGGCGTGTCACCGATGGCCGCGCTCGCCGCCGCCGACATCGCCGGTACTGGGCGGCCCCTGCGCACCCGCGCGGTGGCGGGATCCGTGGTGGGCGCGCTCGGCGTGGCGGCCCTGGCGGGCTGTGTACTGGCCTCCGACACCTCCTCCGCGGCCTCGCTGCTGGGGCTGGGGGTCGTCCTCACGCTGATCGCGACCGTCATCGCGGGTCCGCTGCTGGTGCGGCCGGTGATCCGGGTGCTGGGCGCGGCCTTCCCCGCGCTGTTCGGATCTGTCGGCCGGATGAGCCAGCGCAACGCCCTGCGCAATCCGCGCCGTACCGGCGCCACGGCCTCCGCGCTGATGGTGGGGCTCGCCCTGGTCGGCGGAATGTCGGTGGCCAGCGCCTCGATGTCCCGGTCCTTCGACGAGCAGATCGACAAGACGCTGGGCGCCGACTTCGTGATCCAGAACGCCAACTTCACGCCGTTCTCCGAGGAGGTCACCGACCGGGTGCGGGACACCGAGGGCGTGGGGCTGGTCGTCCGGCAGCGGTTCGCGCCGGTGGCGGTGCGCCTGCCGGACGGTGAGCGGATCGAGACCACCGCGGCCGGGTACGACGACCGCGTCGACGACGTCGCGCGCGTGACGTACACGAACGGCGACACCGCGGCGGCCCTGGCGGACGGCAACATCTCCATGGACGCCGGCTTCGCCGCGGAGCACGACGTCCGTATGGGCAGCACGGTCCCGGTAGAGTTCCCCGGCGGCAGGAGCACCGAGTTGACGGTGGCGGCCCTCACCGACGTCGAGGGCGGCGAGGGCTTCGGGATGCAGGGCGGGCTGGTCTTCGGCATCGCGACCGTCGAGGAGTACGTACCGGGCGGGCAGGACTCCGCGCTGTACGTCAACGCGGCCGCCGGGACGAGCGTGGACGAACTGCGCGACCGGCTGGAGGCGACGCTCGACCCCTACCCGCAGGTGCAGGCCCGTGACCAGGCCGACTACAAGGAACTGGTGCACGACCAGATCGCCGTCCTGCTGTATCTCGTCTACGCCCTGCTGGGGCTCGCGATCGTCATCGCGGTGCTGGGTGTGGTCAATACCCTCGCGCTGTCGGTGGTGGAGCGCACGCGCGAGATCGGTCTGCTGCGGGCGATCGGCCTGTCCCGGCGGCAGCTGCGACGGATGATCCGCCTGGAGTCGGTGGTGATCGCGGTGTTCGGCGCGGTCCTGGGGCTCGCGCTCGGACTGGTGTGGGGTCTGTGCATCCAGCAGGTCCTGGCCCTTCAGGGGATGACGGCCCTGGCGATCCCGTGGGGCACCATCGTGGCGGTCGTGATCGGGGCGGCCGTGGTGGGCATCGCGGCGGCGCTGCTGCCGGCTCTGCGGGCGTCGCGGATGAACGTGCTGGAGGCCATCGCCCACGAGTGAGACGCACGGTGACGGTCCGGATCGTGGAATTGCGTGCCCGGCGCGATGCCGCGTGCTGGGATCGGCGCATGAGTGAGCTGCGGATACGGGCCGCCGGGCCCGAGGACCTCGACCATGTCCTGGCGTTCTGGAAGGTGGCCGCCGAGGGCGCGAGCATCAGCGACGACCGGGCCGGTGTGGAGCGGCTGGCCGCCCGTGATCCCGGGGCGTTGCTTCTCGCCGAGAGCGACGGTGAGCTCGTCGGCACGGTGATCGCGGGCTTCGACGGCTGGCGGTGTCATCTCTACCGGCTGGCGGTGCACCCGGACCGCCGCCGTCAGGGCATCGCCTCCGCGCTGCTGACCGCCGCGGAGGAGAGGTTCGTACGCCTCGGCGGGCGCCGCGCGGACGCGATGGTGCTCCAGCGCAACGAGACCGCCCACCGTGCGTGGGGCGCCGCGGGGTACGCGCCGGAGGAACGGTGGCGGCGCTGGGTGAAGCCCCTCACCGGCTGATCCAGGGCCCGAAGGCCATCCTTTGCTGATCCTTTACTCCGAGTGGGCCACTCGGTCCTCCATGAAAGGTTGTGTGCCTCCGCCCATGGGCAAGCTCCCCGGTCCGCGACACCGCGCATCCGTTCCGCTCCTGTCCGACGATGGGACAGAGGTGACCCGATGACCGAAGTGCTCCTCCTTCTGGTGGCGATCCTGCTCTCGCTCGCCTGCGGCGCTTTCGTCGCGGCCGAGTTCTCCCTCACCACGGTCGAGCGGGGCGAGCTGGAACGGGCCGTCGAGCGCGGCGAGCGGGGCGCGGCGGGCGCACTCAAGGCCGTACGGAGTCTGACCTTCCAGCTCTCCGGCGCGCAGCTCGGCATCACGGTCACCAACCTGGTGGTCGGCATGCTGGCCGAGCCGTCGATCGCGGCGCTGATCGCGGGCCCGCTGGAGGACGTCGGCGTCTCCGGTTCGGTGGCCCGCTCCCTGGCGCTGGTGATCGGCACGGCCCTGTCGACGGTGTTCCTGATGGTGGTCGGCGAGCTGGTTCCGAAGAACTGGGCGATCTCCTCACCGCTGGCCGTGGCCAAGCGGGTGGGCAACGCGCAACGCTGGTTCAGCGCCGCCTTCCGTCCGTTCATCACCCATCTGAACAACACGGCCAACCGGATCGTGCGCCGCATCGGTGTGGAGCCGGCCGAGGAACTGGAGTCCGCGCGGGGACCCCAGGAACTGGCGGCGCTCGCCCGGCACTCCGCCAGGGAGGGCGCCCTGGAACCGGACACCGCCGAGCTGTTCGTCCGCACACTGAACCTCGCGGACCTCACCGCGGAGAACGTGATGACCCCGCGCGTCCAGGTGATCGCCCTGGAGGTACAGGCGACCTGCGAGGACGTGGCGACCGTGACCCGGGCGACCGGCCTGTCCCGCTTCCCCGTCTACCGCGAGACCCTGGACGCCGTCGTCGGCACCGCACACGTCAAGGACGTGCTGGCGCTGCCCGCGGAACGCCGCGCCCGGGTGCCCGTGTCGGAGCTGATGCGCGAACCGCTGCTGGTTCCCGGATCCCTCACCGTCGACCGGCTGCTGGAGCGGCTCTCCGGGCGGCGCACCATGGCCGTGGTGATCGACGAGTACGGCGGCACGGCGGGAGTGGCCACGTTGGAGGACATCGTCGAGGAGGTCGTCGGCGAGGTCCGTGACGAGCACGACCCGCACGAGACCCCCGACCTGGACCGGGCCGGCACCGACGAGGACGGCCGACCGCTGTTCTCGGCCGACGGCGCCGCGCGCGTGGACCAGCTCGCCCGGGTCGGCCTGCGCGCGCCGGAGGGGCCCTACGAGACCCTCGCCGGGCTGGTGGCCGCCTCGCTGGGCCGGATCCCGGACGTCGGCGACACCCTGGAGGTCGCGGGCTGGCGGCTGGACGTGGTGGACGCCTCCGGTCGCCGGGCGGCACGCGTCCTCCTGCACGCGCCCCCCGGTGACCGCCCCGCCGCGGAACGGCGGACGGCACGGACCACGGACGACAAGGGGGCGCGACGATGACCGTCGTACAGCTGCTCATCGGTCTCGCGACGCTGGTCGTCAACGCCTTCTTCGTGGGCGCCGAGTTCGCCCTGATCTCGGTCCGCCGCAGCCAGATCGAACCGCACGCCGACCGGGGCGACCGGCGCGCCAGGAGCGTGCTGTGGGGTCTTGAACACGTGTCGGCGCTGATGGCGGCCGCCCAGCTCGGCATCACGCTGTGCACGCTGGTCCTCGGTGTCGTCGCCGAGCCGGCGATCGCGCACCTGCTGGAACCGGTGTTCCACGCGGTGGGAGTCCCGGTGGGCGCGGGGCACGTCGTGTCCTTCGTGATCGCACTGGCGCTCGCGACGTATCTGCACATGCTGCTCGGCGAGATGGTGCCGAAGAACGTCGCGCTCGCCGAGCCGGTGCGCAGCGCGCTGGCCCTGGGGCCGCCCCTGGTGGCGCTGTCCCGTGCACTGCGTCCGGTGATCTTCACGGTCAACGCGTTCGCGAACACGCTGCTGAAACTGCTGCGGGTCGAGACCCGCGACGAGGTTGCCGCGTCCTTCTCGGACGCCGAACTGGCCCAGATCGTGAAGGACTCCGGTCAGGCCGGCCTCATCGACGACCGCGCGCAGGAGCGCCTGCACGACGCGCTGGAGCTGGGCCGGCGGCCGGTGCGGGACGTGGTGATGCCGTTGAAGCGCGTGGTCTACGCGCGGGTGGGCGTCACCCCGGAGGGTCTTGAGCAGCTGTCGGCGGAGTTCGGGTTCTCCCGCTTCCCGGTCGTGGACGAACAGCGGCGGATCGTCGGCTATCTGCACGTGAAGGACGCCCTGGACGCCTCACCGCGCGACATGCCGTTCCGGCTGGCGGACATGCGGCGCATCGCGCGTGTACGGGAGAGCACGCCGATGGACGACGTCCTCACCGCCATGCGCGGCAGCCGTACGCATCTGGCGGCCGTCCTGGGGGCCGACGGGCGGCTGGCGGGGCTGGTGACGATGGAGGATGTCCTGCAGGAGTTGTTCGGGCAGCGGACCTGAGCACGGGCAAGCCCGACCGACCGCTGGGTATGTGCCACGGGATACCATCTCTGTCGCCATGCAGACGAATCCCACCCACAGCAGCCTCGTCGCCCTGGGCGACTCCTTCACCGAGGGCATGTCGGACCTTCTCCCCGACGGTACGTACCGCGGCTGGGCCGACCTCCTCGCCGGCCGGATGGCGGCCATCGCTCCCGGGTTCCAGTACGCCAACCTCGCGGTGCGCGGCAAGCTGATCCGGCAGATCGTCGATGAGCAGGTCGAGGTCGCCGCGGCCATGCGGGCCGATGTCGTGACCCTGGTCGGCGGGCTCAACGACACCCTGCGGCCCAAGTGCGACATGGTGCAGGTGCGGGACCTGCTCACCGAGGCCGTCGAGCGGCTGGCCCCGAACTGCGGGCAACTGGTGCTGATGCGCAGCCCCGGCCGGCAGGGACCGGTCCTGGAGCGGTTCCGGCCGCGCATGGAGGCGTTGTTCTCCTGCATCGACGAGCTCGCCGACCGGCACGGCGCCCTGGTCGTCGACCTCTACGGGGCTCCCTCGCTCGGCGATCCCCGGCTGTGGGACGTGGACCGGCTGCATCTGACCGCGGACGGGCACCGCAGGGTCGCGGAGGCGGTGTGGCAGACACTGGGCTACGCGCCACAGGACCCCGAGTGGCATCTGCCCCCGGAGGCGGCGCTGCCGCCCCGCTGGGTGGCGCGGCGGGCCGCGGACGCCCGGTTCGCCCGGCAGCACCTGCTGCCGTGGATCGGCCGCCGGCTCACCGGCCGCTCCTCGGGCGACGGCCTGCCGCCGAAGCGGCCCGAGCTGCTGCCGTACGAGGGTCTGTAGCGGCGACTTGTGGTTTCCTCCAGGTCACCCCGCGGCACCGGCCTGCAGGAATCGCCAGTAGACTCCCTGTACGTGACTGCCGCGCCCGCCAAACCCCGTATCCCGAACGTCCTCGCCGGACGCTACGCCTCCGCCGAGCTCGCCACGCTCTGGTCGCCCGAGCAGAAGGTGAAGCTGGAGCGTCAGCTCTGGCTCGCCGTGCTGCGGGCCCAGAAGGACCTCGGGATCGAGGTGCCCGACACGGCGATCGCCGACTACGAGCGTGTCCTCGACCAGGTGGACCTGACTTCCATCGCCGAGCGCGAGAAGGTCACCCGCCATGACGTGAAGGCACGGATCGAGGAGTTCAACGACCTCGCCGGGCACGAGCACGTACACAAGGGGATGACCTCCCGCGACCTCACCGAGAACGTCGAGCAGCTGCAGATCCGTCTCTCCCTGGAGCTGATGCGCGACCGCACGGTGGCGGTGCTGGCGCGCCTGGGCAGGCTGGCCGGTGAGTACGGTGAACTGGTCATGGCCGGCCGTTCGCACAACGTGGCCGCACAGGCCACCACCCTCGGCAAGCGGTTCGCGACCGGCGCCGACGAGCTGCTCGTCGCGTACGGCCGGGTGGAGGAGCTGCTGGGCCGGTACCCGCTGCGCGGCATCAAGGGCCCGGTCGGAACGGCTCAGGACATGCTGGACCTGCTCGGCGGGGACGCGCAGAGGCTGGCTGAGCTGGAGCGGCGGATCGCCGCCCACCTGGGCTTCTCACAGGCGTTCACGAGCGTCGGCCAGGTCTACCCGCGCTCGTTGGACTACGAGGTCGTCACCGCGCTGGTGCAGGTGGCCGCCGCGCCCTCCTCCCTGGCGAAGACGATCCGGCTGATGGCCGGGCACGAACTGGTCACCGAGGGCTTCAAGCCGGGCCAGGTCGGCTCCTCCGCGATGCCGCACAAGATGAACACCCGCTCCTGCGAGCGCGTCAACGGTCTGATGGTGATCCTGCGCGGATACGCATCGATGACCGGCGAGCTGGCGGGCGACCAGTGGAACGAGGGCGACGTGTCCTGCTCGGTGGTGCGCCGGGTCGCGCTGCCGGACGCGTTCTTCGCCCTCGACGGCCTGCTGGAGACGTTCCTGACGGTACTCGACGAGTTCGGCGCCTTCCCCGCGGTTGTCGCACGGGAGCTGGACCGCTACCTGCCGTTCCTCGCCACCACCAAGGTGCTGATGGGCGCGGTGCGCGCGGGTGTCGGCCGTGAGGTCGCGCACGAGGCGATCAAGGAGAACGCCGTCGCCACCGCCCTCGCCATGCGTGAGCGGGGCGCGGAGCGCAACGATCTCCTGGACAAGCTCGCCGCCGACGAGCGGCTGCCGCTGGACCGGGCCGGGCTGGAGGCCCTGATGGCGGACAAGCTGTCCTTCACCGGTGCCGCGAGCGACCAGGTCTCCACGCTCGTCGGCCGTATCGACGAGATCGTGAAGCAGCGTCCCGAGGCCGCCGGCTACGCGCCGGGAGCCATCCTCTGACCCGCTTCACCCGTGAGGAGATGGAGGCCGCCCGCGACCGTCTCGTGCCGGACGTCGTCGCGGACGGCCTGCATGTGCTGTTCTGCGGCATCAACCCCGGTCTGATGACGGCCGCGACCGGCCACCACTTCGCCCGCCCGGGCAACCGCTTCTGGCCGGCGCTCCACCGCTCCGGTTTCACGCCCCGGCTGCTGCTGCCGTCGCAGCAGCGGGAGCTGCTGTCGTACCGGCTCGGCATCACCAATGTGGTGGCGCGGGCGACCGCGCGGGCCGACGAGCTGAGTGCCGCGGAGTTGCGGGAGGGCGGGCGGCTGCTCGACCTGAACGTGGCCCGGCTGCGTCCGCGATGGCTGGCCGTGCTGGGGGTCACCGCGTACCGGGCCGCGTTCGACGACCGGAAGGCGCAGGTGGGACCGCAGGCGCGGATCATCGGTGGGACACGTGTGTGGGTGCTGCCCAATCCGAGCGGTCTGAACGCTCATGAAACGCCGGCGACGCTGGCGGAAAAGTTCGGCCGGCTGCGGGAGGCCGCGGCGGAGCGGTGACGGCCGGTGGTCAGGGTGGCGCCGTCTGCGTGACCACCGCCAGCAGCCGGACCGCATCGGCCGGGTCCCGGTCGGCCACCGCCACGGCCACCCAGCGGCCGGTGCCCCGCACCTCCCACAGCCAGGCCAGGCCGGCGTGGGCGGCGAGCCAGGCCCACGGCTCGGGTATCTCCTCCCGTTCGGTGCGCAACAGGACCGTCCCCAGGTTCCAGGGGGCCACGTCGCCCCAGCGGGACGCCAGCACCTCGTACACGGCGTCGCGGTCCTTCTCGAACTGGTCCACCGTCGCCGCCCACCGCGCGGGATCGTCGCCCGGCCCGTCACCGGTCTCCAGCACGGCGACATGGTGGCCCGGTCCCCCGCAGCCGACGTCGGACGGGCCGTGCTCCGCCGGAAAGGGGCGGAAGCACAGCTCGTCGATGAGGGCGATGTGCCGGGCGATGTTCATGGATCCAGTAAACCCGCCGCCACTGACAGTTGGCGGGGCGTCAGCCGACCGCCGGTCAGGCGTCCCGGCGGCGCAGGCTCCACGCTCCGGCCAGGAGGGCGGCGGCGGTCCACCCGGCGGTCACGGCAAGTCCCTGCCAGGGACCCAGTGTTCCGTCGTGGGTCTCCTGGAGGACCACCTGGCCGGCTCGGTCGGGCAGGAAGTCGACGATGGTACCGGCCGCGTCGCCGATCACGAAGGACACCACGAGGATGAACGGGATCAGCACGGACAGGGTCGCCACTCCGCTGCGCAGCAGGGTAGCGAGGCCCGCGGCGAACAGGGCCATCAGCGTGAGGTAGACGCCGCAACCCACGACACCGCGGATCTGCTCGGCCGGGGTCAGCCCGCTCGCCGCCGGACCGAGCCCCGCCCGCGCGACGAGCAGCGCGGCCGCCGAGGTCAGCAGGCTGACGGCCAGCGTGGGCAGGGCGATCGCCGTGACCTTCGCGGCGAACCAGCGTCCGCGCCGCGGCACCGCGGCCAGCGAGAGCCGAAGGGCTCCGTTGTGGTACTCGGCCGCTACGGCCATGGCGCCGAACGAGATGGCCGCGATCTGCCCGGGGCCGACGCCGGACAGGGCCATGAACAGGGGGTCGAACTCCGGGTCCGACGTGCTGGAGACTCCGGCGAGCGCGGAGAACGCCGTGGTCACCGCGAACAGCGCGAGCAGGGCTCCCGGGAGCGAGCGGACCGTACGGATCTTCAACCACTCGGCGTGGAGCGCGGGTGCGAACGGCATGCTCAGGCCTCCTGGAACGGTGCGGCGAACTCGGTCTCGGCGGCGGTCAGGCCCAGATATGCCTGTTCCAGGGTGCCCTCGTCCGCCGCGAGTTCGAGGATCGGCACCCCCGCGGCGGAGGTGAGGCGTCCGATGTCGTCCACGCGCGCGTGCGGCACGGTCCAGTGCCCGTCCGGATGTTCCACGGCATCGTGCCCGTGCCGGGCGAGGACCCGCTTGAGGGCGGTGGGATCGGAGGTGCGTACGCGCACGGAAGGGCGCACCCGCGCGTCGATGAACTCCCGCATGGGCGTATCGGCCAGCAGACGGCCCCGGCCGAGGACGACGAGGTGGTCGGCGAAGGAGGCGGTCTCGTTCATGAGGTGGCTGGAGACCAGGACCGTGCGCCCCTCGTCCGCGAGCCGGCGAAGCAGGGTGCGGATCCACACGATGCCTTCGGGGTCGAGGCCGTTGGAGGGCTCGTCGAGCATGATCACCTCCGGGTCACCGAGCAGGGCGGCGGCGATGCCCAGCCGCTGGCGCATGCCCAGGGAGTACGTCCGCACCCGGCCGCGTGCGACCGGGCCCAGGCCGGTCTCCTCCAGCACCGCGTCGACTCGGCGGTCCGGAATCCGGTGACTCGCCGCCAGGACGCGCAGATGGTCACGGCCGGAGCGGGAGCCGTGGGCGGCGTGTGCGTCGAGCAGGGCGCCGACCCGGCACAGGGGTTCCCGAAGGGTGGCGTAGGAACGGCCGCCGATGGTGGCGGAGCCGGATGTGGGGTGGTCGAGGCCGAGCACCAGGCGCATGGTGGTGGACTTGCCGGCGCCGTTGGGGCCGAGGAAACCGGTGACACGGCCGGGGAGGACACGGAAGGTGAGGTGGTCGACGGCTCGCCGGGTGCCGTACTCCTTGGTGAGGTCCTGGACGTCGATGCTGGTCATGCCAGCAGCGTGACGGCTCGTACGGGGGCAGGGCCTCCCCCACCGGTGGAGATCCGCTCCCCCGCGCGGGGGAGGTCCGTTACCGGTGGCGGCTGGCACGATGACGGCATGGTCCGCTTGCTGCATCCGTTCGGCCGGACGGTGACGTACACACGGTTGCTGCATCTGTTCATCGCGATCGTGTGGCCGTCGCTGTGGCTGTTCCTCGAGGAGGCGTGGTGGACCTGGGCGGCGGCGGCCCTGGTGCTCGTGCCCGTCGGGCTGGTGCCCGCGATGCGCACCGTGGAGGGGTTGCAGGCCAGGCTGTTGCTGACCGGTCAGCGGCACGACAGCGAAAGCGCCGGCATCGTCGTGGCGCCGTCCGCCTCCTGGAGCGACCGGGGCAGGCTCGTCATGTGGCTCCAGGCACGGCTGCTGATCGGCTGCGCGAGCTCCATGTTCACCGTGCACCTGCTCCTCGCCACGGTGGACTCGGCGGCGGCTGCCTTCGGCGGGGACACGGCCTCCGGCGAGTTGCTCCTCCTCGAAGGCCACGCCTGGTGGCATGTCCTCCTGCTGCCCGTGGCGTTGGTGACCCTGGCTGCGACCGTGCTCGCCTCGGGCCGGCTGATCACGGTGCTGGCCCACCGCCTGCTCGGTCCCTCCCCCGCCGAGCGGCTGGCGGCAATGGAGGAACGCACCGAGCGGCTCCTGGAGCGCACGCGTATCGCCCGGGAGCTCCACGACTCCATCGGTCATGCCCTGACCGTGGCCGTCGTGCAGGCGGGCGCCGCCCGCGCGGCCGGCGATCCCTCCTTCACCGACCGGGCCCTGGAGGCCATCGAGGAGACCGGCCGGGCCGCGCTGGAGGACCTGGAGCGGGTCCTCGGCGTTCTGCGCGAGTCCGGCCGGCCGGCCGGCAGCCGGCCGGCCCTCACGGACGCGGACCGGTTGCTGGAGTCCGCGCGGACCTCCGGCGCCCAGGTCGACGTCGACATGACCGGGCCCCTGGATACCGTGCCCGGGCCCGTCTCCCGCGAGGGGTATCGCATCCTCCAGGAGGCCCTCACCAATGTGCTGCGGCACGCGGGGGCCGTCCCCGTGCGGATCCGTATCACGGTCGACGACCGCACGTTGGGCCTGGAGGTCCGCAATCCGTTCACCGGGGCGACAGCCGGGCCCGGCCGGGGCAGCGGTCTGCGCGGCATACGCGAGCGCGCGGCGTTGTTGGGTGGGCGGGCGCACACCGGTCCCGACCTGGGTGACTGGCAGGTGCGGGTGGAACTGCCGTTGCGCTGATCTACGCTGGCCGGATGCCGGTGACCGTACTGCTCGTCGACGACGAACCTCTCGTACGCGCGGGGCTGCGGGCCGTGTTGGAGGCGCAGCCGGACCTCGAGGTCGTCGGGGAGGCGGCCGACGGAGCGGCGGTGATCCCGCTGGTGCGGCGACTGCGGCCGGACGTGGTCGCCATGGACGTACGCATGCCGTTGATGGACGGTATCGAGGCCACGCGCGCGCTGCTGCGTTCGGTCGAGGCGCCGCCGAAAATCCTCGTGGTGACGACGTTCGAGAACGACGAGTACGTGTACGGGGCGCTGCGCGCGGGCGCCGACGGGTTCCTGCTGAAGCGGGCGCGGCCCGCGGAGATCGTGCACGCGGTGCGTCTGGTCGCCGAGGGCGAGTCGCTGCTGTTCCCCGCCTCGGTGCGCCGGCTCGCGGCCGAGTACGGGGACGACGGCGGCGGCAACCGCGCCGCGCGGGCGGTGCTGGAGCGGGCGCGGCTGACCGAGCGCGAGGAGGAGGTGCTGCGGCTGATGGCGCGGGGCCTGACCAACGCGGAGATCGCCGCGAAGCTGGTGGTGGGGACGGAGACCGTGAAGTCCCATGTGAGCTCCGTCCTGGCGAAACTCGGGGCGCGGGACCGGACCCAGGCCGTGATCGCGGCCTACGAGTCGGGCTTCGTGGCGCCGGGCTGAGCCGCGTCCCCGGAGCAGCCGTGCCCGGAGGTCGCCGGGGTCCGCCGTGCCGAGTACGATCCGCGCAACACCCGCACGAGCTGGGAGGACGGACGGTGGGTCGGCTGACCGGCGGGGACCCCTCGCTGCTGCGAAGGATCAACTCCGCGGTGGTGCTGCACGCGTTGCGGGCCACGGACTGCGCGACGCTGACCGAGGTCACCCGGGTCACGGGGTTGTCCCGGCCGACCGTCGAGGGTGTCGTGGAAGGGCTCATCGAGGCGGGGCTCGTCGTGGAGACGGCGGCCGAGGAGGGCACCGCGCGGCGGCAGGGACGGCCGGCACGGCGGTTCCGGTTCCGGGCGGAGGCCGGACATCTGCTGGGCCTGGAGATCGGCGTGCACCGGGTGGCCGTGCTGCTGGCCGATCTGGACGGCCGGGTGATCGGCGCACAGGCACGGGAGGTCGACGAGACGGTCGACGCGGACGAGCGGCTCGAACGGCTGCGCACCGCTGTCGCGGAGCTGCTGCGCCGGGCGGGTGTCCCACGCGGATCCCTGCGGGCCGTGGGTGTCGGCACCCCCGGAATCGTCGAGGCGGACGGCACGGTGCGGCTGGGCACGGCGCTGCCCGGATGGACGGGGCTGAGCCTCGGCGAGCGGCTGAGCCGGTCCTTCAAGTGCCCGGTGCTGGTGGAGAACGATGCCAACGCGGCTGTCGTCGCCGAGCACTGGAAGGGCGCCGCCAAGGGCACCGACGACGTGGTGTTCGTGCTGGCCGGACTGAGCCCGGGCGCCGGGTCGCTGATCGGTGGACGGCTGCACCGGGGGTACGGCGGGGCGGCCGGGGAGATCGGCGCACTGCATCTGCTGGGCCGGGAGGCGACCCCGGAAGCGCTCCTGTCCACCACGGACGAGCCACTGCACCCGCTCGACGAGCAGGCGGTCGCGAATGTCTTCGCCCAGGCCCGCCAGGGCGACAAGCGTGCGCTCGCGGCCATGGACCGCTTCATCCACCGGCTGGTCCACGATGTGGCGGCGCTGGTGCTGGCCCTCGACCCGGAACTGGTTGTCATCGGCGGCTGGGCGGCCGGCCTGGACGGCGTGCTGGAGCCGCTGCGCGCCGAACTGGCCCGCTACTGTCTGCGCCCGCCGAAGGTCTCCCTGTCCGTCCTGGGTGAGGCGGCGGTCGCCACGGGCGCGGTCCGCCTCGCCCTCGACCACGTGGAGGAGCAACTGTTCGCCGTGGAGGGCACCGTGACAGCCCGCCGCTGAGGCCGGTCCGGCGGATCGGGTCGGCACAAGGCGAGGCGGCGGCCTCGCCGAGCGGGTGAGCGGGAGCGGCCGGCCGAGCGGCGGAGAGGGTGCCGACGCGCCCCGCGCGAGCGGAGCGCCCAACCGCGCACGGCGCGCTCGCGGTCCGCGCCGCACCGTTCGGCGGGACCGTTCGGCGGGACAGGGAGGCCCGGCGGGCGTGCGGGGACGCACATGGCTCCCCAACCCGGGGCCCGTGCCCCGCACATCACCTGTCGCGTTCGCCGGGCGCTGCCGCCGCGGGTCGCCCTCCCGGCGCGTCACCGCCGGGACACGAAACCCGCGACCGGTCGCCCCGCGACCCGGGGCGACCAGGGTGACCGCGCTCCCCGCGCCGCGCGACAGGGCCGGGGCCGTGGTGGTCAGGAGGCCTGGCGCTCCGGGCCGTGATGGATCTCCACCCCGCCGAAGTCGCCGAACGTCAGCCGGCAGGTGTCCGCGCGGTACGTGGCCACGGAGAGTGCCGCGGTCCGTCCGCGCGCGATGAAGCGTGTGGTGACCACGAGAACGGGCGCGCCCGGCAGGCGGTCCAGCTCCCTCGCGTCGTCCGCCCGCGCGGATCCCAGCTCCACGGCGTTCTCCTGCCGCTCCAGCTCCAGACGCTGCAGCTCCCGCAGCACCGCACGCGCGCGGGTCGCGCCGGACGGCGCGTCGATGCCGGACAGCTCGGGCACCGAGTCCGCCGGGACGTACAGCAGTTCGGCGGCGACGGGCTGACCGTGGGAGACCCGGGAGCGCCGCACGATGTGCACGGGCTCGTCGCGGCCGGTCACCAGCGTCCCGGCGACGGCGGCGGGCGGCGCCTTCAGGGCGCAGTCGAGGGTCTGCCAGGCGTCGAGCGGTCCGCCCGGCCAGGCGTGCTGTGCCGTGCCGACGGAGACGCCCATGCGCGGCGGGGCGACCGTGGTGCCCACTCCGCGGCGGCGCTGCAGTCTGCCTTCCAGTTCGAGCTGCTCCAGGGCCTGCCGGAGCGTTGCGCGGGCGACCCCGAAGCGGGCGGCGAGGTCACGCTCGTTGGGCAGGATCTCGCCCACGGAGAACTCCGAGTCCAGCGCCTCGCTGAGCACGGTCTTGAGATGCCAGTACTTCGGTTCCGGCACCGTTTCCAGCTGCGTGGTCCCCACCCTGTCCTCCACGATCGCCGTGTCCGGCGGCGTTTTAGCGCCCTTGTTTATTAAAGGTTGTTTCACTTGTCAGCGACCATAAGGCGGCCCTCACCCTTGGTCAATACCAATCGGCACGACGACGAGGCCCTCGTCGCGACGGGGACCTCGTGGGCGAGGGCCGTTACGGGGCCGCGTGGAGCGGGCGGAGCTTGTCGGGATTGCGGATGATGTACACCGTCTGGACGCGCCCGCCGACGACGTCGAGCTGGAAGAGGGAGTCGGGTTTGCCTCCGGACAGGACGAGCACCGCGGGCCCCGCGTTGATCTCCAGGAAGCGGATGGTCACGTCCCGCATTCCCTTGCCGGCCACTCCGAGGAGGAAGCGCCCCACGTGGTCGGCGCTCTCCAGGACCCGCAGCGGGGCACGCGACTTGCCATCGCTGTCGCCGACGAGCCGCACGTCCGGCGCGAGCAGTTCCATCAGCCCCGTCAGATCGCCACCGGCCGCCGCGGCCAGGAAGCGCTCGGTGAGGTCGCGGCGCCGGGCATGGTCGACCTCGTAGCGCGGGCGCCGCTCCTCGATGTGCCTGCGGGCGCGTCCGGCGAGTTGGCGTACGGCCGGTTCGCCGCGGTCGAGCATGGCCGCGATCTCGGCGTACGGGTAGCCGAACGCCTCCCGCAAGACGAAGACCGCGCGTTCCAGCGGTGACAGGGACTCCATGACGATGAGGACGGCCAACGAGACCGAGTCGGCGAGCACGGCCCGCTCGGCGGTGTCCGGCACGGTGCCGCCGAAGTCGGTGACGTACGGTTCGGGCAGCCACGGGCCGACGTAGGTCTCACCGCGTGCCTTGATCCGGCGCAGCCGGTCGATCGCGAGGCGGGTGGTGACGCGCACCAGGTACCCGCGTGGCTCGCGCACCGCGGACCGGTCGCCGCCCGACCAGCGCAGCCACGCGTCCTGGACCACGTCCTCCGCGTCGGCCACCCGGCCCAGCATGCGGTAGGCGACTCCCAGGAGAACGGGACGGTGCTGTTCGAAGACGTCGGTCACGCTGTCGGCGGTCACCGCACCATCCCAGCCGACGCGCGGGGCCGTGTCCAGGCGGCACCGGTGTGCCGGTGTGCCGTGCGGGCGCCACTCCGGCACCGGGGACTACCCGTCGGTAGCAATTGCTGACAAGCTGTCTACGGCGTCAGGCGGCGTCCGTTTCCGCGAGTCCCAGACGAGGAGCACCCTCATGTCCGCGACCGTCTCCTTCGAGGTCACCTCTCCCCTCGGCCCGGGGACCGTGACCCTGTCCTACGCGCGCGTGGGCCGCGGTGAACCGCTGCTCCTGCTGCACGGCATCGGTCACCACCGCCAGGCCTGGGACCCGGTGGTGGACATCCTCGCGACCGAACGCGAGGTCATCGCCGTGGATCTGCCCGGATTCGGCGCCTCTCCGTCGCTGCCCGACGGCCTCGTCCACGACCTGCCCACCCTGACCGCCGCCCTCGCCGCCCTGTGCGAGGCGCTGGAACTGGACCGGCCGCATGTCGCCGGCAACTCGCTCGGCGGTCTGCTGGCCCTGGGACTCGGCCGCGAGCGGCTCGTACGGTCCGTCACCGCCCTGTCCCCGGCGGGCTTCTGGACGCAGGCGGAGCGGCGGTACGCCTTCGCCGTGCTGCTCGGCATGCGCCGGGTCGCGGAGCGTATGCCGCTGCCCCTGGTCGAGCGCCTCGCCCGCTCGGCACCCGGCCGGGCGGTCCTGACCAGCACCATCTACGCCCGTCCCGGGCGCCGTTCTCCCCAGGCCGTGGTCGACGAGACGCTCGCGCTCGCCGGGGCGACCGGCTTCGCCGAGACCCTCCGCGCGGGCACCACCGTACGGTTCACCGACGACGTGCCCGGGATCCCCGTGACCGTCGCCTGGGGTGCCCGGGACCGGCTGCTCCTCCCCCGGCAGGGTGTCCGCGCGAAGCGGATCATCCCCCGGGCGCGGCTGGTCCGGCTGCCGGGCTGCGGCCACGTCCCCATGAACGACGATCCGGCGCTGGTCTCCCGCGTCATCCTCGACGGCAGCCGCTGAACGGTACGCGCGGCGGGCGGGGCGGTCGAGCCGCCACTGCCCGCAGGATGCCCCCTCCCGCATCCTCGCGGTCAACTGTTCACTGGGGGTTGGTGTGCGAGCCGCACCGCCCGCGTAGGTGTGGCAGCGCACACTGGCCGGATCCAGTCCCGGGAGGCGTATCCATGTCACACCGTCCGTTCCCAGGCCGTCGCGCCGTACTGCGCGGCTCGCTCGCGGCCTCGGCGGCCCTGACGCTGCCCGCCGCGCTCGGCACGGCGCCCGCCTTCGCCCGCTCCGGACGCCCGGGGGCCGGCTGGGGGGTGCAGGCGGGCGATGTGACCCGTGACTCCGGGCTGGTGTGGGTGCGGTCCGACCGTCCGGCCCGCATGATCGTCGAGACCTCGGCGACCGAGTCGTTCCGGCACCCGCGCAGATGGCGTGGCCCGCTGCTCGGCCCGGACACCGACTTCACCGGAACCACGCGGCTGCGCGGGCTGCCCGCGGGCGAGCAGATCCACTACCGGGTGCTGCTCACCGACCCCGACGACCCGCGCCGCGGCGGTGAACCGGTGACCGGCACCTTCCGCACGGTGCCGGACCGGCGGCGCGACGGAGTGCGGTTCCTGTGGTCGGGCGATCTGGCCGGACAGGGCTGGGGCATCAACCCCGACGTCGGCGGCTACCGCATCTTCGACGCGATGGCCCGGCTCGACCCCGACTTCTTCCTGTTCAGCGGGGACACCGTCTACGCCGACGGGCCCCTTGCGGCGACCGCCGCCCTCCCGGACGGCGGCGTCTGGCGGAACGTGACCACCGAGGAGAAGTCCAAGGTGGCCGAGACCCTCGCGGAGTTCCGGGGGAACTTCCGCTACAACCTGCTCGACGAGAACCTTCGCCGGTTCAACGCCCGGGTGCCGTCGATCGTGCAGTGGGACGACCACGAGGTGCGCAACAACTGGTATCCGGGCCAGCGGATCGCGGACACGGACACCCGCTACACGGAGAAGAGCGTCGATGTGCTGGCGGCCCGGGCGCGGCGCGCGTTCAGTGAGTACTTCCCGATGTCGACGCTGCGGCCTGGCGCCCGGGAGGGCCGCGTGTACCGGGTACTGCGGCAGGGGCCGCTGCTGGATGTGTTCGTGCTGGACATGCGGACGTACCGGGGCGCCAACTCCGCCGGTGACCAGACCGTGGACCCGCGGGGCATCCTCGGGCGGGAGCAACTGGAGTGGCTCAAGCGGGAGCTGGCACGGTCGCGGGCGGTGTGGAAGGTGATCGCGGCCGACATGCCGATCGGTCTGGTGGTACCGGACACGACCGAGGGGCGGCGGAACGTCGAGGCGGTGGCGCAGGGCGACCCGGGGGTACCGCTGGGCCGGGAGCTGCAGATCGCGGAACTGCTGCGGTTCGTCAAGCACCGGCGGATCACCGGCACGGTGTGGCTGACGGCGGATGTGCACCACACCTCGGCACAGCACTACCGGCCCGCGCGGGCCGCCTTCGGTGACTTCGAGCCGTTCTGGGAGTTCGTCTCCGGCCCGCTGAACGCCGGCGCCTTCCCGGCCACCGCACTTGACGACACGTTCGGCCCGGAACGGGTGTGGGTGAAGGCGCCGAGCGCCTCCAACGTCTCACCCGCCGACGGTTACCAGTTCTTCGGCGAGGTCGACATCGACGGCGGCAGCGGCGAGTTGACGGTGCGGATGCGGGAGCAGGACGGCACCGTGCTGTTCACGAAGACGCTGCAGCCGGGCCTGGTCGGGCAGTAACGCCGAAAAACAGACAGAAGCGCGCCTTTACCCATCAGTCACAGCACGTTCGTGATCACGAAACACGAATCCTTCACAGTGGCTGCATGAGTCGAGACATGTCTGACGTGACGAACACTCCGCACGGCGGCCCCGCGCACGGCCGCCGCAACCCTGCCGGACCCGCCGCGCGGTGCACGGCGGCGTTCCACGCATGGTGGGTACGCCGCCACGGCCACGCACCGCCGGCGCACGATACCGGCGATGCCCCACCGCCCTCCGCCGCGGCCGGGGAGAGCGTGCTGTGGCGGATGCGGACGACGGTGAAGGACGAACCCGGCGCGCTGGCCGCGCTGTGCACGGCGCTGGCCGAGCGCCGGGTCGACATCCTGAGCCTGCAGGCGCACCCGCTGGGCGAGAACACCGTCGACGAGTTCCTGCTGCGGGCGCCGGAAGGCACGGACCTGACCGCCGCCGTGTCACTCGCCGGGGGAAGGGACACCTGGACCGAGCGGGCCGACGCCCACGACCTGGTGGACGCCCCGACCAGGGTCCTCGGTCTCGCCGCCCGCACCGTCACGGATGCCGCCGAACTGCCGCTGGCGCTACGTCAGTTGCTGGGACGGTGCACAATCCGCTCCCGGCCCGCCGCACCGGCCTCCGGCCGGTCGGCGGCGACGGCCGTACCGGCGGAGGGCTCCCTGGCGGACACCGTGATCCGGCTGCGCGACCCGGAGGGCGGGGTGCTCACCGTGGAGCGGCCCCATCTGCCGTTCACTCCCACCGAGTTCGCCCGTGCCCGGGCGCTGGTGGAGCTGGACGCCCGGCTCGGCCCGCGGATCCCGCGCGGCCGAGACGTGCTCACGCTGCCGGAGGGCAGTGACATCTCCGTGCGCCGGGCGGACACCGGCGACCTGGCCGCCGCACGGGCGATGCACGAGCGGTGCTCCCCCGAGACCCTGCGCAGGCGCTACCACGGGCCGGTCGGTGACGCGGACCGGTATCTGAACCATCTGCTCAGCCCGCGCTTCGGACGGACGCTCGCCGCGCAGACCGCCTCGGGCCGGATCGTCGCCCTCGGTCATCTGCTGTGGGACGGCGACGAGACCGAGGTCGCGCTGGTCGTGGAGGACGCGTGGCAGCGCCGGGGCATCGGCGCCGAACTGCTCACGCGGCTGGTGTCGATGGCGGCCGAGGCGGGCTGCGCCCAGGTGTACGCCGTCACGCAGGCGTCCAACACCGGCATGGTCGCCGCGATGCGCGGCCTGGCCCTGCCGCTCGACTACCAGATCGAGGAAGGCACCCTCGTGATCACGGCCCGCCTGGACACCGTACCGGCGCACGATGCCCGGACGTCCGGCGAGCGGATCGGTCGGTCCTAGGGGCCGTCGATCCTGCCGGGGTCGCGGGCCACCGCTCCGGGCTCCGGGCTCCGGGCTCCAGGCTCCAGGCTCCAGGCTCCAGGCTCCAGGCTCCAGGCTCCAGGCTCCAGGCTCCAGGCTCCAGGCTCCAGTGTGCGGGAACGGGGAACGGGGAACGGCCCGGCGGAATGCGCCGGGCCGTTCCCCGTGGGCATGTGCCTCAGCCCTGAGCCAACGCCTCCGGACGGGCGGACGTCCCGGTCCGCTCGCCCAGGGCCGCGTCCAGGTCGGCCCAGAGGTCCTCGACGTCCTCCAGGCCGACCGAGAGCCGCAGCAGCCGGTCGCTGACCCCGGCGCCCTTGCGGTCGTCGGCGTCGACGATGCGGTGGCTGATGGAGGCCGGGTGCTGGATGAGGGAGTCCACACTGCCGAGGCTCACCGCCGGGGTGATCAGCCGGACTCCGGCGATCACCGCGTGCGGGTCGCCGTTCACCTCGAAGGAGACCATCGCCCCGCCGATACCCGGGTAGTGCACCCGGGCGACGCGCGGGTCGGCGGCCAGCCGGACGGCCAGTTCCGCGGCGTTCGCGGACGCGGCCCGCACCCGTACCGGCAGGGTCGACAGGCCCCGCAGCAGCAGATATCCGGCCAGCGGATGCAGCACGCCGCCGGTGGCGAACCGCACCTGGCGCAGCTGCCCGGCGAACTCCTCGTCACAGGCCACCACGCCCGCCAGTACGTCCCCGTGGCCACCGAGGTACTTGGTCGCGCTGTGCAGCACCAGCCGGGCCCCGTGCTCGGCCGGGCGCTGGAGAACCGGCGTGGCGAAGGTGTTGTCGACGAGCAGCGGCACGGAGCCGCAGGCGTGGGCGACAGCCCTCAGATCGATCTCGGCGAGTGTGGGGTTGGCCGGGGACTCCACCAGCACCAGACCGGTGTCCGGGCGCAGCGCGTCGGCGACGCCGGCCGGGTCGGTCCAGGTCACCTCGGAGCCGAGCAGTCCGGCGGTCAGCAGATGGTCGCTGCACCCGTACAGGGGTCGTACGGCGACGACGTGCCGCAGCCCCATCGAGCCGCGGACCAGCAGGGCGGCACTGAGCGCGGCCATGCCACTGGCGAACGCGACCGCCGACTCGGTGCCCTCCAGCCGGGCCAGCGCGGTCTCGAAGCGGGCCACGGTCGGGTTGCCGAGCCGCCCGTAGACGGGCGGGCCGTCGGGTTCGGCGCCGGTGGTGGCGAACGCGTCGATCCGGGCGGCCTCGGCGCGGCTGTCGTACGAGGGGTAGGTGGTGGACAGGTCGATCGGCGGGGCGTGCAGTCCGAGTCCGGCGAGGTCGTCCCGGCCGGCGTGCACGGCCTCGGTGGCGAGTGCTCGGGTGGTGCGTCGCGTGTCCATGCCCAGGTCCATACAGGCAGGGTGAACACCGGCCGGGATTTTGCCACCGTTCGCCGTGCTACGTTCGGCCAATGGCTGAATCCGTCGTACTGGATCCGGTGGACCTTCACCTGCTGCGGCTGTTGCAGAACGACGCCCGGGCGACGTACCGGGACCTCGCCGCGCAGGTCGGGGTCGCGCCGTCGACCTGCCTGGACCGGGTGACCCGTCTGCGCCGCTCCGGCGTGATCCTGGGGCACCGGCTGAAGCTGGACCCGGCCAAGCTGGGCCGAGGGTTGCAGGCGCTGCTGTCGGTGCAGGTCAGACCCCACCGGCGGGAACTGGTGGGACCGTTCGTGGAGCGGATCCGGGCGCTGCCGGAGTCGCTGACCGTGTTCCATCTGACCGGTCCCGACGACTACCTGGTGCATGTGGCGGTCGCGGACATGGCGGATCTGCAGCGGCTGGTGCTCGACGGGTTCACGTCCCGCCGCGAGGTGGCGCGGGTGGAGACGCGGCTGATCTTCCAGCAGTGGGATTGCGGGCCGCTGCTGCCGTCTTCGCCCTCGGCTCAATCCGGATGACGTACGAAGGGCCGCGTACCAGGATGGTCCGCATGTCACAGACCAACAGCGCCCTTCCCCGTCAGGTCGCCGACGCCTATGTCGACGAGCTCATCGCCCTCGACCCGATCACCGGAACGTACCTGGGGGTGAGGGAGAGTTCCTCCCGGCTGCCGGATCTCTCACCCGCCGGCCAGGAGGCGGTCGCCGAGCTCCTGCGGGCCACGCTCAAGCGTCTCGGCGAGGCCGAGCGGCGGCCCGGCGCGGACAGCGGCATCGAACGCCGCTGCGCCCGTCTGCTGCGCGAGCGGCTGACGGCCGAACTGGCGGTGCACGAGGCCGATGAGGGTCTGCGGGCGGTCGGCAACCTGGGCACGGTCGCGCACTCGGTGCGCGAGGTGTTCACCGTGACGCCGGCGGAGACGGAGGAGGACTGGGCGGCGCTCGCCGAGCGGCTGCGCGCGGTCCCGGCCGCGCTGGAGGGCTACCGGGAGTCCCTGGCGCTCGGCCTGGAGCGGAAGCTCTACGCGGCTCCGCGCCCGACGGAGACGTTCGTCGGGCAGCTCACCGAGTGGGCGGACACGGGCGGGGGCCGCGGCTGGTTCGAGGACTTCGCGGCCGCGGGACCGCAGGCGCTGCGCGCGGAGCTGGACGAGGGCGCCCGCGCGGCGACCGCGGCCGTCGTGGAGCTGCGGGACTGGATGCGCGACGTGTACGCGCCGGCCATCGAGGGCGCACCGAACACCGTGGGCCGGGAACGCTACGCCCGCTGGGCCCGCTACTACAACGGCACCGACCTGGATCTGGACGAGGCGTACGCCTACGGCTGGTCGGAGTACCACCGGCTGCTCGGCGAGATGAGGAAGGAGGCCGAGAAGATCCTTCCCGGCGCCGCGACGCCCTGGGTGGCACTGGCGCACCTGGACGAACACGGCCGGCACATCGAGGGCGTCGACGAGGTCCGCGCGTGGCTGCAGGGCGTGATGGACCGGGCGATCGAAGCGCTGGACGGGACGCACTTCGACCTCGCCGAGCGGGTACGGAAGGTGGAGTCACGGATCGCCCCGGCGGGCAGCGCGGCGGCGCCGTACTACACGCCCCCGTCGGAGGACTTCTCCCGGCCGGGCTGCACCTGGCTGCCCACGATGGGCCTGACCCGCTTTCCCGTCTACGACCTTGTCTCGACCTGGTACCACGAGGGCGTTCCCGGCCATCACCTCCAGCTCGCGCAGTGGGTGCACGTGTCGGAGAACCTCTCCCGCTACCAGGCCTCGGTGGGCGGGGTCAGCGCCAACGCCGAGGGCTGGGCCCTGTACGCGGAGCGGCTGATGGACGAACTGGGCCTTCTCGCGGACGCGGAGGAGCGGCTGGGCTACCTGGACGCGCAGATGATGCGGGCCGCCCGGGTCATCGTCGACATCGGCATGCACCTGGAACTGGAGATCCCGGCGGATTCGCCGTTCCGCCCGGGTGAGCGGTGGACACCGGAGCTGGCCGAGGAGTTCTTCGGAGCGCACAGCAGCCGCCCGGCGGACTTCGTGGAGAGCGAGCTGACCCGCTATCTGACGATCCCGGGCCAGGCGATCGGCTACAAGCTCGGCGAGCGGGCGTGGCTGCTGGGCCGGGAGAACGCCCGCGAGCGGCACGGCGACGCCTTCGACCTCAAGGCCTGGCACATGACGGCCCTCTCCCAGGGGTCGCTGGGCCTGGACGATCTGGTGGACGAACTGTCGGCGCTGTGAGCCGGACCGGCGCCGTCAGCGCCGGAAGCCGCCCTCCGAGTCGATGACCTGACCGGTGATCCAGTCCGCCTCGTCCGTGGCCAGCCACGCGATGAGGCGGGCAGGGTCGTCGGGCATGCCCCAGCGTCCGGCCGGGAAGAGCGTGGCGATGGCGTCGTAGACGTCGCCGCTGAGGTAATCCGTGTCCACCGGGCCGGGATTCACGGTGTTCACGGTGACCGCGTGCCCGGCCAGAGCAGTCGCCAGAGAGCGCGTGACGGAGGCGAGCGCCCCCTTCTGCAGGGCGTAGGCGATCTCTCCCGGCATACCGCCGGCCATGTCCTGACCGGACGTCATCATGATCACGCGGCCGCCGGGCGAGCGTGGCGGCAGAGCGGCACGGTGCCGGGCGTGGGCCTGGACGAGCAGCAGCACCGAGCGGGCGTCGACGGCCCAGTGTGCGTCGAGCATGGCGGCGTCGATCGTGTCGAGGTCTCCGTCGGAGCCGCTGAGCGCGTGGTTGGCGACGAGGATGTCGAGCCGTCCGCCGAGTGCCCCGGCCGCGCGGGCGTGCAGTTCGGCCGGCACGTCGGGGTCACTGAGGTCACCGGGTCCGGCGAGTACCCGCGCGCCCGGGTCGCCGAGGACCGCGTGCACGGAGGCGGTGACATCCTCCGTGCGGTCGGCGCCCCAGGGCATGGCGTCGTCGTGCGGCACGTGATGGTGGAGGTAGACACTGGCTCCGTAGGCGGCGAGCCGCCGCGCGACGGCGTGTCCGATGCCACCGCGTCTGCTGGCCCCGGTGACCAGCGCGGTCCGGCCGCGCAGGGGCAGGGGGTCGCGACGGAGTGCTTCGGGGGCGGGGTGCGGAAGCCTGGGCATGATCGCCCATGATGCGGTGCGCGCGGGTCCCGCGCACCCGGATTTCCCGGTCCGCCCTGCCCGCGGGCCGCGCGTCAGGACGCGGGCCGCCCCCGCCCGTCCGGGCCGCGCCGTGGCTCGGCCGCCCCCGCCCGCGGGACGGAGGGAGTGCGCCGGACGTGCACCGTGGGAGACCCAGGACCAGGCCGGGCGCCCCGCGGGAGACCCAGGGCCACACCGGACACCACGCGGGTGACGGCCCGGCACGGCTGCCGCGGCCCCGCACGGGTCAGGACAGCAGCCGGAGTTGCACGAGGACCAGCCATGTCTCGGGGCCCGGCTGTACCTGCGCGGCGCGGACCGCGTAGTGGCCGGGAGCGAGCGTGAGGCGTACGTGGTCGGTGCCGGCGGAGTGCGGGCCGGGCCATGCCGCGTCGAACAGCAGGACCGTGCCCGGCACCTTCCACTGCACCTCGCTCTGCCATGGGGCAGTGTGCAGCGCGGCCGGGACACTCGCCAGCAGCTCCGGCTCCGAGTCCCCGGCGATCCAGCGGACGAGGGTGCCGTGCTCGGGAAGGTAGGCGGTCGCGGCGGGCTCGTCACCGAGGACCAGGGCCGCGGCGTCGCCGACCGGGAGGAGTCCCAGAAGTCCTTCCACCTCGCAGGCCCGGTCGTAGTCCGAAGCCGTCTCCTCGCCGTCGGCGCCGGTCCAGAAAGGCAGCACCGCCTCCGGCACCGCGATGAGCGGCCCGCCGCCCGACTCCACCCACTCGACCGTTCCCGGCTCCGCGTATCGCACCATGCGCAGAACCTACCGGGTGGGCCCTCGTGCCGGACCGAGGGGTTCAGCATCCGCAGTCGTCGGCGCCCACGGGTGCGGTCAGCGGGTCGGGGGCACGGCGCTCGCGGCCGTGCCGGGTCTCGTACTCGAGGCCCTCACGCGCCCAGTACTCGAATCCGCCGAGCATCTCCTTGACGCTGTAGCCGAGTTCGGCGAGGGCGAGCGCCGCGCGGGTCGCACCGTTGCAACCGGGGCCCCAGCAGTACGCCACGACCGGCAACGACGGATCCAGGAGCTCGGCGGCGCGCTCGGGGACGAGAGCGGTGGGCAGGTGCAGCGCGCCGGGGACACGGCCCTGGTCCCAGGCCTCGGCGGAGCGTACGTCGACGAGGACGATCCCGGGGTCGCCGGCGGCGAGAGCGGCGGCCAGGTCGGAGACGTCGGTGTAGAGGGCGAGGCTCGCGCGGAAGTGGGCCACGGCCTCGGCCGGGGAGGCGGGGGCAACGCGCAGAACAGGGTTCACGGTGGTGGTCATGAGAGAGAAACTACGGCCGCGTGGTCCGGTCCTGAAGTGAGGATCCTCGGCCTGTGTCTTGATCGGCCGGGGATTTCCCTGCTACTTCTCCTACATGACCGAGCATTCCCCGGACGCCACGGACTGGCGCATTCTCGAGGTCCTCCAACGGGACGGACGGGCCAGTTTCGCCGAACTCGCGCGTGCCGTCTCGATGTCCGCGAGCGCGGTCACCGAGCGGGTGCACCGGCTGGAGGAGGCCGGGATCATCCAGGGCTACGCGGCGGTGGTGGACCCGGAGCGGCTCGGCCTGCCGATCCTGGCGTTCGTGCGGCTGCGCTACCCGACCGGCAACTACAAGCCGTTCCACGACCTCGTCGGCGCGACGCCCGAGATCCTCGAGGCACACCATGTGACGGGCGACGACTGTTTCGTCATCAAGGTCGCCGCCCGCTCGATGCGGCATCTGGAGGAGGTGTCGGGCCGGATCGGCGTGCTCGGCTCGGTGACCACCAGCGTCGTCTACTCCTCGCCGCTGCCGCGCCGCCCGCTGGGGCGGTAACCGGCCTCAGCGCGTCCCGCGCTCCCGCAGCTCCGAACCCGACCGTCCCTTGACGATCTCCAGCTGGGCGTGTATCCGGCGCCGCAGATCGGCGACATGACTGACGATGCCGACGCTGCGGTCGCGTTCACGCAGGGAGTCCAGGACGTCCAGGACCTCGTCGAGGGTCTGGTCGTCGAGACTTCCGAAGCCCTCGTCGATGAAGAGGGTGTCCAGCCGGACCCCGCCCGCCTCGTCGGTGACGACGTCCGCCAGACCGAGCGCGAGGGCGAGCGAGGCGAAGAAGGTCTCGCCGCCCGAGAGGGTCGCGGTGTCCCGTTCCCGTCCTGTCCAGGCGTCCACGACATGCAGTCCGAGGCCGCTGCGGCCACGTCCGGTGCGGTCGTCGGAGTGGACGAGGGTGTAGCGGCCGGACGACATGCGGTGCAGCCGTACGGTCGCGGCGGCGGCGACCTGTTCCAGCCGGGCGGCGAGGACGTACGACTCCAGGCGCATCCGGCGTTCGTTGTCCGCGGAGGTGCCGGCGGCGAGACCGGCCATGCGGGCCACTCGGTCGTACTCCTCGCGCAGCGGCCCCAGTCGGAGTACCGATGCGGTGGCCCGCGCGGAGAGCCGGTCGAGTTCGGCGCAGCGCCGGGCGGCGGCATCACGCGCGGAGGCCGCCTCCCGCACCCTGCGCCCGGCGGCGTCGGCGGCCTGTTGCGCGGTGGCCAGGGCGGCGGGCGGCTGCTGTGCTGCGGCAGCGGTCTCCGGTTCGGCAAGGACGGCCCGTACGGCGGCCTCCTCGTGCTGCCAGTCGTCCAGGCGGCGCTGGAGGTCGCGGTGGGCCGCGTCGTCCAGCAGGGCCTCGGCGGCGGCCTGCGGGGTGTCGAAGCCCGCGCGGAAGGCGGCGTCGGCGAGTCGGGCGTCGGCCTTCTTCAGCCGCTGCGCCGCGTCCTCGGCGGCGCGAGCGGCGTCGGAGGCGTCCGTGAGTCGCGTGACGCTCCGCTCCAGCTGCTCGGCGCGCGCGGCGACGCTGGTGGCATCTCCCCGCGCCTGGGTCAACTCCACTTCCAGGGTGGCGCGTTCCCCGTCCAGTCGCTCACGGTGACCCACCCGGGACGCGGCCCGAACCGCCGCCTCGCGCTGGGCGGCGACCCGCAGTTCGTGCTCGTGCTCCGCACGGCGCAACTGCTCCTGTGCGGAGTGCAGCACGGAGGCGTCGTCCCGCGCCTGCGCGTACTGCTGTTCCAGTTCCTCGACCGCGCGGGAGAGTTGTTCGGTGCTGGTGTCCCCGGCTTCCGCGCTCGCGGCGGCCAGTGCCTCCCGTACGACGCCGAGCCGCTGCTCGGCCTCCGTGCGGTGGTCCTCCGCACGCTGGTGGTCAGCGAGGGCACGCTCCTCCGTCTCGCGGCCGACGTGTCCCTCGACCATGCGGGCCGGAGCGGGGTGCTCGGTGGCGCCGCAGACGGCACAGGGTTCGCCGTAGGTGAGGCCGGCGGCCAGCTCGGCGGCGATCCCGTTCAGCCGCTGTTCCTTGAGGTCGAGCCAGTGCTGCCTGGCCGCGAGTGCCCGCTCCCGGGCGGCGCGGGCCTGCTCGGCGGCCGTTTCCGTGTCCTCGACGAGCTGGTCCCGCATCCGCGCGGCGTTCAGCCGCTGCCGTGCGGGATCGCGCCGCAGGGCGAGTTCACCGGCCCGGGTCGCGGCCTGCTGAGCGGACTCGACGCGGCTCTGCAGACCGGCGCGGGTCCCCTCCCAGTCGGCGAGCCATGCCTCCGCGTCCTGAAGGACCTCCTCGTCCGCACGTTCCTGACGGTCCAGGCCGGCGCGCTCGCCGAGGAGTTCGGTCAGCCGTCGCTCGGCGCGGCGGGCGGATTCCAGCCCGCCCAGCTCCTCCGCTGCCCGACGGGCGGCGGCCGCGAGCCCGGCCGCTCCCGCGTCCGCGAGGGACACCGGAAGCATGGCTCGCGTCTGCAGCTCGGTGGCGGCCGCGCGCCGGTGCTCGGCCTCGGCTGAGTCACGCAGTTCCAGGGTGGGGGCCACGGTCTCCGCCTTGCGGGCGCGCTCCATGCGGATCTGTGCCTCCCGGTGGGCGCCCGACCGCTCCTCGAGCCGCGCCGCTCGCTCCCGCGCCTCTGCGAACCGGCGTTGCAGCCGGTCCCGTTCGCGTGTGCCCTCCAGGGCTCGCTCGGCACCGGCCAGGTCGGACTCGGCGGCGGTCAGGCGGCAGTGGGCGACGGCGAGCTCTTCGCGTGCGGTGCTGCGGGCGACGGCCGCCGCGCACAGCACGGCCTCGGCCAGGCCCGGCTCGCCGGGCGTCAGCTCGGGCAGCTCCATGGTGCCGGCCGCGGCCTGCTGCATCCGGTGGGCGTCGGCCAGCAGGTCGGCGTCGCCGTCACGCACCCGGGACTCGGCGTCGCGCCGGCGCTCCGCGAGGCGCTTCTCCACGTCGGCGAAGCGGCGCGTGTCGAAGAGGCGGCCCAGCAGCTTGCCACGGGCTTCGGCATCGGCGCGCAGGAAGCGTGCGAAGTCGCCCTGAGGCAGCAGTACGACCTGGCAGAACTGCTCCCGGTTCATGCCGAGGAGCTGGGTGATCTCCTCGCCGATCTCCTGGTGCGACCGGCTGAGGTCCTTCCAGGTCCCCGAGACGGCGTCGCGTTCGCGCAGCCAGGTCTGGGCCTTGTCCAGGGTGGTACCGGTGCCGCGCTTCTTGGGGCGTTCCCAGGGCGGTTGCCGGGTGATCTCCAGCCGGCGTCCGGCGACGGTGAGTTCGAGGGTGACCTCCGCGCGGGTGCCCGGGGCGGCGTGGTCGCTGCGCAGCATCATGCCCTGGCCGCTCTGCCGGGCCCCGGGGACTGAGCCGTACAGCGCGTAGCAGACGGCGTCCAGGACCGAGGTCTTGCCGGCGCCGGTGGGGCCGTGCAGCAGGAACAGTCCCGCGGCGGACAGCTCGCCGAAGTCGACGCTCTGGGTGCTGCCGAACGGCCCGAAGGCGGTGATGTCCAGCCGGTGCAGCCTCATCGCGCCACCTCCCGTACCGCGTCGTCCGCGCGGACCGCGTCGAAGGCGTCCCGCAGGACGGTCCGTTCGTGTGCGTCGGGGCCGGTGCCGCGCACGTGGGTGACGAAGTCCTCGGCGATCTGCTGGTCGTCGCGGCCGGCGAGGCGGCGGGCGTAGGAGATCTCGGGGTCGGCGGCCGTGCGGGCCGGGTCGAAGACGAGGCTCAGGGTGTGCGGGAAGCGGTCGGTGAGTCGGGCCATCGGGTCGGCGGGGCGGACCGGGTCGGTGAGCGTGGCCTCGACCCACGCCTCCTCGTGCCGTGTCAGCGCGGGGTCGGCGAGCAGGTTCTCCAGGGTGCCGCGGATCCGGGCCAGCGCGCGGGGCACGGGGCAGTCGACGCGCTCGGCGGTGACCGCCCCGTCGGCGGCCAGGTCGATGAGCCACATCGTCTTGCGGTGGGTGGCCTCGGAGAAGGAGTACGGCAGCGGGGAGCCGGAGTAGCGCACGCGCCCGGATATGGTCTGACACCCGTGCAGATGGCCGAGCGCCACATAGTCGACGCCGTCGAAGACCCCGGCGGGCACGGCGGCCACCCCGCCCACGGTGATGTCCCGCTCACTGTCGCTGGGTTCGCCCCCGGTGACGAAGGCGTGGGCGAGGACGACGGAGCGGGTGCCGGGCGCGCGGCCGGCGAGGTCCGCGCGGACGCGGTCCATGGCGGCGGCGAGCACCGTCTCGTGGCCGGCCCGCTCCACCGCGAACTCGTCCCTCACGAGGGCGGGTTCCAGGTAGGGAAGCCCGTAGAAGGCGACGTCCCCGTGGCCGTCGGACAGCACCACGGGCGTGCCGCACGCGGACGGTTCGGTCCGCAGGTGGATGCCGGCCCGTCCCATGAGGCCGGCGCCGACGCCGAGGCGGCGGGCCGAGTCGTGGTTCCCGGAGATCATCACCGTCGGCACACCGAGGCCGGCGAGACGGTGCAGGGCGTCGTCGAACAGCTCGACCGCGGCGAGCGGCGGCACCGCGCGGTCGTACACGTCTCCCGACACGACCACCGCGTCCACCCCGTGCTCACGCACGGTGGTGACGAGGTGGCCGATGAACTCGGCCTGGGCACCGAGCATGCCGATCCGGTGGAAGGACCGGCCGAGGTGCCAGTCGGAAGTGTGCAGCAGTCTCATGATTCCCGCAGGGTAACCGCCGGGTCCGACAGCACGGGCGGTTCCTCCCGTATCGCTCCGTCATGCCCCGGTCGGGATTCACCGGTTATCGCCGGATGCGCCCCTTTGGCGACCTGGTGCGGACCGGTCACGCGTCCCCGTACGCCTCCCCGCCCAGTTCGAACCCGGCCGTCCCCGCGGTCGCGTCGGCGAGCCAGGCGCGGAAGGCCGGCACGTCGGCGTCCGGGAGGCCGATCCCGATCCTGACCTCCTCGCCGTAGTGCACGTCGCGCACCTCGCGTCCGGTGGCGCGCAGGTCGTTCTGGACCTTCCCGGCCCGCTGGTGGTCGACGGTCACCGTCGCGAGCCGGAAGCGCCGCCGGGTGACGGTGCCGAGGGTGTCCAGGGCCTCTCCGACGGCACCGCCGTAGGCGCGGATGAGGCCGCCCGCACCGAGCTTGACGCCGCCGTAGTAGCGGGTGACGACGGCGACGACGTACCGCATGTCGCGGCGGAGCAGCATCTGGAGCATGGGGACGCCGGCGGTGCCGCCGGGCTCGCCGTCGTCGTTGGCCTTCTGGGTGGAGGCGTCGGTGCCGATGACGTAGGCGAAGCAGTTGTGCGTGGCGTCGGCGTGCTTCTTGCGGACGGCGGCGACGAAATCCTGCGCCTCCTGCTCGGTGGCCGCCGGGGCGAGGGCGCACAGGAAGCGGGAGCGGTTGATCTCGGTCTCGTGCACGCCCGCGCGGGCGACAGTGCGGTACTCGTCCTGCATCCGGCCAGCCTATGCGGCGCCGCGCGGGCGGACCGTCCCGGCTACCGCTTCCCGCCCCGGGGCACGGTCAGCGACGTCAGCAGGGCGGTGTGCGGGGCGAGGGCCCGCCATGCGGTGCCGCGCCAGGAGAGTACGGCGATCGCGGAGGTCGGGAACTTGGTGCGGACCCGCTCCAGGCTGTCGTCCAGGCCTTCGCCGGCCAGTGTCAGGACGAGATCCTCCAGCCCCGGGTTGTGGCCGACCAGCAGCAGCGTCTCGACCTCGGCCGGCACCTCGTGGATCACGGCCAGCAGCTCGGGGACGTCGCCGTGGTAGAGGCGCGGGTCGAGACGGACCTGCGGGCGTGTGCCCCATTGCGCGGCGGCCAGCTCCCAGGTCCGGCGGGCGCGTACGGCGGTGGAGCACAGCGCGAGGCCGGGCAGGCAGTCGGCCTCGACGAGCGCGCGTCCGGCGGCGGGTGCGTCCCGGTGGCCGCGCGCGGCGAGAGGGCGTGCGTGATCGGCGACGCCCTCCGGCCGGGCGGACTTGGCGTGGCGCAGGAGGACCAGTCGCCGCAGTGGTCCCGCGCCGGCGCGTTCGCTCATGCCGGGGATCCCAGATCGCGGGTGAGGTCGAGGCCGAGCAGGCGGTCGGCGTAGGCGTAGGTCTCGAAGCGGGCGCCGTCCGCCAGGTCCGGGTCCTTCTCCACCGCACGGAGCACGCTCAGCATCCCTGCCGCGTCCAGGTCGTCCTCCCACGCGGTGCGCAGGTCCGCGCGCACCGTGTCGGGGACGGGCCGCGAGGGCCGGTGCGCCCAGGCCGCGACCACGCGGCGCCAGCGGTCCAGGGTGTCTCCGGCGTCGCCCAAGGCGGCCGGGCCGACCGTCGCTGGTTCGTTTCTGGGGTGTGCGAGGAGGGCCAGGCGCAGGACGGCGGGGTCGGTGTCCTCCGGTGCGCCGGGTGCCTCCCAGCACACGGGTGCCACGGCGACGCGCACCCCGTCGGGGGTGTGGCCGCTCTCGCTCACCACATGCAGCACCTGCGCCTCGCCCAGACCGGCACCGGAGTCCCTGTCGACCTCGAAGGGACGGACCCCGAGGGCCGCACCGGCCGCGCGGAGCCCCGCCTGCTGCCGCTCGCCGGTGAGCAGCGCCCACACGGGCGTGCCTCCGAGCTCCAGGGCGCGGACGAGCAGATCGGCGACGAGCAGCAGGCGCAGGTTCGTCGCGTCGAGTCCCTGGGTGTGTGCCTCGACACGGGTCAGGCCCCGCCGGGTGGGGGCGGCGTCGACGGGCTGGCCGGTTCGGGCGTCGGTGATGCGCAGCACGAGGCGAGCGTAGGCGCGCGAGCGGGCCTGCGCAGGTATCTCGGCCGCTTTTCGGGGCGCCGTACGCGGATCCCGGTGCCGGGTGGTCCGGCTGCCGGTACAGTCCACCGCCCTCGGGAGGCCGGGCGGCACCGGGAATCACCGTGCGTCCCGCTTCGTTGTGCGCAGTGAGAGTGCTCTTTCACGACCCCCCGGAGGGCGACGTGTACGGCGACGAGGCAACGGTCCGCAAGATCCTCACCGGACTCGGTGACACCTGGGCCGTGGTGGGCCTGTCGTCGAACCGGCAGCGCGCCGCGTACGGCGTCGCGCAGGTGCTCCAGCGGTTCGGCAAGCGCGTGGTGCCGGTGCACCCGAAGGCGGAGACGGTGCACGGCGAGCAGGGTTACGCCTCGCTCGCGGACATCCCCTTCGAGGTGGATGTCGTGGATGTGTTCGTCAACAGCGACCTGGCGGGTGCCGTCGCGGACGAGGCGGTGGCCAAGGGCGCCCGGGCGGTGTGGTTCCAGCTCGACGTCATCGACGAGGCGGCCTACGACCGGACCCGCGCGGCGGGCCTGGAGATGGTGATGGACCGCTGCCCCGCGATCGAGATACCGCGGCTCGGTTAGGGCCTGCTCCGAGGGCGCCACGCCGCCATAATGGCGCGATGACCCAGAGCTTTCCGCAAGCCAACTCCCCTGCCCCGCAACGCTTTCCTGTCGTCGTCGTGGGCGCCGGGCCCGCCGGTCTCACCGTCGGTGGCATCCTGCGGGCGGCCGGTCTGGACTGCCTGGTCCTGGAGACCGAGACCCGGGAGTTCATCGAACGCCGGCCCCGGGCCGGGGTGATCGAGGAATGGGCGGTACGCGGCCTGGAGCGGCGTGGCCTCGTGGAGAACCTGCTGGAGCGGGCCGAGCTGCACACCGCGTGCGAGTTCCGTTTCGACGGGCAGCGGTACCGGTTCCCGTACCAGGAGCTGACGGGCAGCCATCACTGGGTCTATCCGCAGCCGTTACTGGTGACGGACCTGGTGCGCGCGTACGCGGACGTGCGCGGCGGGCAGATCCGCTTCGGCGTGCGGGACGTACGGCTGCATGATCTGGACGGCGACCGTCCGTCGGTGTCGTACCTCTGCCCGGAGACCGGGCGGCGGGAGGTCGTGTCCTGTGAGTTCGTCGCGGGCTGCGACGGAGCCCGCGGCGTGACGAGGGCGTCCGTCCCGCCGGGGCGGGCCCGCGTCGCGCGGCACGACTACGGCATCGGCTGGCTGGCCCTGCTCGCCGAGGCACCGCCGTCCGCCGACCGTGTCCTGTTCGGCTGCCACCCCGACGGCTTCGCCGGTCAGATGCCCCGCAGCCCCGAGGTGACCCGCTACTACCTCCAGTGCGCGCCCGGCGACGACCCGGACACCTGGTCGCACGAGCGTGTCTGGGCGGCGCTGCGGCACCGGCTCGGCGCGGCGGGGGCGGCTCCGCCGGCCGAGGGGCGGCTGATCGAGAAGCGGGTGCTGGACATGCACGACTACGTCACCGAGCCGATGGTGTTCGGGCGGCTCTTCCTGGCCGGGGACGCGGCGCACCTGGTCGCACCGATCGCCGCCAAGGGCCTGAACCTCGCCCTGCACGACGCGTTCCTGCTCGGCGACTCCCTGGCCGCCCGGCTCACGGGGGGTGACGACAGCGGACTGGCCGGCTACTCCCAGGACTGTCTGCGGCGGGTGTGGGACTACCAGGAGTTCTCGCAGTGGCTCTCGGAGCTGTACCACGGCTCAGCGGCGGGGGACCCGTTCCGCGCGGGCACCGCCCTCGCCCGGCTGCGCCGCCTGTTCACCTCCCCCACCGCCGCTGCCGCCTTCGCCGAGCAGTATCTGGGCACGGCGGCGCGGTACTGAGACCGGGAACGCCAGCCGTGCCGCGTGGCAGGTGGCGTACGGGGGCCGGTCAGTCGTGCGGGGGCCGGCCGTCGATCCGATGGTCGGCCACGCTCAGCGCCTCGTCCACCAGGCGTCGCAGGTGGCCGTCGCGCAAGGAGTAGATCACCCGGCGGCCCTCCTTGCGGGTGTCCACCAGCCCCGCGAGACGCAGCCGCGCGAGATGCTGGCTGACCGCCGGCCTCGCCGCCCCGCAGGCCTCGGTGAGCGTGGTGACATCGGCCTCGCCGCCGCCCAGAGCGTGCAGCAGGCTCAGCCGGGTGCGGTCGCCGAGGAGCGCGAGGAGCTCCGCCGCGAGCGCGAACTGCTCCTCGCCGGGAGTGTGCGGGTGCGCATCGTCGGCAGGTGACAGGTGCATGCGTGCGCTCATACGCACATAATGGCTCCGTGGACACCACCGCGTCCACCCCGCGCGCACCGGAAGGGGAACGATCGTGAGCGACCGGCACCACCACGACCACCCGCACCACCGGACTTCTCCGCTTCACCGCCTCGCCCATCTCCTCGCCCCCCACTCCCACGAGACCGCCGACAAGCTCGACTCCGCCCTGGAGTCCTCGGCCCGGGGCATGCGCGCGCTGTGGGTCTCGCTGGCAGTGCTCGGTGCGACGGCCCTGGCGCAGGCGGCCGTGGTGGCCGTCTCGGGCTCGGTGGCACTGCTCGGAGACACGGTGCACAACGCCGCGGACGCCCTCACCGCCGTACCGCTGGGGATCGCCTTCGTACTGGGGCGGCGTGCGGCCAACCGCCGCTTCACCTACGGCTACGGGCGGGCCGAGGACCTGGCGGGCATGGTCATCGTGCTGATGATCGCCGCGTCCGCGGCCTTCGCCGGCTGGACGGCCCTCGGCCGGCTGCTGGATCCGCGCCCCGTCGAGTACGTCCCGGTGGTCGCCGTCGCGGCGCTCGTCGGATTCGCGGGCAACGAGTGGGTGGCCCGTTACCGCATCCGCGTCGGACGTGCCATCGGCTCGGCCGCGCTGGTCGCCGACGGGCTGCACGCCCGGACGGACGGGTTCACCTCCCTGGCCGTGCTGCTGAGCGCCGGCGGTGCGGCATGGGGGTGGCGGTACGCGGACCCGGTGGTGGGGCTGGCGATCACTGCGGCGATCGCCCTGGTACTGCGGGACGCCGCGCGGGAGGTGCTGCGGCGGGTGATGGACGCCGTGGATCCCGCGCTGGTGGACCGGGCCGAGCGGGCGCTGACGGGGGTCCCGGGTGTGCGCGGGGTCGGCGAGCTGCGGCTGCGCTGGATCGGCCACCGGCTGCGCGCCGAGGTGGCGGTCGTGGTGGACGGCGAGGCCTCGGTGCGTGAGGCGCATCGCATCGCGGTCGACGCCGAGCACGCGCTGCTGCACGCCGTTCCCCGGCTGACCGCGGCCCTGGTCCACGCCGACCCGGAACCGGTGCCGGGCGCGGTGGACCCGCATCTGCCGCTGGCCCACCACGCGGTGAGGTGATCCCCCTCAGGCCACCCCGAGCCCTTCCAGTACGACCGCTCCCGGCAGCTCGGCGAACGCCTTGCCCGGCACCAGCAGCTTGCCGCGCCGCCGTCCGCTGCCGACGAGTACGTACGGCAGGTCCACGACGGCCGCGTCCACCAGCACCGGCCAGTCCCCCGGGAGTCCCACCGGGGTGATGCCGCCGTACTCCATGCCGGTCACCCCCGTCGCCGTGTCCATCGGGGCGAAGGAGGCCTTGCGGGCGCCGAGGTGACGGCGTACGACGCCGTTGACGTCGAGCCGGGTGGTGGACAGCACGACGCACGCGGCGAGCGTGCTCCCGCCGCCTCGCCTGCCCGCCACCACCACGCAGTTCGCCGACCGCTCCAGCAGGTGCCGGCCGTAGAGCTCGACGAAGACGGCGGTGTCGGCCCAGCGCGGGTCGGTGTCGACGTAGAGGATCCGGTCCGCGGATACGCTTCCGCTCCAGCCACGGACGGCGGCGGCGACCGGGCCGGTGAGCTCGTCGAGGCACTCGGGTGCGGGGGTGGCGTGCTCGAAGTCTCCGATGGGTGCGCGCATGGCCGCACCGTAACAGCCGTCCGACGGCCGCCGGAGGGGTGCCTCAGCGCACCGGGGGCACCGACACGGCCATGATCATCTCCATCGGGACGTCGCCCCGATTGCCGTATGTGTGAGGTGTGTTGGCCTCGAAAGAGGCGCTGGCACCGGCCGGTACCCGGTACTCGGCCCCGTCGACGGTGAGCGTCAGCTCTCCTGACGTGACGTGGAGGAGTTCGACCGTGCCGGCGGGGTGCGGGTCGGAGTCGCTGCTCTCACCCGGCATGAGCCGCCAGTCCCACATCTCCAGCGGCCCCGGTGCCTCCGTGCCGGCGAGCAGCCGGTTGAAACTGCCGCCCTCGGTGTGCCACAGCCGCACGGCCTGGTCGACGGGGACGATCCGGACCTGCGGGCCCTGCTCGTAGTCGAGCAGCGTGGTGATGCTGACGCCGAGCGCGTCGCCGATCTTGACGACGGTGCCGATGCTCGGGTTGGTGCGGGCCTGCTCGATCTGGATGAGCATGCCGCGGCTGACACCCGCCCGGGCGGCGAGCGTGTCGAGCGTGAAGCCGCGCTCGGTGCGCCAGCGTCTGACGTTGCGCGCCAGCGACCGGGTCAGCAGGTCGAGGTCCGACACATTCCATCCATTCGGTTGAACATGGTGAATGACAGGGTTCAGTGTGCTCGACCACGGTGGGACGCACCCGCTCGTTCACCGCACTGTACTGCGCGGTCCGGTGCCGCCGCACCGGTCGGGGTGGGCAGCGCAGGCGGCCGCGGTTCGGGGGGACCACTGTCGCAGTGGCCGGTGTCGTCCTGGCCGGCGGTCCACGGTCCGGGGACACCCGGGTGCGGCGTCAGACGGTCCTCCCGACGGGGTCCGCCCTGGGAGGGTCGCTACCACCGGCGACGGCCTGTGGGGCCGGGCCACCGGGACCGGGCCACGCTCTCCTCGTCCAGCGGGGCCGGCGTCCGCCCCTCAGCTCCCGGGTTCCAGCTGGGCCAGCTGTGCCGGGCCGTCCGCGTCCAGTTCCGCGAGCCGGGCCACGCCCTCCTCGTCCAGCAGCGACAGCGCCCGCAACTGCTCCGGGGTCACATCCTCCGGGATCGGCACGGGCGCCGGGGTGCGCAGCGGCGGCTGCCAGCCGTCGGCGGGGGTCCAGCGGCGCACGACGCGGGCCGGAGCGCCCGCGACCACGGCATGGTCGGGCACCGTGCCCCGGACCACCGCGCCCGCCGCCACCACCACGTTCCGTCCGACCCGCGCGCCCGGCAGGATCACCGCGCCGGTACCGATCCAGCAGCCGGGGCCGATCTCGACCGGTTCCATCCGCGGCCACTGCTTGCCGATGGGTTCGTGCGGATCGTCGTAGGAGTGGTTGGTGGAGGTGACGTAGACATACGGCCCGAAGTAGCAGTCGCTGCCGATGGTGACGGTCGTGTCGGCGATGACATGGCTGCCGCGCCCCAGGACGACGCCGTCCCCGATGCGCAGGATCGGCTCGGGACCGAGGTCGAGACCGGGCATCAGACCGGCGGTGAGAGTGACCTGCTCGCCGACGATGCAGTGCGCGCCGATCCGGATCCAGGGTTCGCCGAACACCGTACCGAGCGGGAAGGCGAGCCTGGTACCTGTTCCCATCGCGGCGAAGCGGAAGCGGCCGGGGTGTTCAGCGGTGACCGAGCCCGTGCGCTGTACCCAGGCCCAGCCCGCGTGGACCGCGCGCTGCGCGAGGCGGCGCGGCCAGGGCGAGAACGTGTTCTTGCGCTTCGGCACCCGCTCACCGTAGTCGGCGGGGACCGCTCCGACGGGCCGACGCCCCTGTGATCTTCACCCCACCGGTTGGCGTACGGTTCCCTCATCACCCGACGAGGAGGCGACGATGACCCACCAGGCGCTGATCAGCGGCATCGGCGGCAAGGAGCCGCAGGTGGACCCGGACGCGTTCGTGGCGCCCACGGCCTCGGTGATCGGGGATGTGACTCTGCACGCGGGCGCGAGCGTCTGGTACGGGGCGGTGCTGCGCGGGGACGTGGAGCGGATCTCCGTCGGCGCGAGCAGCAACGTGCAGGACAACTGCACGCTGCACGCCGACCCGGGGTTCGCGGTCAGCGTGGGCGAGCGGGTCTCCATCGGGCACAACGCCGTGGTGCACGGGGCGACCGTCGAGGACGACTGTCTGATCGGCATGGGGGCGACGGTGCTCAACGGCGCCGTGATCGGCGCGGGGTCGCTGGTCGCCGCTCAGGCACTGGTGCCGCAGGGGATGCGGGTGCCGCCGGGGTCACTGGTCGCGGGGGTGCCGGCGAAGGTCCGGCGGGAGCTGACCTCCGAGGAACGGGAGGGGCTCACGCTCAACGGCACCATGTATGCCGAGCTGGCCGCGCTTCACCGGGCAGAGCACGGGGCGTGAGGTCGCGGGGGCTCCCTGGGCCTGGGTCGTGAGGGCCGGTGGTGATGTCTCCCGCGTCCTCTCCGAGCGCTTCTGGTCGGCGGCGACTGGTTCCAGGGCCGCTCTCCTCCGCCGAAGGACACGGACCACGTGCGCCGCTTCCGGAAGGACGCTCGGCGGTGGCGATGTGCTCCTCCGCCGACATGCCGGGGGAACGCCGCGCCCGGCCGGGCCGGCGGTGGCCGTCCGCCCTTGCGGCCGACGGCGCAACCGATCGAGTCGGCGATCACCACCCCGGCGGTGCGCGTGCGCCGAGGTCCACCGGGTCACTGTCACCGTGCTGTGGGGCTAGCGCGGAGGAGACCGGAATGATCTCCCCGGCAGCGGGAGGCCCGGGCTTTCCAGCCCGGTGAAAGCCCTCGCAGCGCGCAGACGGTGACCGCGGGAACGGCTCCGAGCCACTCCTGGACGTGGGCCGCCGCTCCCCCGGTCCACCGGTGCTGTGTTCGTCCCCGGTGCGCCGGACGACGGCACACCGGGCGAAGGCCACCGGTTCGGGCGGGTCTGCCCGACGCTCAGGCGTGCCAGCTCCATTCCGCCACCTCGGGCAGGTCCGTGCCGTACTCGCGGATCCACGCGTGGTGCCGGCTGCGCACGTCGGCCATCCGCTGCCGTACCGCGGCGGCGCGCACGGCCAGTCCGGGGACGCGGTCGATGACGTCCATGACCAGCCGGTAGCGGTCGAGATCATTGCGGACGACCATGTCGAACGGGGTGGTCGTGGTGCCGGACTCCTTGTATCCGCGCACGTGCAGGTGCGGGTGACCGGTGCGGCGGTAGGCGAGACGGTGGATCAGCCACGGATAGCCGTGGTAGGCGAAGATCACCGGCTTGTCGGCGGTGAAGAGACCGTCGTACTCGAACTCGGTCATGCCGTGCGGATGCTCCTCGCGGGGCAGCAGCCGGGCGATGTCGACGACGTTCACGACACGGACCGCGAGCTCCGGCAGATGGCGGCGCAGCAGCTGCGCGGCGGCCAGCACCTCCTGGGTGGGCACGTCACCGGCGCAGGCCAGTACGACATCGGGCTCGCCGCCGTTCTCGGTGCCCGCCCACTCCCAGATCCCGGCGCCCCGTGCGCAGTGGACGCGTGCCTCGTCCATCGACAGCCAGTCGTAGCAGGGCTGTTTGCCGGCCACGATCACGTTGACGTAGTCGCGGCTGCGCAGGGCGTGGTCCGCGACGGACAGCAGGGTGTTGGCGTCCGGCGGCAGATAGACCCGTACGACGTTGGGGCTCTTGTTGAGCACGTGGTCGACGAAGCCGGGGTCCTGGTGGGAGAAGCCGTTGTGGTCCTGGCGCCACACGTGCGAGGTGAGCAGGTAGTTGAGCGAGGCGATGGGTGCGCGCCAGGGCAGCTCGCGCGAGGTCTTCAGCCATTTGATGTGCTGGTTGACCATCGAGTCGACGATGTGCACGAACGCCTCGTAGCAGGAGAACAGTCCGTGCCGCCCGGTGAGGAGGTAGCCCTCGAGCCAGCCCTGGCAGAGGTGTTCGGAGAGGATCTCCATCACCCGGCCGTGCCGGTCGAGATGCTCGTCGACGTCGAGGGTGGCGGCCTGCCAGGCCTTGCCGCTGGCGTCGTAGACGGCCTGCAGCCGGTTGGAGGCGGTCTCGTCGGGGCCCACGAGCCGGAAGTCCCGCCGGCCGGCGGTGTCCCGCATGACCCGTTCCAGGAGGTCGCCGAGGACCCGGGTGGGCTCGTGCAGGGTGGCACCGGGCTTGTCGACGGGCACGGCGAAGTCGTCCAGGGACGGCATGGGCAGTTCCCGCACCAGCAGTCCGCCGTTGGCGTGCGGGGTGGAGCCGAGGCGCCGGGTGCCCTCGGGGAGAGGGGCGAGGACGTCCGCGACGGGCCGGCCCTCGTCGTCGAACAGTTCCTCGGGCCGGTACGACTTCAGCCACGCCTCCAGCTGCCGCAGGTGCTCGGGGTTCTCGCGCACGCCGGGGAGCGGCACCTGGTGGGCGCGCCACGTGCCCTCGACGGGCTGTCCGTCGACCTCCCGGGGGCCGGTCCAGCCCTTCGGGGTGCGCAGCACGATCATCGGCCAGCGGGGGCGCTCGGTGGCGCCGTCCTCGCGGGCGGCGCGCTGCGCCCGGGCGATGCGGTCCAGGGCGGTGTCCAGGGCGTGCGCCATCGCGCGGTGGACGTCGGCCGGGTCGTCGCCGCTCACATGGACCGGGTCGTGACCGTAGCCGCGCAGCAGGTCGTCGAGTTCGGGCTCGGGCAGGCGTGCCAGGACGGTCGGATTGGCGATCTTGTAGCCGTTGAGGTGCAGGATCGGCAGGACGGCGCCGTCGTGGACCGGGTCGAGGAACTTGTTGGAGTGCCAGGACGCCGCCAGCGGCCCGGTCTCCGCCTCGCCGTCACCGATCACACAGGCAACCAGCAGGCCGGGGTTGTCGAGGGCCGCGCCGTAGGCGTGGGCAAGGCTGTAACCGAGCTCGCCGCCCTCGTGGATGGAGCCGGGGACCTCGGGGGCGACGTGGCTGGGCACTCCGCCGGGGAAGGAGAACTGCCGGAACAGCCGGGCCATGCCCGCCGCGTCCCGGCCCACGTCCGGGTAGGTCTCGCTGTAGCTTCCCTCCAGCCACGAGTTGGCCAGCACGGAGGGGCCGCCGTGCCCCGGCCCCCAGATGCACACCGCGTCCAGTCCGCGTGCCGCGATCACCCGGTTCAGGTGGGTGTACACCAGGTTCAGGCCGGGTGAGGTGCCCCAGTGCCCGAGCAGCCGGGGCTTGATGTGCTCGGGCCGCAGGGGCTCGGTGAGCAGCGGGTTGGCCAGCAGGTAGATCTGGCCTGCCGCAAGATAGTTGGCGGCCCGCCAGTGTGCGTCCAGGGTGCGCAGTTCGTCGTCGCTCAGTACGGTCGGGTTGTCCTGGTCCTCAGGCATGCGTGACTCCGTGAATGGTCGGCCTGGACGGTCGGGCGGTGTCGGCGGGGAGGGCGGCAGGTCATGTCCCGGGGCGGGCGTCAGGAGCGGGGTACCAGTTTCCCGGGCTTCGATGCCCCTCGCACAACGGAACGGTGCCAAGTGGCGCACTCCACGCACCGGATACAGCGGACCGGCACGGGAGTCTCCGCCCGGGACATCCCACTCCGGTTCCGCTTCGGTACGGGCCGGGAGCGGAACGCCGCCGGTCTCCCGGACCGCGGCACGTTCGAACTACGTGACGGCCGAGTCCGGCCCGCCCGCCGCCCACGACCGGCCGACCCCACCGTTGCGGACGCAGCCGGCACCCGCGGGTACGGCGACGCCCGACGCCCCGGCCCGGTCACCGGGGAGCAGCCATGGCACGCCGCCGGCCGACCCGCCTCCGCCCGGTACCGGACGGGCCGCTTCTCCCCCTCGGCCATGACCGTCCGCACCCGCCGGTCGCGGGCGAGGACACCCGGACGCGGAGGCCTGGCCGGGGTGCTGAGCTCTCCGGCCTCCTCCGGCCGGAACCCGTCATCGCGGGCCCCCGCGTGCCGCGCCCGTCGCCGAGAGGTGTCCTGGAGAGCCGAGAGCATCGAGGGCCGCGGCGTTCGGCTCCTTCAGCCGTGGGTGACGACGGCGACCGGGGCGGCGCTGTGGTGCATCACCGCGTGGGTGATGGCCCCGATGTGCGCGCCGAGCGGGTTGCGACGGTTCCGGCGCCCGACGACCACCAGCGAGGACTCCGCGGAGGCCTCCACCAGGCGGACGGACGGGCTGCCCCCGAAGGACTCCTCGACGACCTCCACCTCCGGGTACTTCTCCCGCCAGGGGGCGAGCACCTTCGTCAGGTTCCCGGCCTGCTCCTGGGCGATGTCGTGGTACACGTCCGGAGCCGCCGCGAGGCCGTAGACGTAGTACGGCGGCAGGGCCCAGCCGTGCACGACGCGCAGAGCGGTGTCGCGCCGCCGGGCCTCGGCGAAGGCGAACTCGATCACCGAGTCGTGGGGCCGGTCCGCGTCCAGACCGAGGAGCACGGGCCGGTAGCGCGTAGCGGCGGACGGGATGCCGGCGGGGTCCGGTTCGTGCTCGTCGGCAGCCTGCTCGCCGGCGCGGACCAGGACGACGGGCTGCTCGGCACGGGCCACCACGACGAGTCCGACCGAGCCGACCAGGAACCCGCCGAAGCCGCCGAGCCCTCGCGAGCCGAGCACCAGCAGCTCGGCGTCCTCCGCGGCCTTGATCAGCACCTCGTACGGCATGCCGTCGATCTGCTCGTGGGTGACCTCGATGCCGGGGTGGCGCAGCCGCAGCCCGTCGGCGGTCTCGCGCGGCATCGTCACCCAGCGTTCAGGCGGAGGTGTCCCCGGCGAGGGGGCGGGCCGCCGGACGTGAAGCAGCCGCAGTGGCAGACCGCGCAGCGCCGCCTCGCGGGCCGCCCACTCGGCGGCGGCCCGGCTCTCACGCGAGCCGTCGAGGCCTACTGTGATGGTGCGGGTCATGGTGGGGTACCTCCTGGCATCGGGATGATCACCACGAGTCTCACCCGGAACCGCTCCCGGCGACAAGGGGCCCCAGGTCCCGGGCCGGCACCGAAGGACCCTGATGTGGCGGCCGAGAAGCCCCGGGCGGGGGCACGGGGCTGCGGCCCGGGGGCACGAGGCTGCGGCCAGGAAATCGCCTGCCCGGAATTATGGGCCGTCCGGCCCATGGCCCGGGAGCGACGGGCGGGGCGACCCTGGAGGGACAACGGCAGTACCGACGCCCGTCCGGGAGGCCCGTCATGTTCGCTCCCCCGTCCCCCAGTATGCCGCGCGCCCTGCCCGTCGAGCACCGGGCACGGCTTGTGCGGACCGCCCACGAGGTGTCCTTTCCCCAAGGGACCCGGTTGTTCGAGGAGGGCGGCCACGCGGACCGGTTCTGGGTGATCCGCACCGGCACCGTCGAACTCGACATGCATGTGCCCGGACGCCGGGCTGCCGTGATCGAACGTCTCGGACACAACGAACTCGTCGGCTGGTCCTGGCTGTTCTCCCCTCACGTGTGGCATCTGGGCGCCGAGGCGGCCACCCCGGTACGGGCGTACGAGTTCGACGCCGGGGCCGTCCTCGCGCTGTGCCAGGACGATCCCGCGCTGGGCCGGGACCTGACCCGGTGGGTGGGCGACGTGGTGGCCCACCGGCTGCACGCCTCCCGGGTCCGGCTGCTGGACCTCTACGGCCCCTACGGCGCCGGCACCGCCCGCTGAGAGACCCCTTGCCTTCTGCGGGACCGGGGTCAGCTGTTGGGGCGCAGGGTCCAGACGACGGTCATCTCGCCGGTGACCGCGCCGTCCTCGCGGCGGATGGCGATCGACACGGGGAACTCGGGACGACGGCCCTCGTCGAGTTCGGCGACGACCTCGGCGGCCGGGCGGCCGAGGGTCGCGGTGGCCGTGACCGGCCCCATCGCCAGCTTCTTGTAGGCGATCCCGGCGCGGACGGCCAGCGGTACGGCGCGCGAGAGCTGGTCCCCGAACGCGGCGAGGACGATCGCGCCGCTCGCGGACTCGCCCAGGGTGAACATGGCGCCGGCGTGCGGTCCGCCCACGTGGTTGTGGTAGTCGGCCTGGTCCGGCAGGGCCACCACGGCCCGCTCCGGCGTGGTCTCCAGGAACCGGAGGTCGAGGGTACGGGCCATCGGCACCGTGGCGGCGAGCATCTCGCCGATGGACATCTGCTCTGCGCTCATACCGAGATGTTACCCACCAGTAGATCCGGCCGGCCGGACCCCACGGCCTCCCGGTTGCTACGCCACCGTCAACGGGCAGTGACCCAATCGTGTCCGGGGCGCGGCTAGTGTTACTGCCCATGTGGCCAGGACAGCAGCCGCCCGGGGGCGAGCAGAACCCGCAGTCGAACAATCCGTACCAGCAGCCGGGGTACCAACAGCCGAATCCGTATCAGCAGCCGGGGTACCAACAGTCGAGCCCGTACCAGCAGCCGCAGTGGGGCGATCCGTCCACGGTCGGCATGCCCCAGCCGCCGCAGGGCGGGGGTGGCGGGAACCGGACGAAGCTGGTGGCGATCGTCGCGGCGACGGCCGTGGTCGTGGCCGCGGGGGTCACCGGGTTCCTGGTGCTCGGCGGTGACAAGGACGAAGAGGCGGACGGCAAGAAGGACGCCAAGCCGAGCGCGACCGCGTCCAAGGAGCCCTCCACCGAGCCGAGCGCCTCCGCCTCGGGGGGCAACCCGCGCGGTGGCGACGAGGAGAAGGCGACCGTCGCGGGCTGGCAGGTCGTCGTCAACACGCGCTTCGGCACCAAGTTCGACGTCCCCGCCGACTGGGAGATCGAGACTCCCGGTACCAGCGTGGGCTTCGAGTGGGAGGAGAAGGACGGTGAGATGGGCCGCACCACCGTCACCGCCCCGGCGTATCTGAAGTCGAAGTGGTGCACCAGCGACGACAACAAGGACGGCCGCGAGGAGGACACCGCCCTCGCCACCGCCGGCACCCGTGGGGAGAACGGTGCCAAGACCACGCAGGAGGCGGCGGAGACCCGGGTGCCGTGGTGGGTCTACGGCGGGTTCACGCAGCCGGACAAGAAGAGCATCAAGCAGGTGAAGCCGAAGGCCTACACCACCACGTCGGGCATCAAGGGCCACGTCGCCACGTCCTACTCGGTGAACACGCCGCAGAAGGGCAAGTGCGACAGCGACGGCAAGGCGATCGCGTTCGCCTTCAAGAACGGCGCCGGTGACTTCGTCACCTGGAACCTGTACGGGGCCAAGGGCGTCGACGAGGAGATCCCGGAGAAGACCGTGCAGAAGATCCTCAGCACGGTGCGCCTCACCGAGGAAGCTCCGACCGAGTCGTAGCAGGCCAGGGGCCGGCCATCCATTTGGCAAGTCGGCCCCGGCCCGGCGATAGTCACGGGGTGCCCACCACCGCCGACCGCCGCCGCCCCGCCTGGGCGGGCCGCAACTACTCCCTGCTGACCGCCGCCGCCGTGGTGACCAACCTGGGCAGCCACGGCGCGCTGATCGCCGCCGCGTTCGCCGTGCTCGGTGCGGGCGGCGACGGTGGCGACGTGGGTCTGGTGGCCGCCGCGCGCACGCTGCCGCTGGTGCTGTTCCTGCTGATCGGCGGCGCCGTCGCGGACCGGCTGCCGCGGCACCGGGTGATGGTCGCGGCCAATGTCCTGAACTGTCTCTCGCAGGCCGCGTTCGCGGCGCTGGTCCTGGCGGGCGAGGCCCAGCTGTGGCAGATGATGATGCTCAGCGCGCTCGGCGGCACGGGTCAGGCGTTCTTCAATCCGGCGGCCGAGGGCATGCTGCTGTCCTCGGTGCAGGGCGAGCAGGCCGGCCGGGCGTTCGCGGTGTTCCGGATGGCGATGCACGGAGCGACCCTCGGCGGCGCCGCGCTCGGCGGTGCCATGGTGGCCGCGATCGGACCCGGCTGGGTGCTGGCGGCGGACGCCGCGGCCTTCGCCGTCGCCGCGGCGCTGCGGGCGTTCCTCGATGTGAAGCACATACCGCCGCGCCGCCCGGGCGGGGGCATGCTCGCCGATCTGAAGGAGGGCTGGCGGGAGGTCATCGGCCGACCGTGGCTGTGGGGCATCGTCGTCCAGTTCTCCCTCGCCAACGCGGTGGTCGGCGCGGCCGACGCGGTCTACGGGCCTCTCGTCGCCCGGGACCACCTGGGCGGCGCCGCGCCGTGGGGCGTGGCCCTGGCCTTCTTCGGCGGGGGAACGGTGATGGGCGCGCTGCTGATGACCCACTGGCAGCCGCGCCGTCTGCTGCTCGTCGGCACCCTGTGCGTGTTCCCGCTGGCCCTGCCGTCCGCCGCACTCGCCGTGCCGGCACCAGTGGGGGTGCTGTGCGCGGTGATGTTCGTGACCGGTGTGTCCGTGGAGGTGTTCGGCGTCTCCTGGATGACCGCCCTGCACCAGGAGATCCCGGAGGAGAAGCTGTCCCGGGTCTCGGCGTACGACTGGTTCGGCTCGGTCGCGCTGGTGCCGGCGGCGATGGCACTGGCGGGTCCGGCGGAGACGGCGTTCGGCCGCCCGGAGGCGCTGTGGGGCTGCGCCGCACTGGTGGTGGTCGCCACGGCGGCGGTCCTGTGCGTCCCCGACGTCCGCAGTCTGCGCCGCCGGACCCGCCACGTCTCGGGCACGCCTCACCCGCCGAAGGATGCGGAACGCCCCGCCCGGGAACTCGGGCAGGCGCCCCAGGACTGAGTCACGGTCCGGCGTGTCCACCGCCGCACCGGACCTCACCGGCCCCGTGCGCGTCAGCCGATGCCGAACGCTCCGGCGGGGGGCTCGGGTGACGGTACGGCGTCCTCGTCCCGCACCGGGAGCGCGCCGCGCATGAAGTCCCGCAGCGCGGCGCCGTGTACCACCCGGGCCGGGAAGACGTCGGCGGCGGTGGCCCGGGACAGGCCGGCGATGTCCAGAGGGCGGTGGGACCCGGCGAGGACCGCGTTGCCGAAGCGGCGGCCGCGCAGCACCCCCGGCTCGGCGATCAGCGCCAGTTCTTCGAACCGGGTCCCGAGAGTCGCCAACTGGGAGCGCAGGAAGGTGAACGGGGCCGCGTCCGCGAGGTTGGCGAGGTAGACCCCGCCAGGACGCAGGATCCGCGCGGCCTCACGGACGTAAGTGACGGAGGTCAGATGCGCCGGCACCCGCGAGCCGCCGAAGACGTCGGCGATCAGGACGTCCGCGCTGTCGTCGGGGGCCGTCTCCAGCCAGGCCAGGGCATCCGCCGCGTGCAGCGTGATCCCGGCGCCGGCGGGGAGGGGCAGTTCCTCGGCGACCAGTTCCAGCAGTTCCCCGTCGACCTCCACCACGTGCTGCCGGGAGCCGGGCCGGGTGGCGGCCAGGTAGCGGGGCAGGGTGAGCGCACCACCGCCCAGGTGCAGGGCGTCCAGGGCCGGTCCCGGCGCGGCGAGGACGTCCAGGACGTGCCCGAGCCGCCGGACGTACTCGAACTCCAGATGCGTCGGCTCGTCCAGGTCGACGTACGACTGCGGCGCCCCGTCGACGGTCAGCAGCCAGGCGCGTTCCCGGTCCACGTCGGGCATCAGCTTGGCGGTACCGTGACCGACGGCGCGGGTCACGGGGATGGGTTCGCTCACCGCTCCATTGTCCCCGCCGTCCGTACGAGCGGCTGTCCGCCCCCGCCACGGGAGCGGACAGCCGTCCGCGGCTCAGCCGACCGACGTCACGGTGCCGGCCCCGACCGTGCGTCCGCCCTCACGGACGGCGAAGCCGAGTCCGGACTCCAGGGGCACGTCCCGTCCCAGCTCGACGGTCACCGTGACCGTGTCCCCGGGCCGGGCCACGGCCACCTCACCGAGGTCGACGTCACCCACGACATCAGCCGTGCGGATGTAGAACTGCGGGCGGTAGCCGGTCGCCACCGGTGTCGTACGGCCGCCTTCGCGTGCCGACAGCACGTACACCTGCGCCGTGAAGCGCCGGCTCGGCACCACGCTGCCCGGCGCGGCCACCACATGTCCGCGCCGCACCGCGTCCCGCGGCACCCCGCGCAGCAGCAGCGCCACGTTGTCCCCGGCCTGCGCCTCCTCCATGGGCTTGCCGAAGGTCTCCAGGCCGGTCACCACGGTCTCCACCTCCGCGCCGAGCACCTCGACCCGGTCGCCGACCCGGATGGTGCCGCGCTCCACCGCGCCGGTCACGACGGTGCCCCGGCCGGTGATGGTGAGCACGTTCTCCACCGGCAGCAGGAACGGCGCGTCCAGATACCGCTCGGGCATCGGGACATAGGTGTCCACCGCGTCGAGCAGCGCCTCGACCGACGCCGTCCAGCGCGGGTCGCCCTCCAGTGCCTTCAGCCCGGAGACCCGTACGACGGGCGCGGACTCGCCGCCGTAGCCGTGCGCGGAGAGCAGGTCGCGGACCTCCAGCTCGACCAGGTCGGTCAGCACGGCATCCTCGCCGTCGTCCACGGCGTCCGCCTTGTTGAGCGCGACCACGATGTGGTCGACGCCCACCTGACGGGCGAGCAGGACGTGCTCGGCGGTCTGCGGCATGATCCCGTCCAGTGCGGAGACGACGAGGATCGCCCCGTCGAGCTGCGCGGCGCCGGTGACCATGTTCTTGACGTAGTCGGCGTGGCCGGGCATGTCCACGTGTGCGTAGTGCCGGGTGCCGGTCTCGTACTCGACGTGCGCGATGTTGATGGTGATGCCGCGGGCGGCCTCCTCCGGCGCCCGGTCGATGCGGTCGAACGGGACGAAGCTGCCGGACCCGCGCTCGGCGAGGACCTTGGTGATGGCGGCGGTCAGGGTGGTCTTGCCGTGGTCGACATGGCCCATCGTGCCGATGTTCAGATGCGGTTTGGTGCGGACGTACGCCGTCTTGGACATGGCGGTACCTCGAAGCCTCTCGATGGTGACGCGTGGTGACGCGTGATGGCCCCGGGCGCGGCGGTTCGGCGCGCGGCCGGGACGGGGACCCCGGGAACCTGTCCGACCCTCCCCCTGGGGGGTCCGCCGGACGATCCGGGGAGGGTCAGCTTCGGGCGCCGTCGACTGCTGCGAGGACAGCGGGAACGGCAGCCTTCGGGGCATCCGCGACCGCGGATGCTGCGAGGTGGAAGGCGTACCGGAACATGGCATCGATCCTTGCCGACAAGTCACCCCGCGTCGAACGGTTTTACGCGCCCGCCCCCACGCCCGCGCCCGCCCCGCCCCTACGGGCCGATGTTCTTCAGCGCTTCCCGCACCGACAGCGGCGCGAACCGCCCTTCCTCGCGCGCGAGGAACGCCCGTACGGCGTGCGGATCGGTCTTGGCATACTCGCGCAGGCACCAGCCGATGGCCTTGCGGACGAAGAAGTCCTGGTGGCCCGACTGGCGCAGGCAGTAGCCGAAGAGGCGTCCGGTGTCGGTGCGCTCCTTGAAGCGCAACTGGTGGAGGAGGGCGGTGCGGACGAGCCACATGTCGTCGTCGCCGATCCACTCGTCCATGGCGTCGGTGAGCCCCGGGTCGGCGGCGACCAGCGCCCCGACGACGTGCGCGGCGAGCAGGTCGACGGTGTCCCACCACGGGACCGTGGTCGCGAGATGCCGGGTGACGGGCAGAAAGCCGGAGGAGCAGTGCCGCACGTGGCGGCGCAGGTAGTCCACGGCGAAGTAGTGGTACTCACGCTCGGGCAGCTCCCAGCAGCGCAGGGCGACGGCCGTACAGTCGGTCTCGTCGGGCCGGGGAAGTCCCGCCGTGACGGTGCGGGACAGGGCGCGGCGGACCGGGGTGGTCAGGCCCAGGAAGGGGGCGACGCCCTTCATGTACGCCCGCATGACCGGGGCCCGCTCCGGATCGGCCGCCCGCCCGTAGATGGTCGTGAGCCGCTCCAGCACCGTGTCGGCGAGCGGGCTGCCCGGTGGACGCGGTGTGGCCGGCGCCGTCCCGTCTCCTGTGACGCGCATGAGACGAACACTACGGCGATCACACACATATGTCGGTTAGTGTCACCGGATGCTCGATGCCACCACTCGCTCCGGGGGCACCGCCGCGGCCTCTCCCCGGGCCGCCGCGAACGACCTCGCGGTCGCCGTCCCCACGGCCGCGTCCGCCCTCGTGCCCGCCACGGGTTTCGCCGCGCGGTGCGCCAGAGTGCTGTTGTCGCCCTGGTCACGGCTGTCCCTGCTCCTCGTGCTGCTCGCCTCCGCGGCGTCGACGATGCTGGTCCTCGAACCGCAACGGCTGCTGACCGACGGCTGGCCGGACCGGCTCGGCGGGGCCGCGGCGGTGGTGGCGTACGCGGTGGCCTACGGGGTGTGCACGGTGGCGTTCGTGCCGCGGCCGCTGCTGAACCTGGCCGCCGGTGCGCTGTTCGCCTCCCAGCTGGGTCTGGCCGCCGCGCTGGGCGGCACGGTGCTGGGCGCCGGGCTGGCCTTCTGTCTGGGCCGGGCGCTCGGCCAGGAGGCGCTGCGTCCGCTGCTGCGCGGACGCTGGCTGAAGGCCGCGGACAACCAGCTGAGCCGGCACGGCTTCCGCTCGATGCTGGCGGCCCGGCTGTTCCCGGGCATCCCCTTCGCCGCCACGAACTACTGCGCCGCGGTATCCCGCATGGGCCTGCTGCCGTTCCTGCTGGCGACGGCGCTCGGCTCGGTCCCGAACACCGCCGCCTATGTCGTGGCCGGCGCCCGCGCCTCGACGCCGACGTCGCCGGCCTTTCTGATCGCGCTGGCCTGCATCGCCGTACCGGGCCTCGCGGGCGCGGTGGTGGCGTGGCGCAAGCGGCACCAGCTGCGCGGGCAGTGAGAGGACCGTCAGTGCGTCAGACCCGTTCGAGCACCATCGCGTTGGCCAGCCCACCCGCCTCGCACATGGTCTGCAGGGCGTAACGGGCGCCGCGTTCGCGCATCGCGTGGACCAGGGTCGTCGTCAGCCGGGTGCCGCTGGCCCCGAGGGGATGGCCGAGGGCGACGGCTCCGCCGTGGACGTTGACCTTGGCGAGGTCGGCGCCGGTCTCCTGCTGCCAGGCCAGGACCACGCTGGAGAACGCCTCGTTGACCTCGAAGAGGTCGATGTCGTCGAGCGAGAGACCGGCCCGGCGCAGCACCTTCTCGGTGGCCGGGACGACGCCGGTGAGCATCAGCAGCGGGTCGGAGCCGGTGACGGCGAAGCTGTGCAACCGCGCGAGCGGGCGCAGGCCGAGCCGGGCGGCGGTTTCGCTCGAGGTGATGAGGACGGCCGAGGCGCCGTCGTTGACGGGGCTGGCGTTGCCCGCGGTGACGTTCCACTCGATCTGCGGGAAGCGCTCGGCGAAGGCGGGGTCGTGGTAGGCGGGCCGCAGACCGGATAGGACCTCGGCGGTGCTGTCCGGCCGTACGCACTCGTCGCGGGTGACGCCGTCCAGGGGTGCGACCTCGGCGTCGAACAGTCCGGCAGCCCAGGCGGCGGCGGCCCGCTGGTGCGAGGAGACGGCGAAGCCGTCCATCCGCTCGCGGGTGATCGACCACTTGGCGGCGATGAGCTCGGCGCTGATGCCCTGCGGGACCAGCCCTTCCGGGTAGCGCTCGGCGACGCCGGGGCCGAAGGGATCCTTGCCCTCGGGCACGTTGGACCACATCGGCACCCGGCTCATGGACTCCACCCCGCAGGCGACGACGAGGTCGTACGCGCCCGCGATGACACCCTGGGCCGCGAAGTGCACGGCCTGCTGGGAGGAGCCGCACTGGCGGTCCACCGTGGTGGCCGGGACGGACTCCGGCAGGCCGGCGGACAGGGCGGCGTAGCGCGTGGTGTTCATGGCCTGCTCGCCCACCTGGTCGACGGTGCCGCCGATGACGTCGTCGATCAGCGCGGGGTCCACGCCGGAGCGCTCGACGAGGGTGCGCAGGGTGTGGGCGAGGAGTTCGACGGGGTGGACGTGGGCCAGGGCGCCGTGCGGCTTGCCCTTGCCGATGGGGGTGCGTACGGCTTCGACGACGACTGCGTCACGCATGGTGCGGGCCTCCTTGGCCGCCCGGCCGGTTACCCGGGGGCGATACGGGAACGAACGACGTACCGATGAGTAGGAAATCCGAACTCACCATAGCGCCATGAGTTGGAAAATCAAACCCTCACCTACACTGGGCGTATGGCCGCCTCCAAGAATCCGCGCCCCTGCTCGATCGCCGACGCGCTCGCACTCGTCGGCGAGAAGTACTCCCTGCTCGTCCTGCGCGAGGTGTGTCTCGGCAACGGCCGTTTCGACCAGCTGGTACGCAACATCGGCGCCCCCCGCGACATCCTGGCCACGCGGCTGCGGCGGCTGGTCGACGCCGGGATCCTGACCAGGAGCCCCTACAGCGAGCGCCCGCAGCGCTTCGAGTACCGGCCCACCCGGGCCGGGCTGGAGCTGGAGCCCGTGCTGCTGACCCTCAAGGAGTGGGGCGACCGCCATCTGCGGCAGGACGGCGACCTGCCGATGGTGCTCGAGCACAGCTGCGGCCACGAGTTCGTCCCGGTCGTCACCTGCCGGGCGTGCGGCGACGAGGCGCGGCACGAGGAGCTGACCCCGCATCCGCGGTCCCCGGGCTGGACGGTGGGCGGCCCGACGGCGGCGGCCTGAGCCGACACCCGCGCCACGGGCCGCGAAGCCCCTGGGCCGGGGGTTCATCTTGGGGCGCTACGCTTCGCCCTCGGCGCACCTGATCATCGATCACCGCACACAGCGGTGTGGTGTGCCTTTCGCCCGTCCACGATCGGCACTTGGACTCCGTTACCTCATGTCTTGGTTTGAATCCCTCATCCTCGGACTCGTCCAGGGGCTGACCGAGTTCCTGCCCGTCTCCTCCAGCGCGCATCTGCGGCTGACCGCGGCCTTCTCCGGCTGGGAGGATCCGGGCGCGGCCTTCACCGCGATCACCCAGATCGGCACGGAGACCGCGGTGCTGATCTACTTCCGCAAGGACATCGGGCGGATCCTGTCGGCCTGGACCCGCTCCCTGACGGACAAGGAGATGCGCCGGGACCAGGACGCTCGCATGGGCTGGCTGGTCATCGTCGGATCGATCCCGATCGGTGTGCTCGGGGTGACGCTCAAGGACCAGATCGAGGGCCCGTTCCGCGATCTCCGGCTCACCGCTGCGATGCTCATCGGCATGGGCATCGTGCTCGGCGTCGCCGACCGCCTCGCGGCGCGGGACGAGAGCGGCGGCCGGCACCGGGTGGCCAAACAGCGCAAGGAACTGGGGGACCTGACGGTCAGGGACGGTCTGATCTACGGCATCTGCCAGGCCATGGCGCTCATCCCGGGCGTCTCCCGCTCCGGCGCCACCATCAGCGGCGGCCTGTTCATGGGCTACCGGCGCGAGGACGCGGCACGCTACTCCTTCCTGCTCGCCATCCCGGCGGTGCTGGCGTCCGGCCTGTTCGAACTGAAGGACGCGACGGAGGGCGGGCACGTCTCCTGGGGCCCGACGCTCTTCGCGACGGTCATCGCCTTCGCGGTCGGGTACGCGGTGATCGCCTGGTTCATGAAATTCATCAGCACCAAGTCGTTCATGCCGTTCGTGTACTACCGCATCGCCCTCGGTGTGGTGGTGATTGTGCTGGTCAGCATGGGTGCGCTGAGCCCGCACGCGGGCGAATCCGGCGGCTGAACCAGGGCCGCGCAGGTAGCGCTATCTAGCATTTCCTAGCGCCTGATTGCAGCGCCACGCCATGATCATCTCCCACTTGTCTCCCACTCATCTCCCACCGGGGAGGCGGGATACGCCCTCTTAGGGCGTGTGCGTCCGCAACGTAGGGGATGACGCGGAAGGGCCCGCACGTCCGTGTGGGCCCTTCCGTACGGAGGGTGGAGCGGGTCAGCTGGGGTTCATGTCCGGCCTAGCTGGGCCGCGACCCTCACCACGAGGAAACGCAGCCGCTCATCCACCGTGTCCCAGGCATCGCCGGTGAGGTCGTCCAGTGCGGCGGCGGCAGTGAGGATGAGCCGGCCGAGGCGCGCCTCCACGTCCTCCCACGTGTGCGTGATCTCAGCCACCTCACCGCGCGGGCCGGTGCCCAGCGCGCCGTACACGGCGGTGGCGATGGCGCCCGTGTCGCCGCTGATCGCGGCATCCGCGTCCCGGGTGCGGACTGCCGTTCCAGGCGCGCGAGCCGCGGGGCTTGTCTGTCCCCTTTCAGCCGCGGGGCCGGGGCCATTTCTCCCGCAGCCACGCCAGGTCGGTCTCGGCGCGGATGCGGGCCGCTTGCTCACGGGTGAACACCGCGTTCGTCTTGGTCAGGACCAGGGTGTAGGGGCGTCCCTGACGCCGGGTGGTGTGGGACACGGGCAGGCCGGCCAGATCGATACGGCTGTGGATGTGGCGGCGCCGGTCCTTCGCGAGCGGCCAATCCATGACCCGACGGGTGCGGGAGGTGAGGAAGGCGTCGAGGTCGGGGCAGAGGCCGCAGCCGGACCGGCAGGTACCGGCCGGGGTGAGTGACCAGTCGTCCGCCGCACGTACGGGGCGATTGACGGCCGCGGTGAGCCGGGCCTCGCAGTGGTCGGCGAGCGTCTGGAAGGCGTGGGCCGCGGGTGCCCCGTCTCGTACGGTCGTCGGTCGGTGGGCCGCGGTGCGCAGGGCCGGGAGCAGGCATTCCAGGGCGGTGTCCGGCAGGCCGCGCAGCGCGGTGACGATCGTGTCGGCGGTTTTCGGGTCGCACGCCTGCAGGATGCGGGCCAAGGGAGCTCCCAGCCGTTCCATGCCCGCGCGGCGCTCCGCCTCGCGGCCCACGTCGAGCCAGCCGGTGAGCTGCTGCTCGGCCGCTTGCCACACGCCCTCCACCAGCGGTGCCGCCACCGCGTCTCCGTCACCGTCAGCGGCCCGCAGCGCGGCACAGAGGCCGGGCAGAGACTCGAGCCACGCTGCGCGATCCGCCCCGGTGTACGCGGCGACCGGGCCGAACCAGCTGCCGACGGCCCCGCGCGACCACGTCCGCCCGTACCGTGCGGCCGCTTCCGCGAGATCGGGGACGTGTCGCTCGCCCAAGGTCTCCACCCCGAAGGGCGCAAGGAGCATCGCGGCGGTGTCCGCTTCCTCCAGTCCCACCGCGACGTGCAGGGCGGCAGTGAAGAGTGGAGCGGCCGCTTCGCCCGAACCGCGATGCTTCCAGATCGGGGCGAGCGACCGGGCCAGCGTACGCGCCAGCTCCAACTCCCCGGTGTCCAGGTGGCCCTGGAGTTCTCGCAGGGCTCCCTCGGAGCCGGCCTCGGCGCGTGCCGCGAACGAGCGTTGCCGGGGCCAGAGCACCACTGCGGCCCGCCGGTACCAGCGGTCCAGGGTGTTGCCGTAGTTGCCCATGTAGCCCTCGTACTCGGACTGGTAGGGCGTGAGGTCCTTGTTCTCGGTGGTGGCGCACACCTCGGCGTAAGAGACGGGCAGGGAGATCTGCTCACCGTCGGCGCCGTCGGGGCGGGTCCACCAGTCGAGGGTGATCTCGTCGTCGATCAGGTCGCCCAGCTCGTAGTCGGAGAAGTCGCCACTGCGGCGGCGCTCGGCCCCGGGCTCCCCGTCGGGGTCGAGGAGGCACTCACCCTCGCACTCCTCGTCCTCGCAGCCGTCGAAGTGCTCGACATCGCCGTAGTAGTCGTAGCGGTCGTAGGGCGGTACGGCGTCCCAAGTCTCCTTCACCTCGGCCAATGCGAGGACCGCCTCGCAGCCTGCCTGCCCGGCGGCCTGGCGGAGCCGGGTGGCACGCGTGGCGTCTGCACCCTTGAGGCGGTCCCAGTCCAGACCACGCTGGGTGTACTCGTGGTCGAGAAGGTACACGAGGCGGTTCGGGGGCGCCGTTTTCTGGCGGCCGTAGGCGTAACGCTCTTCGGCCGGCTCGGTGAAGTGTTCGGTCAGGCAGTGGGCCAGGTCGGCGGCCGGGCCACCGCCGTCCTCGCCGGCCGGGCGGGTGCGTTCGGCGAGGAGGTTCATGGTGAGGGTGACGCGGTAGCCGGACTTGACGGGCTTGACCTCGTGCAGGCAGTCCGCGTAGAAGGCAGCGAAGGTCAGCTTCTCCCGGGACGCCTGGTGGACGACGCTCCGGCCGGCGTGGGAGACGACGAGTTCGCCGCCGGTGTGGTGCGAGGGCAGCGAGACCACCAGGGTGCCCACCATGGAGTCGTCCTTCTCGGAGTCCTGGTGCGGCAGGAAGAACTGGCCCTTGCCGTAGACGAGCAGCGCGTGCGGTTCGGCCCGCAGGACGGTGGTGGGCGGCAGACCGAGCGCGGTACGGACGCCGTCGAGGACGCCGCTCAGGGTGCGGTCCCAGTCGGGGCCGCCCAGGGTGATCCGGTCCGGGGTGATCTCCCAGGTATCGCGCACGCTGGTGTCGGCCAGGGTCTGCTCACCGCGGCCGAAGCGGGCCTGCCGGGCCTGCGCGATCAGCTTCTTGGTGACCGGAGCGCGCAACGGCAGGGGCAGCACCCCGACGCCGTCGACCTCGATCCGCAGCGCGCGGGCGGACATCTCGATGCGGGTGCTGAAGTCCCCGCATCGCTCCGAGGCATCGAGCAGCTTCGCCAGTTGCTTTCGTGCTCCGTGTCCCAAGGTGTTTCGTTCCCCTGGTCGCCAGCGTGCCATTCCCTCTGTCCCGGAAACCCTAGCGCTGCTGGAAGTCCCTGTTCTCAGATGGCAGAACGGCCTTGACATTCGGGGCACCCGCGCAGGTTCAGGGGAGGCCCGGGACCGGTGGGGCGTTCTGCGGGGTGATCAAGGGGGCGGTTCTGTTCCCTGTGGAGATCGACCTCAGCCGGATCTTAGGCGGTACCCCATCCCGGTGCCTACGCGCGGGGATGTCGTGCGGCGAGCTCTCTGAGCGGCCGCGCCGACGCACAGCCCGGCTTGCGGCGGCGGGAATCCCGAATCGCCAAGGACGACTGACGGGCGCCGCCCGCCACCAGTCGTGCGAGCCGCACCTCTGGCCGGCTGCTCACGTCATCGTCCGTCGCGCCGTTCCGGTCCGTCGGGGCTCCATCAGGCACATTACTCTCATCGATGAGACTATCATTGAAGGTAGTCACATCGAGGAGAGTGCATCGTGAATGGTTTCATCGGGCGCCGGACCGAACTCGGCCTCTTGCGAGACCTGCTGCGCACGGTGCAGGCGGGCAGCAGAGGCGGACGACCGGGCCGCGCCATCCTGATCCGCGGGCGCCGAAGGGTAGGCAAGTCGCGGCTCGTAGAAGAGTTCCTGGAACGAGCAGACCTTCCGCACGTCTTCTTCACCGCCATCGGCGGCTCCCGAGACGAGGACCTGGCGGGCTTCACCGCCGAATTGGCCGCGTCCGCCCTGCCTGACGCCAGCCGCTTCTCGGACTTCGCCACACCACAGAGCTGGGATGCGGCCCTAAGCCTGCTCGCCACCGCTCTGCCCTCCGACGCACCCAGCATTGTCGTACTCGATGAGATGCCCTATCTCGTGCGTGAGGACGCCAGCTTCGAGGGAGCCTTGCAGAAGTCCTTCGACCGGACCCTGTCCAAGCTCCCGGTCCTGCTGATCCTCATCGGTTCGGACATCGCCATAATGGAACAGCTCAACACCTACGGACGCCCCTTCTATCAGCGTGGCACCGAGATGGTCGTCCCCGCTCTCACCCCCCACGACGTCGCCTCCATGCTCGACCTGGCCCCGGCCGACGCCTTCGACGCTCACCTCATCACGGGCGGCCTTCCCTTGATCCTGGAGGAATGGCCCCACGGCGCCGCCCTGTGGGACTACCTCGAACAGGCCCTCACCCGGCCCACCTCCGCACTCCTCGTCAGCGGCGAACGCACCCTGGCCGCCGAATTCCCCACCGAAGCGCAAGCCCGCACCGTCCTCAGCGCCATCGGCCACGGCGAACGCACCTTCACGCTCATCGGCCGAGCCGCCGGCGGCCTCCACCCAGGCTCCGTCAAACGCTCCCTGGAACTCCTCACCGGCCGCCGCATGGTCGCCGCCGAACTCCCCCTGTCCACCAAGCCGAGCCGCGAGACGCGCTACCGCATCGACGACCCCTACCTGCGGTTCTGGCTCTCCTTCATCGGCCCCGGCATCCCCGCCGTCGAACGCGGCCGCGGCGACCGCGTTCTCGACTCCATCCGAACGAGCTGGACATCCTGGCGCGGGCGCGCCATCGAACCCGTCATCCGCGAAGCCCTCTGGCGCCTGGCCGACGACTGGCTCCCCGAGGGCACCGGCGTCGTCGGAGGCTACTGGACCCGCACCAACGACCCGGAGATCGACCTCATCGGCGCCGACCGCTCCCCCATCGCAAAGAAGATCACCTTCGCCGGATCCATCAAATGGCTTGAGAACAAGCCCTTCGACCAGCGCGACCTGGCCCGCCTGATCACCCATCGCTCCCAGCTTCCCGGGGCCGACGACGACACCCCCCTGCTCGCGGTCGCCCGCAGCGGCTGCACCGCGGAAGGAATCACCACCCTCACCCCGGAAGACCTGCTCGCCGCTTGGAACTGAGCGGGGACTCAAGACCGTTCAGCTTGAGCACCGCGAGACGTCGTCGAGCCCGCCGTGAACGCCGGCCTCACCTTGCCTACCACAACGGCCGCACCGAAGGCGTCAACACCCGCACCAAAAGGATCACGAGACAGATGCACGGACGCGCCGGATTCGACTTCCTCCACCACCGCATCCTCCTGCCCTGACGGCTACTCGGCGTCACCACCGACTACGGACCAGAGCCGTTCGTTTGACAGACGCGGCGCAGGGTGTCCGGGGCGTGGACCAGTATTGCCTTCATCGTGACCATGGCCGTGGCGCGCTGTTCAACGGCCTGGTCGTGCGCGATTGTGAGCTGGCGGATCATCTCGGCTTCGCCGTCGGCGGTCTTCGGCGTGGCGGTCGCGAACCCGGCGAGCACGGCGCGGGCGGCGTTCTCGGCGTCCAGGGTGTCGGACTTTCCGTTCATGCGCCGCAGCCTGCGGTCCGGACGGCCGGCCTCGACCACCTTGTGACCGTTCCTGCGGAGAAACGATGTCAGCGTGGCGCCGTAGGAGCCGGTGCTCGCCGCGATGCCGGCAGCGTCCAGGTGCTCGGCGAGTTTGTGGTTGACCTCGATCCCGGCGGCCTTCAGCTCGGCCGTGATGCGCGGGATGCCGTAGGTGCCGTCGGACTCCTTGTGGATCTCCCGGATCCGCCTCGCGAGGCGGGCGTCCTCCCGAGCTCGCGCCAGGCGGGCCGGGGCGGCCTTCAGCCACCGGTAGAACCCGGACCGGGAGACCTCCAGGACCTGGCACAGCCGCTTGACGCCGAACGCGCCGCGATGATCATCAACGAACTGGAAGCGGTTCAGGAGCCGTCAACTAACTACTGCCGGACTTGATGTCGCTTTCGTAGTCAGCGATCACGTCTTGGAGGGCCTCGATCGTGCGGGGTGGGTGATTTCGTCGGCGCTGAGTGATGGCCGCGGTGATGTCGGGGGCCGCGGCGAAGGCCAGCAGGGGCATGGTCCGGTGAGCGTGATAACTCAGGGTGTTGCGGTCCCGGCCGAGCAGTCGGGCCGTCAGGGTGAGGGTGACGGTGTTGCGACGGCTCAGGACGGCGGCCAGGACGCTGCGGGCGCCGTCGGCGGACGTGGTTGCGGATCCACTGGGCGTACTGCTCGATGTTCGCCCCGTCGGGATCGATCCTGACCAGTTCGCAGGTGGTGTCGCGTACGCCGAAACCGATCAGGCCGCCGCGGGTGTTGGCCATCGCGGCGACGTCCTTGGCCAGTTCGTTCCACCGGCCGTCCCTCTTCGGACGGTGTAGCGGGAACAGGACCGGCCGCCTGCCCGGGCGGCCGACCCTGTGCGTGGGTGGCCGGGTCAGCCGTGGTTGGTGAGGCAGCCGTTGCCGCCGCGGGTAAACGCCTGCATCGCCGCCTGGAGCAGACCCGCCTCCCCTGCCGCTGCCCGCAGATCTGCGGCGATCCCCTCCACCGTCGTCGGCATGCCAGGATGCCCTCGGCGGACAGCCATGCCGCGCTTCCAGCACAAATCCACCCGACGCAGCGCCACACCCGGAAATTGAGACGACGCGGGCGGTGGCGAGTCCGCTCCGCAGGCGGCACACGGGTGTGACGGCGCAGCGAGGATCCGGGCGACGGCCTCGCGCAGTGCGGGCGGCCCCGGTGCGGGTTCGAGGCGCGCGCGAAGGCCCCGGCCGACGCGCCCCCGGGTGAGCGTGCCCCGTTCCCCGGCCGCGCCGCCCATCCCCGCCCGTCCTTTCCCCCTTCACGGCCGCAGGAAAGGGCGGGTAAGGTCAGCGCTCGTCCGGCCAGGTCCTCAGCACCGGGCCAGTGTCCTCGTCGACCAAAGTGACGGTGCCGTCCGGCATTGCGCCGTACGCGCCGACCCAGGCGACGAACTTGTCGCGGGCCACGGCCTCGCTCCCTTACCAACCGTGCATGGTGGGAGGGCGCGCGCCCCACGTGCCGGTGGCGGGCAGCGACACCTCGGTCCAGTACGAGGCGATGGTGCCGATGCCGTCCGGTCCGTCGACGGCAGCTGGACGCGCCGCGGGTCAATGGTGGCCATGTTCGGCTTCGGGCGCAGCATCGCGATCACCGTCTTGTTGACGGCCATCGGTTGGGAGGCCCCGCTGGAGCCCGAGCCGCGTTGCCATGCGTGCCCGGTCCAGGCACGTCATGACACCAGGCCGGCCCCCTCCAGCTCGGTCAGCCGCACGGTGCACAGCCCCCCACGTTCGGCCTTCACCTCCGTCACCTTCAACTGCGTCCCCGGCGCGAGGATGTACTCCTCCTCACCTGTGAACGCGGAGAACTGCCGGATCCCCACCGCCCGCGCGGGTGTCACCTCGAACAGCGTCCGCCGGCCACGCCCGCCGAGGAACGCGCGAGCCACACCCGGCTCGGACGTGCACGACGACACGCCCCACCACGTCACCGTCCGCCCCAGCGGGTACTGGGACCGCAGATCCAGCGCCACACCACGCCACAGCGGCCGTGTCTGTGCCGGCAACGCCTCCATCGCCGAAAACAGCAACCGCAGGTACGGCAGGTACGGCACCACGCGCTCGCGGTCCGACGAGCGCAGCACGGCGTTGATCTCGCGGTAGAAGCCCGACTCGCACGTGTACAGGTAGAGGGCCGAGATCGCGTCGGCCGACAAGGCGCCCACGGCCTCCCCGGACAGCGCGCCCGCGGACGCCGCCTCCGCGGCCTTCGTCTCCCCGAAACGGTTCGACAGATCGATATGCCGATCCAGGTGCGCGAGCACCCGCGAGACCGGGTCGACGGCCTTCCGGAAGTCCACCAGCGGCGTGTCGAACACCCCGGTGACGGGCGGCAGAACGAGACCCTCGTCCTTGACGCTGGTGAGCCGCTCCAGATACAGCTGGTGCAACTCCATCGTGGACGCGATGAACGCCCCCATCCGCTGTGCGACACCACCGTCCTTGGGCCCGCCGGCCCCGCCCGTCCCCTGGTCCCAGCCCTTCTGCGGCAGCCAGTCGACCGGCTCGGCCCCCACCACCGCCAGGGCGTCGTTCACCTGGGCGAAGTGGTCGCCCTCGCAGAACAGATCCCCCTGCGCGGCCGGATTGGCGTGGTCCAAGTGACGCACCTGCACCCCCGGGTACTTCTCCTCCAGCCGCTGGACGACCCTCTTCAGGCTGCGGGCGTGCGCGCCCCACCAGGCGAACACCACCCCCCGGTCGTCCTCCTCCACCGCATCCTGCTTCGCCCGGAGGATCTCCTCGACGATCTGCTCGACCACGGGGCGCCAGAACGACGTGTGCCGATCGGTGGCCATCGCCCCGTCCGCGCTCGCCGTGAGGGACGCGTTCAGCAGCAGCACACCCTGGGTGAGCATCGCCTGAAACCACTCGGGCGGCTGAACCGTGTCCTCCTTCTTCAGCAGGGCGCGGACGTCGGCGATCGGGGTCTTCTTGATGATGCCGTACTTCCACATCGCGGCCGCCTTGATGAGGCAGCGGATGCTGACGACCCGGCCGAACTGGCTGTCCTTCCAGTCGTTGAAGGTGTTGTCGAACATCGCGATGCCGGTCGCGCTCTCCGCCCGCGGATAGGGGTTCTGTCCGAAGACGACCACCTTCCACTTCTCCGGCGGATGCGGCTTCAACGCCTGGAACGTCAGCTCGCGCACCGGAACGACCTCCGGGCTGCGCTTCGGGCCGATGAAGTCGGCGGCTCCCGGATGTGCCTCGATCAACGGTTTGAGCAGTGGCAGCCACGGCTCGCCGCCACCGGTGAACAAGTCGGCCAGTCCCAGCGGATCTCCGGCCGGGGAACCGGCATCGCCCGCGGCCGTCACGTCGACATCACTCACGAGGGTGGAACTCCCGATACTCGAACCGGACGCCTCCACGGGCGCCCCGGCATTCTGAACAGATGCGGCAAGGTCGTCACCGGTGAAGCTTCCCCTTGATCATGGACACCTGGAGACTGGGATCTTGAGGTTCCAGAGGAAGTAGCACCAGGTGGGAAGTAAGTACACGAAGCGGTA